>JAUYQG010000062.1 GCA_030695645.1 Legionellaceae bacterium
CGTTGTACCACTGCTGGTGGGCACGTCGCAAGCTCCTTTGCTCACCCTACGAATTCAGTGATATTTTGCGAAAAATAATTTTATTAAAACGCTACATAGCCCTAGAACAGAGGGCCTTATCGTTCACCCAGAATTGCTGGGACAGAAAGACATGAGGCCCTTTTCATGTCTTTCTGTCCAAAGTCCAGTTCTTAACCCATTAATTGATCAGATCGAGATGGTCAATTAATGGGTTAAGAAACAACGCCGATGGGGTTAATTAAACGCTTACTGAGAAGTCCAAATATAATGGCAAATGATCAGACACGGTTTCTTGCACCACCTCGAAGGTTATAACGTTGATATCAGGTGATATAAAAATATAATCAGCAAACTTTTCTTTTTTAGTATAAAGATTACTTCTTGTGGAGTTAATATTAAATGTCTTGATTAAATTAATCATTCCCAATTGTTCAATCATGTTTAGGCTTTTAGTGCATGGTAATAAATTGAAATCACCACATAATATTAAATGCTTAATTCTTGATTTAATAAAATCACAAAAAGTATAGGATTGTAGCAATCGATTATTGGTATCTAATTTATTCGTTTCTTTTTGCCATAATCCATGAATATTCACAATGGTTGTGATCTTGTTCGTTTTATCCATAACTGTAACACATTGAAAACTTCCAGTTATATCACCACCAAAATCTATTTTTAAGTGATTTTCTCCTTTATGTCCACGGAAGTTATCGCTTGAAATGATACTTAAAGAGTTATGAACAAAAATAACTTGGCCTGAAAGTGTTCCATGTGGTAATAAATCATCTAAAAAATAGGTAACATTATCAGGTGCATAATAATTTATGGGTATAAAATTTGGGAGAAGTTTTTGAATTTCTGAAAAAATATTAACTCTCCCCATATGTTTTTTTGTAAACACTTCATCAGAACCAAACAATACTTCCTGAAAACAGAAAATGTCAACTTTATTTGCATATTTGGTAATAAAATCCATAAGCGGGGAATACACCTTACCGCCCCATACGTTGAGCGTCATAACTCTCATGGTTAAATCCTATTTAGCCAAATTCGTAATAAATGTCGGGCTGGATCTTTTCTATTTTTATATTTGCCTTCGGGCTCACCTCGTCCATGAAGTAATCTAATATTATCAAACACAATCATTTGTCCTGACTCCCATTCAACCACTTTATAATGAAGTTCGTTTGATACCATATCAGCTAATATCGAATGGAAATCTTTAGCATCCTGAAGTGTTTTATTACTGTCTATTTTTGGAACCAATTTGATTACAGGACTATAATCGCCCACAAAAATAACTTCGTCCCCAGTAATTGGGTGTTTGTTGATTAAACTAAGTCGATAATCTTTACCCTCGTTTTGTTTTCTATAAATAAAATCAAACTCTTTAGCGGTATCTAATAATTCTCTTCTTCTCAGAATTTTAATTAAGCTATACGAATCTGCAAATATTGTTTTAATATTTTGATTGCCAGGATCAATGCAATACAGTAAAACAATCTCCGGAACTCTGGCCAAATACTGACCATCAATGTGCCATCCAAAATATTTACTAGAGCTGGAGTGATCAAGTGCATTTGCTATATCATTGTCCTGAACGTGCGAAATAACTCCGTCAGTGGAGGGGGCTATTTTGATATGATTTGATTGTTTTACACACTCAATAAATAATTTTACATCAAAATGCATCTTAAAAATAGTTAGCGGGTTTGTTATCACATCGATGCCATCGAGATAGGTCATAAGCTCATTCACTGTCAAGAACACCCCATCGTTTTTTATATCGAACATAACTCTCTCCTTAAAACGACACTGCTTCATAACTAGGCACCTGAGCTTTCAAATATAAAATTATAAGTTAAGGCGCTGTAAAGTAACTACTTTGGTATTGGACAAAACTCGCGATACACCTCTGTTTAAACTATAGTACATTTTTGAGTGAGTATTTTTGAAAAACCATTTTTTTAGCCATGGTGATGACACGCAGAATCCCCGGGTCCCCTTACTTTTTGCTGTCTGTAGATATTTGAAGTTGGTTTTTATAGGTGAAGCAAAGTAGGCAAAATACAATCAAATTTATGAGCCCAACGAATAATTGCGTTAATTCAAAAGAATCAGAAAATTTCGCATACACTCTTCCATAAACGATAATTCCTATATTGATAACTATGGTAGATATTGAAAATGACCGAAACACGCCCTTGTTACGCAAATTCTCACCTATCAAGGCGTAGCCTAATGCCCACAGACTGGATGCAACCCCTCCCTTTATAAAAGCAAGAAGGTAAAAAAGTATGGGTATATTTACCTTTAAAAGAGCTAATCCAACGCTCATAAAAGAGGAGATGATGAGTGTAACAATGCTGCAAATGACCATAAAAGCAATGCCGCATTTATCTGCGAGGCGCCCGATAAATAAAGGCGAGATAATACCACTCGTATAAATCACATATTGATAGGTTTGTGGTTGTTGATTAGGTAATACTTCTGAGATTAGATTGATGGTGTAATAGAACATCCCTCCATTAAATCCTATTAAAAAGCAAGTTAAGAAAATATAGGGATATTTAACCATTAAGTGCATAATGCTTATCGGATCTAATTTTTTAGTGTCTTTCTCTATGTTTAGATTGTCTAATTTTACTGTGACATACCAGAAAAAAAAGAAACTTATGATGAGTATAATACTAATGGCATGTTCCCGGTGAATGAGAAAATTCCACGCAGCTTCTTCTATACCGATGCTTCTGAGATTAATCAAACCAGTAAGCCCACCCATAATGCCTGTGAGTGTTCCTCGAAGCGACACCGGCACAAAGATTTGAAACCAGGCTTCCCCTAATCTATTGAGTGCATTACTACATGCAGAAATAATTGGGAAGGTTTCCATTGATACGGGTACTATTAAGAGTGATAACATTAATACGGCCATTAATACGCGCTGGTAATTCAGTTGTTGGAATTTTGTTAAGAGGGTTAATATCATAATAAGGGTCATGAGTCTGAAACTCGTATTGCTGAGCTTGGTATATACAGATACGTCTAAGTGTTGAGTTGAAATATATTTTTGAAAAAAGTTCGTGCTTGATATAAAAATTCCATAGGAAAATAGGATAATAATGAATATCAGAATTACAAATAAAATTTGCAATCGTTTTAATTTAACTGGGTCAGTAAATGGTTTATTCATTTAGTCTCTCTTTGATTTGACTGACTTTGCAGTGAGCCAAGTCAAAGCATCTGGGCACGAAACCGAGCCGCGACCGTCAGGAACCGGACATGCTAATCAGCCCAACTAATTTTCGACAGAACCTCGGAGTGTCACCATTGTGTGAATTACTCACTTCCCACACAATGGTGGCAATGAAATAATCCGTCAGGATCCACTTCTTTTTTGATGGCCAACAGCCGAGGATAATTTTCTCCCCAAAAGCTTCGTTGCCAATCTGGTTCAAAATAATCTGCTTCGTTGGCATAGGTGCCTGCGCCAGGGGCAATATCGTAAATAAACTGTGCCGCTTTTTGGGCAGTTTTAGCATCCGCATCCGCCTTCGCCAGATCCGGTTTTAAACCCTGTATATCTGGAAAGACATACTGCTGGACCCCAGACAGCATGACTAATGCCGCCGTTTTAACAACATTAGGATGCATAGCAGTATCACTTTGACTAGCAAGCGCTTCTTTGGATGCACCAGCAAGCCCTTTATTAAAAAAAATTGAAACATTAATGAGTTTGGACGCATTAAACAAAGCATCCGCAAACCGCTGGCTGTGTGCTTTATCAAACAAGGTCAATGGTAAATAGCGCGATTTATAATAGCTCATGTAACTCAATACTTCACCTTGATTTTCATGCCACCAAAATTCTTCAATAGCTACTTGTTTATTGTGACTCACCATAATCGACTCAGGAAAATGCTTTATCCTGTACTCATAGTCCCAGAATTTTCTTGCAGGAATAACAGTTATTTGTATCCGCAGATGGTACTGCTTAGGCCGGACTTTGACCCAGTTTACAAAATCCTGCCAAATTTCTTTAGACTGTTGTTTATCTAAGCCCTGAAAAAGAAGTGTCAGTATCATCTTATTACTAGGTGTCAGTACGAGTCCATCGCCCCAATGTTCATTGCTTATTTTTTCTCGATAAAAATGAATAAATTGCAGAATAAGCAATTTAAAATCTTTGGGAGATTTTGCCTGAATTTCACCATTGACCATGCCAAAATTTTCTGGAAGCTCATGTGTTTTCAGAGTAACTTTACTTACGACAGCGAATGTACCACCGCCACCTCCTTTCAATGCCCAAAATAAATCAGGATTCTGACAACGATTCACCGTTAATATTCGACCATCAGCAGTAACCACTTCAGCCTGGAGAATACTCGCAGAGCTTGTGCCAAATTTTTTAGAAAAACTTCCGTACCCTCCCCCTTGTATATAGCCTCCAGCAGCACCAACTGATGTACAGAATCCCCCTTGAACAAATCGTCCATGCTCAACCGTGACTGCTTTATAGGCCTCAATCCACCGTACACCTGCACCTACGGTAACGGATGGTTCGCCCTTATCCCCTTCGCATCCAGATGCTTTAAATTGGTCATCGATGGTAATATTGCGCATATTGTGCGTCCATATTAGCAATGAGTTAGGGGCACTTGAGCGGCCCAGATAATCATGACCTGTACCTTTTACAACTAATTTTAAATGATGTTTTTTAGCAAACAACACTGCCTGTGAAATGTCCTGGCTATTTTCAACAGCCACTGCAAATACACTCGACGATGATTCCCAAGCTTTTAGCCAGCCAGTCATCTGAGTAGCGCCTGGTTGCGCCTCAAGATAAAAGGGATCTTTGCCCTTTTCTAATGCTTGTTTACAAGCATTGCTGCTGCTGTCTTTATGACAAGCCGCCATTGGAGAAACAATTTTCATGAGATGGCCACCCACATTATTATTCAGTATTTGCCAATCTTTTTCTGTGGGCCAGCATACTTGTGTGGGCATACAATAATGTCGATTATCTTGCTGTACGCTATTCGCAAAATTATGTGCACTTATTAATAATAACAAAAAGAAAAGCAATTTTTTCATCGAGGCAGACTCCCTATACCGACAAAACACTTTGTTTGATCTATTTTAAATCAACTAATTCTTGGTTATGCCATCATTTTTTCATCAATGGTTGTGTTTTTTCGCTTTTTAACAATAGGATAAATCAGTCGTTTTACTTGGATATCACCCAATTGTCGTCCAAGCGCTTTTTGGCGTGGTTTGAGAGGCTGGGCCGGTGTCCCTGACATGCAATAAACGTAATGGATAATCAGATAGTTTGCAACCTTTTTGAAAAACTGGATGTCTATCAGGCGTCCATTGGGGTCGTCGTTTTAATTGATAAAATCACAGAAGCCTTCCCGCGCGGAAGAGTTTACTTGACCAATCAGCTACAACGAGCAGAGACATCAATATCATTACATATTGCTGAGGGCTCAGATGAACTGAATTTGAAGGGAGACATAATTTTATTCGATCATGAACCATGTGTTTTTAAATATTCTGTAAAACACGGAAGGATTACGCTCGCCCGGTAACAATATAAGCAATTTTTAACAAAACGACTCCTAAAAGGGCACGATTTAAGTACTAATCTTGACGAATAGCCCATTCACTCGTATTGATTAACACAATGAGATAGGGATATTATTAAATTTGTTCAAAAAAATTTAATAGGACGTAAATGACGTTCATTAGTAAACATGTTGCCAAGCAACCCAATCATATAGGAATCATTGAGTACTCCACAGAAGAAAATCAAGTATGGCGTATTTTATTTGAACGACAAATGAAATTTTTACCTGGTAGAGCATGCGATGAGCATCTTCAAGGATTGGAAGATTTAGCTATAAGTGCTGATAATATTCCACAATTAACAGACATTAACTGTCGCCTAAAAAAATTGACTCAGTGGGAAGTCGTACCTGTTAAATCAATGGTTCCGGCTCGCGAGTTTTTTTCACTACTCGCTTTAAAGCAATTCCCGGTTGCCACATTTATACGCTCTGGCGAAGAAATTGATTATGCAACGGAGCCGGATATTTTTCATGAATTATTTGGTCATTGCCCAATAATAGCCAACACAAAATGCTCTGATTTTATGCATTACTTCGCCTGTAAGTCAATAAACATGGATGACCATGATTTGTTTTTGATGCAACAAATATTTATATTTACTTTCGAGTTTGGATTAATTAATACGTCTAGCGGGTTACGTGCTTACGGCGCGGGGCTTTTGTCTTCACCACGAGAGCTTGTACGCAGTCTTGATGATTTATTAACAAAAAAGGTTATTTTTGACTTGAAAGTTGTATTAAAAAATCAATATCATATTGATAAAGTGCAGGATATATATTTTATAATAAACAATTACGATCAATTATTGGGATATATCGACACTTGGTGTCGCGAGGGCTCTTCTGCGCGTCTGTAGAAGTCAATAAGGACTTTGGCCTGAACGGCCTCAGTAATTATGTGCTGGAGGAGGAATGAACCTCCCCCAACACGTATCTTTACGTTAAGGTAACCCCGCCCTAAAGGACGAGGTCTTAACCCCCTTTGATCAATCATGCGTAAATTTCGAACCCTTGGAAGTCAAGAAACAGGCGTTGAAAAATAGTGTTAACCGCCGAGAATCCGTAGCATCGTCTTTTGCTCGAGTTTAGCCATTTTTGATTGTTGCGTTCCGTCGCGCTAGCATTTATTCCGATGTTCTTTTGAAAAAATACAGAATCGAATTGATACTGCTTGGGATAGCTGGCATACAATTTAAGCGGGAATTCCTGCTATACTCTGCATAAACCACCATTATTTGTTATATTATGCCATATATATTTATATATTCCGCATAATATGTGTGTTTTTGGCGCTTTTTGCGAGATATCTGAAATTCTTGAGTTGTTTAAAGAGCATGAAAAATAAAAGGAATCAAATGGCTATCGTTGGAAGAGAGAAGGAAGTTGGATTTTTAAACCATGTTTTCGAAAGCAGAAAACCAGAGTTTCTTGCAATCTATGGAAGAAGAAGGGTCGGGAAAACTTACTTAATTCGAGAGTTTTTTAAAGATAAAGGGATATATTTTGAGCTTACAGGTATCAAGGATGCCACAAAATCGTCTCAACTTAAAAATTTTTCTACGGTTTATTCGGATACTTTTTTAAGAGGAGATCGCATCCCTCCTCCTAAAGATTGGGATGATGCACTTAATGTTTTACGTATAGAAATTGAAAAAACAGATGAATCCAAAAAAATAATTATTTTCTTTGATGAATTGCCATGGCTAGCTTCCAGGAAATCTGGTTTTTTGGAAGCGCTGGATCTTTTTTGGAATAGATATATGTCGTCACGAGAAAATATTATCCTTGTGATTTGCGGGTCAGCCGCAGAATGGATGATAAAAAAAATAATTTCGAATAAAGGTGGGTTACATAACAGGCTTACTCAGCCTCCGGTTAATTTGATGCCATTTACTTTAAAGCAAACCAAGCAATACTTGGATGCTATTGGTGTGCATTTAGAGCAGAAGCAGGTAATCGATCTTTATATGGCATTGGGAGGAGTGGCGTATTATTTGAGTTTAGTTTCTAAAGGTAAATCTTCGTCCCAAGTTATATCAGATTTATTTTTTGCAAATCAAGCTCCCTTGCTTTCAGAATTTCGTAATTTATTTGATTCACTATATGATAATCCTCAGAAACACATTGATGTAATAAAACTTTTGGCACAAACAAGACAGGGGCTGACTCAAACGGATATTTTTAATAAAGTTAAAAATATGAGTCCTGGTGGAGGAGCAGTTCTTGTACTAGAAGAGCTTGAAAACTGTGGTTTTGTACACAGAGTTCATGATTTTGGGAAAAAGAAAAAAGATGCGCGATATCGATTAATCGATGGATTTACACTGTTCTATTTGAAGTGGGTCGAAGGGCAGGGGGAGTTTAGTGAGCACTTTTGGATGAGAAAAAAAGGCTCTGCAAGCTATAATACATGGGCTGGATATGCATTTGAAAACCTTTGTTTTTTACATTATCGTGATATTTTGCGAGCATTAGAAATAACGGTAGTTGCTGAGGCTAAGTCTGGATGGCGTTATTTACCTTTAAAAGCTGATCCTGACGAAGGTGCTCAAATCGATTTGGTAATTGATAGAGCCGATAAATGTATAAATTTGTGTGAAATTAAGTTCTATGATGATGAGTTGATGATTAGCAAAGCTTATGCTCAAGTACTTAGAAGAAAGAAAAGTTGTTTTAAAGAAAAAACCGGCACGAGAAAAACCTTGTTTATGACAATGATCACCACATATGGGGTGAAGATGGATCAACACTACCTTGAGGTTGTAGATGGGCAAATTAAAATGGATGCTTTATTTGAGTGATTTACTTAGCTGAATGTTACACGGCCCCAATTAGAAGCTGAAAGACGACGACGTCAATCTGATGTGGGCTGATGGTGTACGCTGGTTAAAATAACAGGCTTTGGTGGATGATCGCAGATATCTATGCGCCATCACACCGAAAATTACGTGATTTTTTGCATTTCTATATGATCTCGCTTGATCAAACGGGAAAGGATTGAATATTGACGATAGAGTGAGGATAATTTTTACCTGCCTATCCGGTTGTCACATACTCGTCATTGCGAGGCACGAAATCATCACAATATGTGACAACCGGATAGGCGGGAATTTTTATACAACTCAATGATGAGTGCGCCGAAGGCGGCGACTTTCCGGACACCCTCTCAGAGCAGCAATTCTGGGTGAACGATAAGGCCCTCTGTTCTAGGGCTATGTAGCGTTTTAATAAAATTATTTTTCGCAAAATATCACTGAATTCGTAGGGTGAGCAAAGGAGCTTGCGACGTGCCCACCAGCAGTGGTACAACGGT
>JAUYQG010000063.1 GCA_030695645.1 Legionellaceae bacterium
ATGTAGCGTTTTAATAAAATTATTTTTCGCAAAATATCACTGAATTCGTAGGGTGAGCAAAGGAGCTTGCGACGTGCCCACCAGCAGTGGTAACGGTGGGCACGTCGCAAGCTCCTTTGCCCACCCTACCTCGTTCACCCAGAATTGCTATTTTGTCCAAACTCCAATTCACATTACCCAGTAAATTCAGTAGAATGGGGCATCATTAACATATGGACTAGGGGACATGATGGCCGGCAGTTTGAATACGATTGATTTTCAGCAGGTTGGCATGCACGATCTGAATCAAGTTGGAGGGAAAAATGCCTCCTTGGGTGAAATGATTAGTCATTTGTCGGAAGCCCATGTTGCCGTTCCTGCTGGATTTGCTACTACGGCGGATGCGTTTCGAGCCTTTTTAGCTCAAGATGATTTGGATAAAAAAATTCAAAAATTATTGAGTCCCTTAAATGTTGACGATGTGCGTCAATTAGCAATCGTTGGCCAAACCATTCGTGAATGGATAATTCAAGCTCCTTTTTTAGCAGCATTTGAAGCGGATGTTCGCACGGCTTACGACAAGCTTTCTCAAACCATTGGTTACGATGATTATAGTGTTGCGGTTCGTTCGTCAGCTACGGCGGAAGATCTTCCTGATGCGTCCTTTGCTGGTCAACAAGAAACGTTTTTAAATGTGCGTGGTATTGATGCCGTATTGATTGCGATCAAACAAGTATTTGCTTCTTTATTTAATGATAGAGCTATCTCGTATCGTGTGCATAATGGATTTGATCATCATGAGGTTGCTTTGTCAGCAGGTATTCAGCGGATGATACGCAGTGATCTCGCCGCCAGTGGTGTGATGTTCACGATGGATACCGAATCTGGTTTTGATGAGGTAATTTTTATCACGTCGTCCTACGGTCTAGGTGAATTGGTCGTACAGGGAGCGGTTAATCCGGATGAGTTTTATGTGCATAAGGCGGGACTGCGAGCTGGAAAATCATCCGTGATTCGACGTAATGTGGGATCAAAAGCCATTAAAATGGTTTACTGCGATGACAATGCCGTGAAAACAATCCCGGTTGATGCTCATCAGCAACGTCAATTTTCATTGACTGTTCCTGAAATCGAAGAATTGGCAAGGCATGCATTAACCATTGAGAATCATTACAAACGGCCTATGGACATTGAATGGGCGAAAGATGGTATCGATGGCAAGTTGTATATTTTACAAGCCCGTCCAGAAACGGTAAAAAGCCGTTCTAATAAGCAAGTGCTTGAGCGCTATAACTTGAAAGAACGTGGAACGATTTTAAGTGAAGGGCGCAGTATTGGTCAACGCATTGGTCAAGGACGTGTGCGCGTGATAGACGATGTCAGTCAAATGCACCGTGTTGAGCAGGGTGATGTCTTAGTGTCGGATATGACCGATCCGGATTGGGAACCCGTGATGAAACGTGCTTCAGCGATTGTTACCAATCGTGGAGGGCGGACATGTCACGCGGCTATTATTGCTCGTGAATTAGGTATTCCTGCGGTGGTGGGTTGTGGTGATGCGACGCAAAAGATTCATGATGGCGATGATGTTACGGTGAGTTGCGCTGAAGGTGAAACTGGTTTTATTTATCAAGGTTTATTGCCCTTTGAACGAGTTTGTCTGGATGTGGATACCATGCCACAACTTCCCATTAAGGTCATGTTGAATGTGGGTAATCCTGATCGCGCCTTTGCTTTTCAATCGATTCCCAATGCCGGTGTCGGTTTGGCGAGGCTTGAGTTTTTAATTTCCAATACCATTGGCATTCATCCCAAAGCCTTATTGGAATACGATACGCTGACCGATGATACATTGAAGCAATTCATCGATGAAACAACGGCAGCCTATGCCTCACCCGTTGAATTTTATATTGAGCGTTTGAAAGAGGGCATTGCGACGATTGCAGCGGCGTTTTATCCTAAGCCGGTTATCGTGCGTTTGTCCGATTTTAAATCCAATGAGTACGCGAATTTGGTGGGTGGTCAATTGTACGAACCGCATGAGGAAAATCCCATGCTTGGTTTTCGTGGGGCTTCTCGCTACGTGTCGTCGCGTTTTTCAGATTGTTTTGCTTTGGAATGTATTGCGGTTCGGCGGGTACGTGAAGACATGGGGTTTACCAATGTGGAAGTGATGATTCCGTTTGTGCGCACAGTGAATGAGGCTAAAAATGTTATCGATGTTCTTGCTCAGCATGGTTTAGAGCGCGGAAAACATGATTTGCGAGTCATTATGATGTGTGAATTGCCGTCGAATGCGTTGCTTGCAAATGAGTTTTTAGAGTATTTTGATGGGTTTTCAATCGGTTCGAATGACTTAACTCAGCTAACACTTGGCTTGGATCGTGATTCGGGTTTGGTTGCTGCACAATTTGATGAACGAGATGGTGCTGTCAAAGCATTGTTGCATTTAGCCATTTCGGCTTGTAAAAAACAAGGTAAATACGTGGGCATTTGTGGTCAGGGTCCCTCCGATCATCCTGATTTTGCTCATTGGTTAATGCGCGAAGGGATAGATAGCATCTCGCTGAACCCGGACTCCGTCATGGATACATGCTTGTTTTTAGGTTCGATTGAGAATGCGTAATCCAACGTTTTATTGTGTCTTGCTTGCTCTCATGCCTATCTCATCCTTTGCTAGTTCCGGCACGTCGCATTTGGATCCGGCTGGATCCGTGATTTTTTGGGGTACGTTGATTTTATTTTTTGGTATTGTGGGGCGTTATTTAGCGAAACTCATGAATCAACCCGGCGTATTGGGTGAGTTACTGATGGGGGTGTTGTTAGGAAATGCATGTTATTTTTCGGGCATGCAATTGATGATTGTTCTTCGCGACAGCCCAGCAGTATTCACGATTATTCAAGACATGCTGGCAGGTACTCCATTGCCAGCGGCAGTTCACGCGGTGATCACAGAACCTCATTATGCGGGTCAAGTCTTGGAAGCCTTGAGTGGTCAAGATGGCAATGATTGGATAAAAGTGGCGTTTGTGGTGGATAGTTTTTCGCGCTATGGCGTGATCTTTTTATTGTTTATGGTGGGGCTCGAGAGTTCACTTGACGAACTTAAAAAAACAGGTCGGGAGTCACTGCAAGTCGCTTGCATTGGTGTTTTAGCACCCATTCTTCTAGGACTCTTAGCATGGTATGTTTTAATGCCAACGGCTGAATTCAGTACGTCATTATTCGTGGCGGCAACCTTATCAGCAACCAGCGTGGGTATCACAGCACGTGTGTTGAAAGATATGAAAAAATTAAACACTCGAGAGGCTAAAACGATTCTCGGTGCGGCAATGCTTGACGATGTCTTGGGCTTGGTGATTTTAGCCATTGTCAGTCGCATGGTGATGCATGATGGCATTGATTTTCTATCCATTGCGACGACATTGTTGTCTGCATTATTGTTTTTTCCAGCAGCACTCTTGGTGGGGCCTTGGGTTCTGCGCAACATGATAGCGTGCGTCAAATTTTTAGATCCTTGGGAAGCTAAATTATTGGTCAGTTTTGTATTCGTGATGTGTTTTGCATGGTTAGCAACGTTGGTTCAGATGTCGACCATCATGGGTGCGTTTGTTGCTGGTATTATGTTGCACGATGGTTTTTTTGAATCACGAGAACGTGAGATTAAAAATCCTCAGAGTATTAAACATTTGATGGCTCCGTTTGAAGCTATTTTTGCGCCGTTGTTTTTCATGTTAATAGGTATTCAAGTTCGTCTGGAAACATTTTTTGATTGGCACGTCCTGGTTATTGCGTTGGGTTTGATCGTTGTTGCCATTATTGGAAAATTGGTGAGTGGATTGGGTGGTGCTCGACGTGATGATCGTTTATTAATTGGTATCGGAATGATGCCTCGTGGTGAAGTTGGTTTGATTTTTGCGTCAGTAGGTAAAACAATTGGCGTGATCCCCGATGCATTATTTTCAGCAATTATTATGATGGTTGTTGTGACGACGGTTCTTACGCCCATTTGGATGAAAAAGCGATATGGAATCGCCAAAGTAAGCTAAACAAAACGACAACTATACCGAATGCTAGGATGCTAGTAATAGGTAACATGAGGTTTTGTTGATGATTCCGATTGCAACGTTCGGTACGATAGTTTTTGGATAGCAGATGGATTAACAGCAATAGTCCATAAAAAGGAAAGGAATATAACGTTAGTTTTTCGAACAGTGTCGTCATGTTTTTGGACATCACATACCCCATTGGAAAATTAATAAGAAATAAGCAAACTAGTCCGATAAAGGGTTTTGTTGTTCTCGATTGTGACCACGTGACTAACATAGGAAGAAAGATAAGTGGAAAATAATAAATCCAACCCATTGGGCTGAGGAATAGCATCATCACCAGAGTTAAGCAAAATGGCTGATGATGTTTATTATCCATGCCATCTAAATAACGTGTCTGATGTGCTTTCATGCTCTTAAAATACCAGAGTAAACTAACCATCGATAACAACCCGTACAGTGATTGGACGACTAATAAATGAGGTGTTTTATCGTGACCATCAACGAACAGTCTGAATAAAAATCCGTACAATGAAGCATTCCAACTATCACCAAACCAAAGCATATGCGGCAGTAATTTAAAATAATCGGAATAAACTTGCGTACCATAGATAAACCAAGGTATGAGCCATGATATAGACAGGGTCGCAATCATGATAGCAAGCATTTTATAGTGACGCTGCCGAAGTATGTAGAACAATAATAAACAAGGGAATATTTTTAAGGACGCAATGATTCCCCACAATACCGCAGCCAAGACAAAATGACCTTGTTTGTAAACGTAATATCCTATGATTAGGAAAAAAGCCGTGAAAGATCCCAGTTGCATCGTTGCTGTATCGATTAGTGTTGAAAATAAAGAAAAGAACAGGATTAGCGCAATGAGTTTGTGTTGCTTAACCTGTGATTGTGAAAACACCAAAGCAAACGCGGTAAGTGCTGTTATGACGCCGAGCGTTAGGGAAAGAACATACCATATGATAACACTTGTGTGATAGTTTAGCTTAGACAGTGGAATAAATAACATCAATAAGCTAGGCGGATTTGGATTGGGAGATAAGTATTTGATGGTCGGGAAATATGTGGTTTGTAACACCTGATAGGGGTTTGCATGCCAAGACAGTACGTTCGATGCCGAATAAAAGGATGAAAAATCGAGACGCAACTGATCCGTTGTTATAAAATAAAATAAGGTGCCGTACACTATCAATAATATCAGAAATAGGATGTGTTGGTTACGCTGACTGGTAAGTATTGGCATGGGATCATGATAGAATAGTTTTAAGGAACGGGCCAGACATTTTGAGTGTCAAGTTAAGGAGAGTTATTTTACTCGTGAATATATTACAAGACGTACAACATGCGCTAACAGAAGATATCGGTAGTGGTGATGTTACGGCAGCTTTGTTGCCGGTCGACATGTTGACTCATGCTATCATTATTTCTCGTGAACCCATGCTTGTGTGTGGGCAGCCTTGGGTTAATGGGGTGTTTTCTGAAATTGATTCCTCGATTCAGGTGAATTGGTTAGTGCGGGAAGGCTCTTGGCAATCCGCTCCCACAACACTTTGTGAGCTTCATGGCCAAGTACGTGGCATTTTAACCGCAGAACGAACGGCACTTAATTTCTTACAAACGTTATCGGGTACCGCAACACAGACGTATTTCTATCTTCAGCAATTGGACGGTTACCATACCCGCTTGCTGGATACGCGCAAAACAATTCCCGGATTACGCCAGGCACAAAAATACGCAGTGGCTTGCGCGGGCGGGGTGAACCACCGAATGGGATTGCATGATGCCTTTTTAATTAAAGAAAATCACATTAAAGCCTGTGGCTCCATTACGGCAGCAATTGTCCTTGCAAGACAGTCGAAACAAGACTTATTTATTGAAATTGAAGTGGAAACATTAGATGAGTTTCGGGAGGCGTTGGATGCAAAGCCCAATCGCATTATGTTGGATAATTTTAGTTATCAGATGATTGAAGCCGCGGTACTCATGAATAAGCACGGTTTGTGTGAACTGGAAGTTTCTGGGAACGTTAATTTATCTACTATTGCAGCGATTGCTCATACGGGTGTTGATTATATTTCGGTTGGAGCACTGACAAAATCGGTACAAGCGATTGATTTAAGTCTATTAATTAAGGACTGACCATGACGAAGCATATTGTATTAACGGGCGGTGGCACGGCTGGACACGTGACACCCAATATGGCGTTGATTCCCATCTTACAGCACAATGGGTGGACTATTCATTATATTGGTTCCAGAGATGGGGTCGAAAAAAAAATGATAGAAGGTATTGGTATACCTTTCCACTCTGTGTGTTCGGGCAAACTGCGTCGTTATTTCAGTTGGAAAAACTTTACCGATCCTTGGCGTCTTTTAAAGGGGATCATTCAATCGTATTCTTTATTACGAAAGTTAAAAACGGACGTTGTTTTTTCTAAAGGCGGATTTGTGGCACTCCCGGTTGTGATTGGTGCGCATTTAAATCGTATTCCGGTGATAGTGCACGAATCGGATATGACTCCAGGTCTTGCGAATCGGTTGAGTTTTCCTTTTGCTAAGGTCATCTGTTTAACCTTTACTACGAAAAAAAAATACATTAAGGGCAGCGCTAAAGTTGAAATGACCGGATCACCTCTTCGTGAGCAATTATTTCGTGGTGATAAAGAGAAAGGACTCGCTTACTGTGGGTTTGTTGCAGACAAACCCTGTTTGTTAGTGATGGGTGGAGGACAAGGTTCCACAGCCATTAATCAATGCATTAGGGCCTCTCTTGATGTGCTTTTGTTACGGTATCAAGTGATTCATTTATGTGGTCCAGGCAAGTTGGATGAGAGGTTAGTTAATCGAGCTGGCTATTGTCAGTTGGAATATGCCAATAAAGAATTGGCAGATTTACTTGCAGCATGTGATATCGTCCTGTCGCGTGCGGGAGCCAATTCATTGTGTGAAATTTTAGCATTAAAAAAACCCCATATCTTAGTACCGTTGTCTCGAAAAGTCAGTCGAGGCGATCAGATTCAAAATGCAGCCTACTTTGAAGAGCAGGGGATCAGCACTGTGATTCAAGAGGAGAGTTTGAGTCCTGCGAAATTGATGCTTGCCATCGATGCCGTTGAGCTGAAACGTGATACAGCTATTGAAAAAATGGCAAATTTACATAGTGCATCGGCTACGACACATATTTTTGATATTATTACAAGCATTAGCGATTCCCGCTAGCAATTCTGGGTGAACGAGGTAGGGTGGGCAAAGGAGCTTGCGACGTGCCCACCGTTGTACCACTGCTGGTGGGCACGTCGCAAGCTCCTTTGCTCACCCTACGAATTCAGTGATATTTTGCGAAAAATAATTTTAT
>JAUYQG010000064.1 GCA_030695645.1 Legionellaceae bacterium
TTAGATTGCTAATTATCCTGAATGTATATTCTCCTACAAATAAAGCCGGTTGTGTCAAGTATTTTAAGCTTAAAAATATCACAGATCTAAAATTATTTGGACAGAACTGCATGCGTCTTTTTGCATGCGGTTTTGTCCAAAGTCCAAGTTGTAATAACTCCTCTAAATATAAACTCAGTTAATCTTTGGCCTGGACAAGGACGATTGCCCACGGAAAAAGCAAAATGCTTTGCCGCCTCTGAATCTTCTAAACTGCGATGTTTAATTGGACTTTGCTACGTGCTTCAACAGCCATCGTTAAGCGCCGTTCAACCTCCCCCAATTCAATTTGTAACGTCAAGGACGCTTGCACATCATGTCGGGATTCCATGGTTGAAACGCTGAGTAACAACGCGTCCCGTTGTCGTTCCAATCGAGATATGTCTTCTTGTACGGTTTGCAGCCAGCGTTGGCGTGTGCTCATGGCTTGTAAATTCAAAGGCGTAGTTGCTTTTTGTGACGATTTAACGGGTTGAGTTTTGCATAATCGTACCAGAACATTTATTTTTTGATTGACTCGAGACGCCAAATAATGCGCTGATTGATCATTATCTTTGGTCTTCAACACACGCAGATCAGATTTTATTTCATCGACACAGATTTGTGGCGTCAATTCGAACCGATCACGAAACAGCCCTTTTGGGAGCAGTTTCGGACTAATATAAGCCCCTATTGCTCCCAACTTCCACTCCAGTTCCGGTAATCGAGCTTCAAGCTGTTTTATTAATTTGTCAGTTTCATACGACGACATGACGAGCCATCCACCATGAACTAACAAATGGTGGCAGGCACATCATCAACAGTCCACCCATTAAGGTCAATTCATAATACAACACGGGGCCTACATTAATATTATTCGGCGGAATAAAGCTTACTCCTAACGTAGTCAATACACCGATTAAACCAATGCCACTCACAAAAATTAACCCAGGCAATCCACCAGGAATTCGAAACGGTCCGCGATGATTTGGAAAGGTAATACGCAACTTAATAGCCGCTAAAAACATCAATAAATACATAAGCATATACAGCTGCGCTGCCAGTGCGGTGAGCAACCAATACGATCCATTCACGCTCGGCATAAACAAAAACAAACTCGATAAAATGGTAACTATGATTGCCTGACCAACCAGCATCATCACCGGCGCTTCACGTTTATTCACTCGTTGAAACATCAGAGGTAAATTATCATCTTGTGCTGCAACTAAGAGCCCCTTAGTCGGCGCAATAATCCAATTACTCACACCTCCTAACCCTCCCAGAACTAACATCAACGCAACGAGAGGCATTAACCACAGTAAATGATACCGCGCAAAAAAGGCATTAAACGCCTGCATAATACCTGCAACCAAGTTAATATCTTGTTGAGGTAATACCACCGCAATGGCTAATGATCCTAACATCAACGTGCTCAAGATGATCGCTACCGAATAAATCAATGCCTGGGGAAAAGCATGCTGCGGATTATGCACATCATTCGCATGCACTGTCGCAATTTCAATACCACAAAATGACATCATAATAGCCGTTAACGAGACCCACATGGTCTCATCGTTCCAATTGGGGGCAATGCTGTGTAAATCAAATTTAATTTGCACCGGATTATCACCCATAATCCAAGTGGCGCCTAGGGTAATGATGAAAGCCATTGGCACAAGCAAACCCGAGATAGCGCAAATATTGCTGAGCGTGGCTGATGAATGCATGCCACGTAAATTAACAAACGTAGCTCCCCAAAACGCAATGACAATCACCGACCAGAGAAAATAAGGATTACTGGCCAGTGAGGGATTAATTAAATAACCTATCGTACCCGCTACAAACGACAGAATCGTCGGATACCAAATCACATTTTCTATCCATTGCAACCAAATGGCAAAAAATCCAACTTGTTTCCCAAACGCTTCTTTAACCCAAATGTATACACCACCTTGTTTCGGCCAACCCGAAGCTAACTCAGCGGACACCAATGCTGTTGGAATTAAAAAAAACAAAGCGCCTAAAATAAAAAAGGCTATCAACTGACTACCAAACAGGGCCGTAGCCGGTAAATTACGAATGCTATCTACCGAACCCACGGTAATCATCGTTAAACTAAAAATAGTTAACGCATGCTTCTTATTACTCATTAATTATCCTCTACCGCAAACGAACCCCAGTCAACACATCATAAATCGCACTCGGTTGACTCGCCTGACCTAAATCACCTGACACCACTCCATCGATGCCATCCGGAAATTGCAACTGCAATTGAATCACATTACGAGCAGGCTCTTGCCCATGAATATTGGCACTCGTAGAAACCAACGGTCCATCGTTGCATAATTGAGCCGCTATTGGATGAGATGTCATACGAATAGCGACACTAGGATGTTGACCGCTCAACCAGGACGGTATCTGCGTTGATTTAGGGAATACCCACGTTGTGGCTCCGGGCCATGATGCCCGGACTCGTTCCATAGACTCATCGGTCACTGGCCCAACCAAAGAATACAACTGTGACCAATCAGCAATCAACACAATCAAACCTTGATTTATCGAGCGCTGTTTTAACGCCATAATACGCAAAACAGCGGATTCATTGAATGGATCACAGCCTAAACCATACACCGCCTCCGTTGGATACGCGATAACCAACCCTTGCCGTACATACTGGCGAGCATCGTCTAAATCATCAAGCCTATTCAACGATTACGCTTCTTCAGTGATACTAAGAATCATCACATCATCAGTGGGTACATCACCATGACCGCTGCGATTGGCAGTTTTTACTTTGGCAATGGCGTCAACAATATCCATGCCTTCCACAACCTCACCAAATGCGCAATATCCATGCCCTTGAGCGTGATCGCCGCTGTAATTTAAAAACGCATTATCTGCGAGATTAATGAAAAATTGTGAGGTGGCAGAATGTGGATCCATGGTTCTTGCCATGGCAATAGTGCCACGTTTATTTGCTTTTCCAGACTTTGCTTCATTAACAATCGAAGGTTTCGTTGTTTTTGATTCCATCGTTGCCGTTAAACCACCGCCTTGAATCATAAAGCCATCAATAACTCGATGAAAAATCGTATCATTATAAAAACCATCTCGGACGTATTGCAGGAAATTAGCGGCAGTATTTGGTGTATTGACTTCATCAAGGGTTAATTTAATGTCGCCTTTGGACGTTTTGATAACAATCATGGTTACTCCTCTTGAATTAAATCACGCATTCTAGCACAAACATCATGTAAAACATGGATATTATGAATACTTGCAAGAGCGGTGAACAAATTGAACTTTTGTTTAAAACTATGGTGCAGATAAGACCGAGAGTAATGCGTGCAGGTATAACAGGTACAGCCTGGCATGATGGGCGATAGATCCTGCGCATAACAGGATTTTTTGATTTGTATTCGCGCATGCTCATGCTCACTGGCAAATTTCAACCAATGACCATCACGTACGATTTCGCCACAATACAACGCACCATGCCGAGCATTTCGCGTAGGTGCCACGCAATCAAACATATCGATTCCTTCAGCAACCACATCCAATAGGTCCTGAGGCGACATACCAACCCCCATCGTGTAACGAGGTTTATTCTCAGGCAAAAATGATCTCACCCAACGAATCACCTCAACCGTTGCCGGCATATCAAAACCAACGGTCTCTCCTCCAATTGCAATACCATCCGTATTCATCGATGCAACAAAGTCAGCACTTTCACGACGCAAGTCCTCATAAACACCCCCTTGCACGATCCCAAATAATGCTTGCACGGCACCGTAACGAGATGTGGGATGTTGTTGATGGTACGTCACGGATTCAGCTAGCCATCGATGGGTTCTCGTCATGATATGTTGTACCTCATCACGAGAACAATGATCCGGGGTACACTGATCAAACGCCATGATGATATCCGCACCAATTATTTTTTGTGTTTCTAACGACATGGCGGGCGTCATATGGAT
Source organism: Legionellaceae bacterium (assembly GCA_030695645.1). Taxonomy (GTDB): domain Bacteria; phylum Pseudomonadota; class Gammaproteobacteria; order Legionellales; family Legionellaceae; genus JAUYQG01. Next base: position 3,996 of record JAUYQG010000064.1, read on the forward strand.
CAAACGCTGTAAACCCGGTAATTGAAAATGCGCGCCCACCTCATCGATGGTACAGATTTTTTGGTTTTTAGATAAACTAAATACCTGAAAGCCCCCACTATCCGTCAACATGGGACCATGCCAACCCATAAAACGATGCATACCGCCGGCGCGTTCAATCACATCCATGCCGGGTGCGCACAACATATGATAGGTATTACCACCCAGGATAATTTGACTGCCGGCATCACGCAACTCCGTGGGTGTCATATTATTGACACCTGCCCGAGTACCAACTGGCATAAAAACCGGCGTTAAAAAAGCACCATGAGGTGTTGTCACGCGCGTGACACGCGCCTTGGTGTGGGCATGGCGGTGTACAACGTCGCATGAAAATATAGTGTTAGACAGATCAGAATTAATCATTTCGCCTGGATTTCATCTTGCTGAAGTTTTAAGCTTAAAAAAATCGCGACAACGGCATTGATAACAGCCATCACCACAAAATAAACGGCAGACCATCCCGGCATAGACAATCCTAACCACCGCCAGCTTACCTCGGAACAAGCGCTTGAGCCCCAGAAAAAGGCCTTGAGTACCGTGCTTAATGAAAAATAATGCATCAACGCATCCAATCCAGGCATGCAAACCTGCGCTTGCTCCATCGGCAGGGATTGCAACCAAAGTTGCCTGGCGGCAAAATACACGCCCAAACACCCGACAATAACCTGGATAATCGCCAACATACGCGCTCGGTGTAATGTCCTCAAGCCTAATCCCGCTAAGCAGAGAAATCCAAATAAAAACGCACAAAACCGTTGCATCAAACACAAAGGGCATGGCTCTAATTTCTGAATATACTCAGAATAGAAGGCAAAAACCAAAACCAGGATCGTAAAAAAGAGTAAACAATTCTGTATATTTCTATAAGTCGTACGTTTCATGACGGCAGCACCTTAAATCCCATTACAGAGATTAGAGAGTATAATCCTATGCCATGGAACTGTAAAATAATAACTGTCTAGCCAGGCAATTCTGGGTGAACGATAAGGCCCTCTGTTCTAGGGCCATGTAGCGTTTTAATAAAATTATTTTTCGCAAAATATCACTGAATTCGTAGGGTGAGCAAAGGAGCTTGCGACGTGCCCACCAGCAGTGGTAACGGTGGGCACGTCGCAAGCTCCTTTGCCCACCCTACCTCGTTCACCCA
>JAUYQG010000073.1 GCA_030695645.1 Legionellaceae bacterium
TTACTAGGTGAAATCGATCTATTTTATGAAAACAGTTGCATATAGTGTAATTAATGAACTGGTTGAGAGTAATGGATCTCAAGTTTCTTGGACAGAAAGACATGAGGCTTTTTTCATGTCTTTCTGTCCAAAGTCCAATTAATAATGTACGAGCGGTAACTCAACTTGGCTTGGAATCATTGAAAGCAGTGTAGACAGGTAAAATAATACCGGAAGAAGCCGGTAGAATATCTACTCTTCTTGGTGTGCACCATAAAACGTTTGAGACTACAGAGCTGATAGAACGGGTGAAAGCCCTAGAAGCGCCATAAAATTAAAAAATCCTCGAAGAGCAATGGTTGAACGCTAGAGCTGCGGCTTCGCCAATCACAAATGGAAACTATGGCAATCCGCCTGAGTGTAGTCAGCTTCTGCGGGATAAGCAATCATTCTACCAAATGAATGGTCTAATTCCGGTTTAAAGCAAAGAGGTTCCTTGGATTGGCGTTCTAAATATGAAGGATGGGGCACTTGGTCTTGCGATGAAATCAGCATGTTCAGCGCCTCTCAAAAAACAGAAGATAATGGCACGACTGTCACAACAATTTTAGCCTCGGATAATAGAAATGGTGAGATGGAAGTCCGGCAAGGTTTACAAATTATTGCTGAAACAGCTGTTAAACAGCCTGGAGATAGCGAGAGCCGAGTTGAAATTCTTGAAGATGAAGAAGTCGACCCTGTCTCCGCATTAACAAATCGGTAATATGCTCGACCAATTCTGGCTTAATTTAAATTTACATTTTTAAATGTAAATGGGTTGTTATATTAAGCCAGAGTCTTCTGGCAATTAACTTGCTGTAAAGCGCTTTTTCGTTTCAATAATATCCACACCTCGAGTAGCGAATCCCTGTAGAACAAATAAACATCGATAAAGTGACGAAAGTGACAGGCGTGATACTTGGATAAACTTTCTTAGCCTATGAGCAACTGCTCGGAGGATGCTGTTGACGCTCGGAGAACGGTCAGATTTGAGTGCAGGTTGAACGAAAACGGTTTCGAAAAAGCGCAGCATACATGGGTATGTGAGCATTTTTCGAAATCGTTTTCGTTCAAGATGCGCCAAATATGGCCGCTCCTTGCTACGGAGTGAGTAGTTACGCCTATGATTAAAAAAATGCTTGACCCTATTGTTGCTATATACTTTATCTTTGTTTTTAAGGAGGAAATACGATGACTCAATGGTTCGTAAAAGATTTAAGTAACTTAACTGGTGTCTCTGTGCAAACACTGCATCACTATGATCGTATTGGTTTACTTAGGCCTTCATTACGACTGTCCAATGGGTACCGTGTTTACTCTGAGAAGGATTTGTTGAAATTGCAACAGGTTATTGCTTTGAAATTTTTTGGTTTTGAGTTGTCACAAATCACAAATTTGCTCTCTGAAGAAAGTAATCCGCTGAAACATTTTAAAGCCCAAGCCCAAGTGTTAGAACAAAAAGCGGCGGTGATGGTGGCGGGAGCCAAAACATTGAAAAACATAATTTCCTCTGTTGATAACAATCAATCAATTCCTTGGAGAACCATTATTCAATTAATAGAGGTATATAAAATGACAGAACAACTAGAGCATAGCTGGGTTAAAGAAATATTTACGCCTGACGAATTGAAGCAATATGTAGAATTTGAAAAAGAATTAAAAACCAATACAACTCTCGAACAGAAAGCTCAATTTGAAAGAGAATGGAATCTGTTGGTAGACGAGGTTAAAGCTAATCTCAATCATGATCCTAATTCAAGCCAAGGTATTCAATTAGGAAAAAAGATTATGGATTGGGTTAATGGTGTATACGGAAAAAAATATGCCCATTTAAGGACGAAAAAATTTGAGAAAGGTTTTGGAGAGGGAAAAGGTCTTGATGAGGTAGGATTGACGCCTGAAGTTGTCTCATGGATGGACAAAGCAATGGATGCATATTGGCGAGATAGAATTTATGGCATCCTTGATCAAGTTGGAAAGCTCCCTTCCTCTACAGTTACTACTCTTTGGCATGAAGTACTTGATGATATGTATGGTGATGAAGGTGATCGCAAAAATAGCGTTCAAGAAATTGCTTTGAATGATGATAAGGTAAGTCACGAAGCAAAAGAGTGGCTTAAAAGCCTTGCTAATCAGGGTTGACGAAATTGGACATTTGTATACCCTGAATATATCACTAAAATAAATTAAAAACGCCTGATTACCCTGTACCTATAAGGTGATCAGGCGTTTTTAATTTATTTTTGTGATATATTCAGGTCACGTTACACAAGTGCGGGCACGCGCCTGATTCCTAATTGATGGCTAATTCGACCTGCTTGATCGAAATAAATGGGATGGTTTAATTCCTGCTCCATCTTGCCCACTTCACCACCGGTTAAAATCACTTTAGCATCGACATGCCGATGTAACATGCGCTTCGCCCAACGCACCTGTGCCACATCATCCGCATCCAATAATAACCAAAGGGGTTGATAGGTTGACATGTTCTCCAAGGCATTCACGCGTGTGCCTTTTGTCCATAACACATGGCCATCAGCATCAAAATTATCTTGAGATAACACAATGACAGGCGTATATCGATACGTCTTCTCTCCAAAGCCGGGGGGGGGAAGTGCGATCGTATCAACCATCCGCTTTTTGCTGTCTGAAACCAGGATATACAAATGCGCTTTGAATAATCTCACAATCGTGTTCTGTGACGCCAATTGATCGAGCGGTAGAATACCAAGTTTTCTTTACTTGTTCTTCCAGCTTTTGAATAATTTTATTGGCGACGTCCTTCTCCAGTAAGAAACAAGCGCTCTCAGATAATAGATTATCTGCGTTAGCGTATCGCCCCTGATCTCCACATATCAATGCCAAGTCACGATGCTCAAGGCTTACAGGCATGGCCGGGGTAAGATCATAGGCTGGAGACAGTCTCCACTTTTTGTCTTT
>JAUYQG010000084.1 GCA_030695645.1 Legionellaceae bacterium
ACAGTCTTCGTGAGGTGGATCTTTATCATGTGGTGTCCATTACGTGCCCGTGAATGAAGCCCACGCCCTTGTTAGATAAGAATTCGGACAAGAGAACGGGCACGAAAAGCAGATAATTGCGTGAGAACAAATTTACCGTGAATTAGCAGGTATAGCATTTTCCATCTTGAACCATCATAATATAGTCTCATTTAGTCTTGGCTTCCCAAAGCTACGGGATATATGTTTACTAGAATTCTAATTGCCAACCGCGGTGAAATCGCCTGCCGTATTATACGTACCGCTAGACGCATGGGCATCATGACCATTGCAGTCTACTCCACCGCCGATGCAGACAGCTTACACGTGTCCCTAGCAGACAGTGCTTTTTGCATAGGCCCCCCTGCTGCCGCCGACAGTTATTTGAATCGTGATGCCATCATCACGGTTGCCAAACTAAGCCATGCCGAAGCCATCCATCCAGGGTATGGTTTTTTATCTGAAAACACACAGTTTGCCCAAGCATGTGAACAGGCAGGGATCGTTTTTATCGGTCCATCCGTTTCCGCCATGGAAGCAATGGCCTCTAAACAATTAGCGAAACAACGACTTGAAAAAACAGATGTGCCTTTAACACCTGGCTATCATGGACTTGACCAATCGGATGAACGGCTCCTACTCGAAGCCGAGCGATTAGGGTTTCCTGTTCTATTAAAGGCTGCGTGTGGCGGTGGTGGCAAAGGCATGCGATCGGTACTCAAAACCTCCGAATTCAACCAAGCCCTAGCCAGTGCACGCCGTGAGGCCAAAGCCAGTTTTGCCGATGATACCATGTTGATTGAAAAACTCATCAGCGAGCCTCGTCACATCGAAATGCAAATCATGGCGGACAACCACGGCCACGTGGTTCACCTGTTTGAACGAGACTGCTCTATCCAACGCCGACATCAAAAAATTATCGAAGAAGCACCCGCTAGCAATATATCAAGTAGCCTTCGAAAACAATTAGCCGATGCAGCCATTGCCGTGGCAAAAGCCATTGAGTATCGCGGAGCCGGAACCGTCGAATTTCTAGTGGATGGCGACAACACCTTTTATTTCATGGAAATGAACACTCGATTGCAAGTTGAACATCCCGTCACGGAAATGATAACAGGTCTTGATTTAGTCGAGTGGCAATTCCGAATTGCCGCTAATGAAGCTCTTCCCTTAAGCCAGTCCGATATTCACTCGAAAGGATATGCTATCGAATGCCGAATCTACGCTGAAGATCCTGAACATAATTTTATGCCATCAACCGGTCAATTGCATTTTCTCAAGGAACCCAAAGGAGAACACATACGCATAGAAACGGGCGTCACATGCCACTCTCAGATTAGTCGTTATTATGATCCCATGATTGCCAAATTAATTGCTTGGGGTGAAACACGTGAACAAGCTCGGAGTCGATTAGAACAAGCGCTACAGCATTACCACATTGGCGGAGTAAAAAATAATCTGGCTTTTTTGCAAACCATTTTAAATAACCCTGTGTTTATTGCCAATAAAATCAGCACGAATTTCTTAAATCAAGAGCATATCGTACTACCGGCACCTGATAAACTATTAGCTCTATACGCAGCCACTTCAATCGACTATCTACGTTTAGCCTCCAATCCAGAGCCCTTGCATCACGATACCTTCGCCTGGCAAATGCATGGAACAAGCCACTGGTACGCTCAATATCTCATTCTAGGTGAACGTTTTGATGTGAAAATTACCCCCATTACTTATGATGAAGTACTATTGGAGATCCAAGATACATCACCAGACCGAACTCATTCATCCGCTCAATTCAAACTGAAATGGACTAATGACAGAGTACATTTAAATGACGGCCATAAAACACAAAACGTCTATTTTGAATGGCAGCACGAAAAAACAATCCTATACACCAGCCTTGGTCCAGTGAATGTCACACGCTTTAACGAACAGGAAAACGCGGGACAACACCAACAAAATGATAACCAATTAACAGCACCGATGCCAGGAACTGTTGTTGCGATTTTAAAAAAGAAGGGTGAACTCATTCAAGCAGGTGAAGCACTGATGGTATTAGAAGCCATGAAAATGGAACATACCATTCGATCGCCTAGTGATGGCACCATCTGCTCCATCTTTTATGAAATCGGCTCTCAAGTACACGAAGGAGCAACGCTCGCTGCCCTGGAGACAACATGAGTTATCCACGACAAGTCACCATCATGGAGGTCGGACCTCGTGATGGATTGCAAAATGAACCCACCTTTGTCGCAACAAAACACAAAATAGAGTTCATTGATTTATTAAGTCAAACTGGTTTAAAACACATTGAGGCAACGAGCTTTGTCTCAGCAAAAGCGATTCCACAACTCGCGGATAATGAAGACGTATATCGCTCCATTATCAAACCAGACCATGTGATTTTTTCAGCACTTGTTCCCAACGAACGTGGTATGGAAAAAGCAATCGACGCCGGGATAAAAGAAATTGCCATTTTTACAGCGGCCAGTGAATTATTCAATCAACGCAACATCAATTGTTCTATTGCAGAAAGTATCGCTCGATTTAAGCCAGTAATGAGCCTTGCCAAACGGCATAACATTCGAATCAGAGCCTATATTTCTTGCGTGCTCGGCTGCCCATACGAAGGTGATATTTCACCTAAACAAGTCGTCCATGTTACTCATCAATTGCTTGAGTTGGGTGTGGATGAATTGGATCTCGGGGATACCATTGGCGTAGGCACTCCGAAACAAACTCAGTCATTAGTTGAAACACTGAGAACCTTTGTACCGCTTGCCAAAATATCCATGCATTTTCACGATACCTACGGTCAAGCCATTGCGAATATTTACGCCGCTTTAGAGTGTGGTATCAATCGATTTGACAGTTCCGTTGCAGGTCTCGGCGGTTGCCCATACGCCCGCGGTGCGAGTGGTAATGTGGCCACAGAGGACGTGTTGTATCTCATGCATGGATTAGGTATTGAAACGGGCATTGATATTTTCAAAGTAGTCGCCGCAGGTGATATGATCTGCAAAGTTCTTGGTAAAAAAAACCAATCTAAGGTAGCAAATGCACTACTAGCGAATCAATAACTTGACGTAACTCACTCCGCAGCAAGGAACGGATATATTTGGCGCATATTGAACTAAAATCTGACGGTTCTCTGAGCATCAATATCACCCTCCGAGCAGCAATTCTGGGTGAACGATAAGGCCCTCTGTTCTAGGACTATGTAGCGTTTTAATAAAATTATTTTTCGCAAAATATCACTGAATTCGTAGGGTGAGCAAAGGAGCTTGCGACGTGCTCACCAGCAGCGGTACAACGGTGGGCACGTCGCAAGCTCCTTTGCCCACCCTACCTCGTTCA
>JAUYQG010000106.1 GCA_030695645.1 Legionellaceae bacterium
CATGACTAAAAATTCAGCTGCCGCAGCTATTTAAAAATTAAAACACGCGCGCAGCGCTCATTCACGTAAACGAGCCCGAGTGCGAGCCCGCGTGCGAAAAGGTCGTTAGTAGTGCTACTCACTAGCTACTTTATAAACATCTAATTTTTCATGGTCAAAATATTGCATGAGGTGCTCCTGAGGTTGGTTTTTTTGTTTGTTTTTTCTTCCTGAGGTAAGCCTAACACATTAGGACCCTTGAGCTGAATTTTTGTTGTATGGCGAACCTTTTTTTCGCACTCGGGCTCGCACTCGGGCTCGTTTACGTGAATGAGCGCTGCGCGCGTGTTTGATTTTTTTACACCTAGATTCGTATTCTAAACAGTCTTCGTGAGGTGGATCTTTATCATGTGGTGTCCATTACGTGCCCGTTTCTAAGCAGTATAGGGTGGGCACGTCGCTCTCGCGCCGAAGCCCACCCTATATGTTACTTTGTTATAAACACAGCTTCTAACTCAGCCAAATGCTGCGTCACAAATGCTTTGCCCAAGCCTCTTACTGCGGCAAGATCAGATACTGATTTGAAATCACCGTGGTTTTGACGATAACTGACGATTGCTTCAGCGCGTTTTTTTCCAATACCTTTAAATGACTTGGTCAACACATCAATACTGGCTGTGTTTAGATTGATTTGTTTTACGGTTTGCCCTAATCGAGGCGTATGGAGCTCTTTTGAGCTGGCGGCAGTCGCAGCGGATGGAAGAGATACAATAGATAACGATAATACGGCAGCAAACAAGATTGCTTTCATGACAATTCTCCTTAATTGATTGGACTATTTTTATACTTTATCAATCAAGACACTCCATCCAACGAGTGTCTGATTCACAAAGCAAGGAAAGTATCGCAATATTATTGGCATCTGTCGATATATTTTTAAAGTCTTATAAATACATGTCGTTTTTTATCCAAATTTCAGTTAAAATGCCCATCAAAAAGGAACGGAGTAAAGTAGCTTATGTTCAGGAAACTGAGAGGTATGTTTTCCAACGATCTATCGATCGATTTGGGAACAGCAAATACTCTGATTTATGTCAGAGACAAAGGTATTGTGCTGAATGAACCATCTGTTGTTGCTCAGCGAATTGAGGCTGGACAAAAACGTGTGGTTGCTGTTGGGCTTGAAGCAAAACGTATGCTGGGTAGAACGCCCGGAAACATCAGTGCTATTCGACCCATGAAAGATGGCGTGATTGCGGATTTCTTTGTTACAGAAAAAATGCTGCAACATTTTATTCATAAAGTACATGAAAATCGATTTTTACGACCCAGTCCTCGTGTGTTGGTTTGTGTGCCATGTGGTTCTACACAAGTCGAACGACGAGCCATCCGTGAATCTGCGATGGGTGCTGGTGCTCGAGAGGTGTTTTTGATTGAAGAGCCTATGGCCGCAGCGTTGGGTTCCGGTATGCCGGTCGAAGAAGCAAGTGGTTCGATGGTCGTGGATATCGGTGGTGGTACGACGGAAGTCGCGATCATTTCTCTGAGCGGAATTGTTTACCATCAATCCGTGCGCATTGGTGGTGATAAGTTTGATGATGCCATTGTCTCTTATGTTCGACGTAATTACGGTACATTGATTGGTGAAACAACCGCAGAACGCATTAAGCATGAAATTGGTTTTGCCTACCCAAGTCGTGATATTTTTGAAATAGAAGTGAGAGGACGTAACTTAGCCGAAGGTGTGCCACGCAGCTTTAAATTAACCAGCGCGGAAATCCTGGAAGCCTTACAAGAGCCCTTATCCGGTATTGTTGGTGCTGTACGAGCGGCACTAGAATTAGCCCCCCCGGAGTTAGCGGCCGATATCGCAGAGCGCGGTATGGTTTTAACTGGCGGCGGTGCTTTGTTGAAAAACATGGACACATTGTTGATGGAAGAAACAGGGCTGCCCGTATTGGTTGCAGAAGATCCATTAACATGTGTTGCACGTGGTGGTGGTAAAGCGTTAGAAACAATGGACTTACGTGGCGGTGATTTTCTCTCAACAGAATAAAAGTCAAAGTAGGCTTTTTATCAAACGTGAACACTCGTCTTTACGATTTGTGTTTGCTTTGCTATTGTCCTTATGTTTGATGATTACAGACCATCATGATCGATCACTGGGTAGCCTGCGTAGCGGTTTCTCGGTGATCGTGTCACCTTTGCAATTTGCCGTCGATTATCCCGTCCGCATTATTGGCTGGGCACATTCATTGCTTGGCAGTAAAAAAGCTTTGATTGCAGAAAACATGCAGCTTCGTTATCAGCAAACGATGCTTGAAGCACAATTGCAGAAGTTTTTAGCCATTCAAACGGAAAACTCAGAACTTAAAAGTCTATTATCCGCCTCATCTTCTGACAGTACTCGAGCTATGGCTGCGCAAATTCTAGCGGTTGAAACAACGAGCTCTCGTCAATTACTTGTGCTTAATAAAGGATCAAGAGATGGTGTGTTATTAGGTCAGCCCGTTCTGGATGCCAAAGGTGTTATGGGGCAAATTATTGATGTTGGATTAATGACTAGTACCGTTTTGCTTATTTCCGATTCGAAATGTGCAGTTCCTGTTCGAAATGATCGCACTGGGGAGCGCGCTATTCTTGTCGGTACCAACAGCATGACCCGCTTATCACTGATTAATTTACCGAAAACGTCATCAATTGCCAAAGGTGATTTGCTTGTAACTTCCGGTCTTGGTCGCCGATACCCAGAAGGTTATCCGGTAGGACGTGTTGCTGAAATCAAAAATAGGACGGGAGATGATTTTATTAAAGTGATCGTTAGTCCTGTGGCGTTATTAAATCGAAGTCGATTGGTATTGTTAATTTGGCCTGAAGAAGGTCATACGGAGTTAACGGCGCAAATTAATGAACGTCTCCGTGTCTTAGAAGGACTCGTATGATTACCTTGAATGCACGCTTATTTTTAACCTTAGTTTCTGCCTTGGTGCTAACGATTTTACCTTTACCGGAGTCTTTGTCGATAATTCGTCCAGCATGGGTGTTGTTGGTTGTATTGTATGTGCAATGTTGTTTACCGGCTTATTTTCGTATTACGTGGGTGTTTTTGCTTGGGTTGTGTTTAGACGTATTATGTTCTACTGTCATGGGTGAGCATGCCTTTGCAATGTTATTGACGACTTGGTTAGTTACACACCGAACACGCCGCTTTGTTTTCTTTTCTACGATTCAACAAATGAGTGTGATCATACTGTTTTGCTTATTTTATCAATTTGCCATCTATTTAATTGATGCATTTTTTGGATATACCAGTAATATACTATATGTTCCAGGGGTTGCGTTCATGAGCATGTTATTTTGGCCTTGGTTGCGATTACTATTTTTTACTCAATCCCGGGTTGAGGTATACCGCGCGCGGTCACAAATTTAAGGTTGTGACCGCACGCAGTATATGCAGTATATATTTTTCCAAATGTATGGAACCCATCGATAATAATGACACGCGGAGTAGTTTATGACCTTTAAAAAAATTGTTGTTCCCACACAAGGAAAAGCGATCACCGTTGATTCCGATTTTAAACTGAATGTGCCCAATAATCCGATTATTCCTTTCGTTGAAGGCGATGGTATTGGTGTTGATGTGACGCCAGCTATGATACATGTTGTCGATGAAGCCGTTAAAAAAGCGTATGGTTCGGATAAAAAGATCGCTTGGATGGAAATATATGCTGGTGAAAAAGCCACAAAAATGTACGGTTCTGATGAATGGTTACCGGCAGAAACCATGACGGCAATGAAGCAATTTGTGGTATCCATCAAAGGTCCATTGACCACCCCAGTTGGCGGTGGTATTCGTTCTTTAAATGTCGCTATTCGCCAGGAGCTTGATCTGTTTACCTGCTTGCGACCCATTCGTTATTTTTCAGGTGTACCCAGTCCAGTTAAAGAGCCATGGAAAACGAATATGGTCATTTTTCGTGAAAATTCGGAAGATATCTACGCCGGCATTGAATGGGCAGCTGATACCCCAGAGGCCAAACAGGTGATTCAATTTTTACGTAACGAGATGGGCGTAAAAAAAATCCGCTTTCCAGAGCATTGTGGTATTGGAATCAAGCCTGTTTCGCGAGAAGGTACTCAGCGTTTGGTGAGAGCCGCGATTCAATATGCCATTGATAATCAACAAAGTTCGGTTACCTTAGTGCATAAAGGTAATATCATGAAGTTTACGGAAGGAGCATTTAAAGACTGGGGCTATGCTGTTGCGCGTGATGAATTTGGTGCGAAAGACTATCAGGGCGGCCCTTGGATGCACATGAGCAATCCGGTAACTGGCGAGCCAATTATGATTAAAGATGTGATTGCTGACGCGTTTTTACAACAAATTTTATTAAGACCGGAAGAGTATCGTGTGATAGCGACGCTTAATTTAAATGGTGACTATATTTCCGATGCTTTGGCGGCTCAAGTAGGTGGTATTGGAATTGCTCCGGGCGCAAATATGAGTGATGATGTGGCTGTCTTTGAAGCAACCCATGGAACGGCACCTAAATATGCTGGTCAAGATAAGGTTAATCCAGGGTCGTTGATTTTATCCGCTGAAATGATGTTGCGTCATATGGGCTGGATAGAAGCTGCCGAGTTGATTATAAAAGGCATGGAAGGAGCTATTGAAGCGAAAACCGTCACGTATGATTTTGAGCGACAAATGGATAATGCTACGTGCGTCAGTTGTTCTGGTTTCGCCGAAGCTATTGTTCAACATATGTAGTTCATTGATAACCTACTGGGCTTTGGACAAACTTCGTAAAAACCAGATCTTATTTGTCCAAAGTCCAGTCCAGTAGTCATGTATATTTCATCAAAATCGCCATTTTAACTAGCTAAACGTGTGATCTAAGTCTATAAAATAAGTATAGGGTGTGTGTTATGAGTCAAGCAACAATCGTCGATCATGTGAAAGACGAGCTCATGGAAGCGGAATCATTAACTGCTTTATCAGAGCCTAAGAAATACAAGGTTATTTTACTGAACGATGATTATACACCCATGGATTTTGTGGTTCTTGTATTGAAGCGGTTTTTTTATCTGAGTGACGATGTTGCAACTCAGATTATGCTTCAGGTACATCGTCAAGGACGCGGATTTTGTGGGGTGTATACTCGTGATATAGCGGAAACGAAAGTTGTCCTGGTTAACGATTATGCCAGGCTTAACCAACATCCTTTGCTTTGCAGTATGGAGCAAGAATAGACGTAGGGCGATGGTGATAGGGGAGCAACGATCATGTTAAATAAAGAACTTGAGTTCACCTTAAATTTAGCGTTTAAGGATGCAAAAGATAAACGTCATGAGTTTATGACAGTTGAGCATTTACTGTTGTCGTTGCTGGATAATCCTTCCGCAGGCAATGTTTTGCAAGCGTGTGAAGCAAATGTCGATGAATTACGACGCGATTTAGAAGACTTTATCAATGAAACCACACCCATTATCCCTCTCGATGATGATGAGCGAGAAACACAGCCCACGTTGGGATTCCAACGTGTTTTACAACGAGCTGTTTTTCATGTTCAGTCTGCTGGTAAAACAGAAGTTAATGGGGCCAATGTGTTGGCGGCGATTTTTAGCGAACAAGAAAGCCAAGCCGTTTATTTTCTTCGCCGAGAAAATATCACTCGTCTTGATGTGATTAATTATATTTCACATGGTGTGTCTAAATATCAAAATAACGAAATGCGTGATGGGATGCACCCGTCTTTAGATGATGACATGATGTCATCGGAAAACAATGAATCACCTTTAGAAAGCTATTGTATGAATCTGAATAAACGCGCAAGACTTGGTAAAATTGATCCATTGATTGGGCGTAACGAAGAAATTCAACGTACGGTGCAAGTGTTATGTCGTCGTCGTAAAAACAACCCATTATTAGTTGGTGAAGCGGGTGTTGGTAAGACCGCTATTGCTGAAGGTCTGGCAAAACGAATCGTTGATGGAGAGGTTCCTGATGCGATCAGTAAATGCGTGGTCTATTCGCTGGATTTAGGTTCGTTGTTAGCAGGCACAAAATATCGAGGTGATTTTGAAAAACGGTTGAAAGCGGTTTTGAAACAACTGAGTGATCAAGATGGTGGTATCCTGTTTATCGATGAAATTCATACCATTATTGGCGCAGGAGCGGCCTCTGGTGGTGTGATGGATGCCTCAAACCTGATTAAACCGCTATTAGCGAATGGTGAGTTGAAATGCATCGGTTCCACAACGTATCAAGAATATCGCGGTATTTTTGAAAAAGACAAAGCGTTGGCTAGACGATTCCAGAAAATTGATGTTTGCGAACCTACTGTTGAAGAAACGTTTGAGATCCTCAAAGGTTTAAAGGGACGTTTAGAAGAGCATCATGGTGTTAAATTCTCAATTCCATCATTGAAAGCGGCTGCGGAACTATCTGCTAAATACATTAATGATAGATTTTTGCCAGATAAAGCGATCGATGTTGTGGATGAGGCCGGTGCTTATCAAAATTTATTGACGGCTAACAAACGCAGAAAAATTATTTCCGTGACTGAAATTGAAAATGTCGTGGCAAAAATTGCCAGAATACCGGTGAAAAAGGTATCTGCGCGCGACAAAGATACCATGCGAAATTTGGAGCGTGATTTAAAACTTCTGGTCTATGGACAGGACGTTGCGATCACGGCATTGGCTTCGGCAATCAAATTATCCCGTTCTGGTTTGCGTGAACCTGAAAAGCCCGTGGGATGTTTCTTGTTTACCGGACCAACAGGTGTGGGTAAAACAGAAGTTACCAGACAACTTGCGAATTTACTGGGTATTGAGTTACTGCGATTTGATATGTCTGAGTATATGGAAAAACATACGGTATCGCGCTTAATCGGAGCACCTCCTGGATATGTAGGATATGATCAAGGTGGTTTGTTGACCGAAGCCATTACCAAAAATCCCCATTCGGTGTTGCTGTTGGATGAAATCGAAAAGGCGCATCCTGATGTGTTTAATTTACTCCTACAGATCATGGATCACGGAACGTTAACGGACACAAATGGTCGACACGCTGATTTTCGACATGTGATTTTAGTGATGACCAGTAACGTGGGAGCGACTGAAATTAGTCGTAATTCCATGGGATTTTCAACGCAGGATAATAGTAATGATGGAATGGATATTCTGAAGCGACAATTTACTCCCGAATTTAGAAACAGATTGGATGCTGTGATTAATTTCAAAGCTCTTGATGAACAAACCATTGGTTTGGTTGTTGATAAGTTCATTATGGAACTGGAAGAACAGTTGTGTAATAAAGGCGTGACCTTAGAGGTTGATCGCTCTGCTAGAGAATGGTTGATCACGCATGGTTATGATAAAGTCATGGGTGCTAGACCTATGGCACGACTCATTCAAGAAAACATTAAAAAACCGTTGGCTGAAGAGTTGCTCTTTGGTAAGCTGGCTAATGGTGGTCATGTGTCGTTAAGTATGCGCGATGATAAATTGTTTTTAGATAGTTACGACTATCGTGAAGGGGTTGTTTAGCTTACTATGTTGAATCGATTAAGTGTCATGATTATCGCTAAAAATGAAGAAGATAATATCCGACGTTGTCTTGAGTCGGTAAAATGGGCGGATGAAATCATTGTCTTGGATTCCGGTAGTCGCGATGCGACTGTCGCAATCGCGAAAGAATTCACCCAACATGTCTTTGAAACGGATTGGCAAGGTTTTGGTATTCAGAAGCAACGAGCGTTACAACGCGCTACGGGTGACTGGGTCTTAAATTTGGATGCGGATGAGTTCGTGAATGCCGAATTAAAAGAAGCCATCCTGTGTGCGATGGCCTCTGGCACCGCAGATGCTTACCGCGTGCCCATCCGCATGTGTTTTTATGGAAAACCGTTGCGTTTTTGTTCAAGTCCGAAACGACATGTGCGTTTATTTAAACGGCAAGGCGCGTGTTTTAGCAATGATATCGTTCATGAGAAAATTGTATTACCGAAGCAATCCACCATTCGCCAGATTAAAACGCCCATTTTTCATCAATCCTTTCGAGATGTTAGTCATGCGTTGAGTAAAATAAATTTATATTCATCCTATAGCGCTCAAATTCGAATTAATGATAATAAAAAACCAAGTCTTTTAAAAACCATGGCCAGTACGAGTTGGATGTTTTTTCGTTGTTATGTGATTCAAGGTGGGTTTATTGATGGGAAGTCTGGGTTGATTTTTGCAATATTTAATGCCCAGGGATCGTGGTATCGCGGTATAAAGCAGTTATATCGAGATAAATAATCTAAGGCCCAATATACGAGCATAGTGAGATAACACATTGTTTAAACAAATAAAAAAAATAATCTGGTGTGCTTGGGGCGCCTTATGCTTATCAGGCTGTATGACTCCGCCACCACCGGCTGATGTCACTAATATATGCAATATATTTAATCAATACCCGCGTTGGTACCGAGATGCTAAAGATGTTGAACGACGTTGGCGCGTTCCTGTTGCGGTACAAATGGCCATTATTCATCAAGAGTCTAAATTTGATGCACAGGCTCAACCGCCGCGTACGAAATTATTATGGGTCCTTCCGTGGTCGCGACCATCAACAGCCTATGGCTATTCACAGGCATTACAAAGCACTTGGGCCCTGTATAAACAATCCAATGGAGGCTTGTTGTCATCGCGTGATAGTTTTTCTGATGCTGTGGATTTTATTGGTTGGTACGCAAATCAAGCGAATATACGCGCTCACATTTCCAGAAGCGATGCCTTTGCCTTATATTTAGCCTATCACGAAGGGGTTACCGGTTATCAACAAAAAACTTATTTACGAAAATCGTGGCTAGTTCCTGTAGCCCACAAGGTACAACGCAGAGCACGTATCTATCAAGTTCAGTTAGGGCATTGTCAACGTTGACGAAATCATCACAATATGTGAGAACCGGATAGGCAGGAAAAATTAACCGAGGCACGAAGTAGGGTGGGCAAAGCGCAGCGTGCCCACGTGTGAAGCTCATTGGTGGGCACGTCGCTCTCGCGCTGAAGTCCACTCCATGTCCTTACTGCGCACTTATTAATTATAATGCACGGTGATTTGCTCTGTCTTAATACCAAGATGTGTCCACAGGGTAGCATCAATTGGAGAAGGCGATCTGGTTATTGGTTTTTAAGGCGGGAATTGCTGGAAAAGATTGAAAAAGATAGTTATCTTCAGTACATTAGTTAATCTTGCGATAGAGTCTTGATTTGGAGTTTTTTTCATGAGCGTGATGCGCTTGATGTTATTAGGTTGTCCAGGGGCGGGTAAGGGTACTCAAGCACTTCGTTTGATGAAAAAATTTAATATACCGCAAATTTCGACAGGCGATATGTTACGTGCCGCTATTGCATCAGGCAGTGACCTTGGTTTGAGTGCGAAAAAAATCATGGATGCCGGTCTTTTGGTTTCTGATGATATTATGATTGCATTGGTAGCTGAACGTTTAACTCAGGATGATTGTCGTTCAGGCTTTTTGTTAGACGGGTTTCCTCGTACGCTTCCCCAAGCAGATGCTTTAAGTAAAGCACATATTAAAATTGATCACGTGATTGAAATTGCTGTTGATGACGATGAAATCGTGCGACGCATTAGTGGTCGTCGCGTTCATCCCACCTCTGGCCGTGTGTATCATGTTCAGTTTAATCCTCCCAACGTTGCGGGACTGGATGATGAAACGGGTGAGCCCTTGGTATTGCGTGATGATGATCGTGAAGAAATTATTCGCAATCGATTGCATGTGTATCATGATCAAACCGAACCACTCATCGAGTATTACGAAACATGGGCACAGAGTGGTGACACTGAGGCTCCTGTGTTTCATCGCATATCCGGTGAGGGCAGTGTGGATACTATTTTTAAGCGTATTATTTTTGTTCTAGGAGAGTAATTATGGCTGAGAATACTCCGGTCCAAGCTATTAGCGGTGAGCAATTTGAAGCCTTACTTCATGACAACGATATTATTTTTATCGATTTTTGGGCATCGTGGTGCTCACCATGCAAGCAATTTTCGCATGTTTATGAGCGAGTAGCGCAACTGTATCCCAATATTGTGTTTGGCAAGGTGAATATTGAACAAGAAACGGAATTTACCGATGTTTTTGGAATTCGTTCGATTCCACATCTCATGGTCTTTAAGAAAGGCATTGCCATTTACTCAGAATCCGGCAGTATGCCTGAGTCAACCTTGAAAGAGTTAGCCCAACAGGCGTTGGATGCCGATGTTAGTGGCATACTGACTGAGTTAGATGAGAAGTAGTCTTCTGTAGCCTCTACCTCATGAGCTTCGAACAGGCTGGGTACGTCATGGCACTCCTTTGCCCACTCTATATTTTGAATCACTGGAAGGTACCATTACCAACACGATTCTGTAAGCTTAGAAGCACTGCCTTTTATTCCGACACTATTTAACGTCAATGACTGACAATACCTATCATTAAGTGCTTGAGTTTTATTCGGTGTGGCTTGCAACGTAAAGAACGCATGAGTAGCCTCAGTAATGGATAACGTATACCATCCTTCCGATGATGTGTTGAGCGTTACTATGTCATTAGGTCCGCCCGTCCCAATGCTGGCTTTCTCATAAGTGTTTTTTCGGGCATAGTAACGTTCCATACGATTAGCAAGATCAAATAATGCGGTTTGACCGTCTATGCGATGCGCGCGTGTTACCTGGCTTTTATAACTGGGGTACGTAAAGCATGCGAGAATGCTGATAATCATCAACACAACCATCAATTCAATCAGAGAAAATCCATTAGGCATGGTGAACAATACATCTTAATCCATTTGATGTAAGCATATTCAATATTTTTATCGAAATCAATCCGTGGTAAAATGAACATATACTTTCGCACATTTCAAACGGAATACAAATCTTCATGACAACATATTGTGGTTATATTGCTCTAGTAGGTCGACCAAACGTTGGAAAATCCACGTTACTTAATCGGATTTTAGAGTATAAACTCAGCATTACCTCGCGCAAACCTCAAACGACCCGACATAGTATTTTAGGCGTGCGTTCGGAGGGGGATTATCAATTCGTGTATGTGGATACCCCTGGTATTCATCAGGGTTCAAAAAAAGTAATGAATCGTATGATGAATAAAACAGCGGTTAGTGTGTTGCGTGATGTTGACGTGATTGCGTTCGTAGTGGATGGCACTCATTGGGAAGATGAAGATGAATACGTATTAAGTTTGATTAAACAGACTTCAATACCCTGCTTTTTAGTGGTCAATAAAGTAGATAAAATCGCAGATAAAATGCAATTGTTGCCGTGGTTAGATGAGATGAGTAAACGCCATACGTTTACGGCCATGATTCCATTATCTGCAAAAACGGGTGTGCAAGTTGAGACGCTTCATCAAGCTTTACAGCCTTATTTGCCTGAGGGACCGTTTTTATTTCCTGAGGATCAATATACCGATCGGTCCATCAAGTTTTTGTGTTCGGAATTGCTGCGCGAGAAAATATTTAGGCTCTGTGGTCAGGAGCTTCCTTACTCAACGACAGTGGGTATTGAGTCGTATCAAGAGGAGGGCGAATTGGTGCGTATTCATGCCTTAGTGTTGGTTGATAAAGAGAGCCATAAACGTATGATTATTGGTGATAAAGGGGCTAAATTAAAATCGATAGCCACTCAAGCACGTATTGATATGGAGCAATTGCTAGGTAAAAAAGTATTTCTGCAATGTTGGTGCAAGGTTAAGTCAGGTTGGTCTGATAACGAGCGTGTTTTGAGAGAGTTAGGTTATGATTCGTGACTGATGACAATACGCCTGCTTGGGTTTTACATAAACAATGGTCTGGCGATACCAGTGCCCGGGTTACTTTTTTTACTCGAGAAAAAGGTATCGTTTGCAGTTTATGTAAAGGAGGGCGTACGCCTAAGAAACAAGCGTTATTGCAGGCATTCACACCACTTTGGGTGATGTTTGATGAGCGTTCGAATTCGTATTATCTACAAAAATTAGAATTGCTTGCTTCGTCGTTACCGTTGCAAGGGCCGCTACTGTTCGCAGGTTTGTACGTGAATGAGTTACTGTATCATGCGCTACAACCTTTCGATGCTTATCCTCAATTGTATGATGCGTATGTCATGACGTTGCAATCGTTATGTCAAGTAACGGATAGGTCCGCTCTTGAGGTATTATTACGTCGATTTGAATGGACCTTGTTAGTGTCCATGGGATACGCTATATCCTTAACTCATGATGCGCGAACTGGATTGCCCATTGTTTCCACGAGTCAGTATGCGTTTGTTGCTGGTGAGGGGGTGGTCGCGGCGGAGCAGGGCCTTCTGGGCTCGCATTTGCTTGCTTTATCCGAAGATACATTAGATAAGCCAGAGGTTCTCAAAGCGGCTAAAAAAATCATGCGATTAGCCATAAATCATGCTCTTGGAGGAAAAGAAATCAAAGCGAGGCGGTTGTATTGTTGACTCGAGATCCCTATAAACCCAATCCCTTGATTGTGCCTATAGGCAAAAACAATCTATGATCATTTGCCGGAAACGGTATAAAACCAAAGTGTTTATAAAAATTCACAGCGATCGCATCTTTCGCATCAACAATGATTGCAACAATTCCAATTTGATGACTTACAGCAAGACTTCGTTTAAGTGCGTCCATCAACAAAAACGCACCGATCTTGTTTCCCTTCATGTTTTCATCTACGGCTAATCGTCCCAACAAAATTCCAGGTAAAACGGGATATCTTGGTAGTTTTTTAGCTAAGTCAGCAGGTAATTCACCCGGAAGTATTCCAATGGATGAAATAGTATAAAATCCTGAAATATGGTCAGAGTCCTGCTGTGTCAATACATATGTAATTGCAACATTCTTTTTGCTATCTTGGCTGGCTTGTATTTTGAGATACTGATTCAGTGCTTCAGTTCCACAGGAAAACAAATTTTTATTATGTTTCTTATCCAATTGCTCGATTCGATATTTAGGTGAAGGTGCTCTTGTCTCCGTCATTTGGACTCAACATCCTTCTTGTACTGATCGACCGCCTTCAATAGATTATTGGATGCTTTCGGTGGGGTTAACAACGCTTGAATAAAAACATCACGATCAACCGCTGTCAAATGCAGTTGCTGATACTCTTGTATGACACGAACGGCTGCCTCGTATGCTGAGTTGATAACGAAATCGGTAAGTGTGCGACCAGATAATTCAGCTGCGTGTCTAAGTAAATTCTTTTTGTCCGCACTAATTCGTGCTTCAAGCCGCTCTGTATCCTGGCTACATTTGATTGCTGGTTGTCCCATAATGGTCACCCTACGTTGATCCTCTTGATTTAATTATACGGCAAACTGACGTACAGTCAAGGTATGTTCGAAAACATAGTTAGAGTCTTCTGGCTTATGTCCCACTTGTAACACGTAAAATTTCTGCTAATGAGGTATCTCCCTGCAGTACGCGCTTAAATCCGTCTTCGCGAATACTGAGCGTTGTGGGGCGAAGATACCTTTCTATGGTTTGGATATTTTCGTTACGGTGAATCATGCTACGTAATGTTTCATCGATGGGAATTAATTCATAAATACCGGTTCGGCCTCGATAACCCAAGTTGTTACAATGCTCACAACCTTCTGGTTCAAAAATAACAGGAGATTCTTTTTTATTGCAATAATCTAGGTGCATGATTTGGCACTCATTCTGATTCATATGATGAGAGATTTTACAATGATCGCAGAGTTGCCTGACCAGGCGTTGAGCCAATAGACCGACGATACTTGATGACAATAGAAATGATTCAATTCCCATATCATGCAAACGCGTCAATGCACCTAATGCACTGTTGGTATGTAATGTCGATAGCACTAAATGGCCCGTGAGGCTCGCTTGCACGGCGATTTCAGCGGTTTCTAAATCACGAATTTCACCAATCATCACGACATCGGGATCTTGACGCAGGATCGCTCGTAAGCCTTTTGCGAAGGTCATTTGAACTTTTTGATTGACCTGTGTTTGTCCAATTCCAGGCAAATCATATTCAATAGGATCTTCGATAGTTAAAATATTACGACTGACTTGATTCAGTTCGGTGAGCATTGCGTAGAGTGACGTGGTTTTACCTGAGCCAGTAGGCCCGGTTACTAACAGGATGCCGTGAGGCTCAGAGATCATACTGCGAATGATGCGTAATTGCTCGGCAGGCATTCCCAACAAGCTTAAATCCAATTGAGCGGCTTGTTGATCTAAAATACGTAATACAATGCGCTCTCCATGGTTGGATGGTAAGGTTGATACGCGAACATCGATATTATGACCACCAATACGTAAAGCAATACGACCATCTTGTGGAATACGTTTTTCAGCAATATCAAGTTTTGCCATGACTTTCACACGAGAAATAACCAGTGGGGCTATAGCCCGTTGAATCTCAAGTACCTCTTGTAATACACCATCCAGACGATTACGGACCAAAACACGATTTTCATACGTTTCTATGTGAATATCCGATGCTTTTTGTTTAATTGCTTGAGTAAATAAGGCATTGATCAGTCGAATAATGGGCGCGTCATCTTGAGTATCGAGTAAATCTTCGCTAGTTGGCAGTTGTCCCGCGAGCTTCATGAGATCGACATCGTCTTCCATGCTTTCTGTGGCATCTAAAATGGCGGATTGCGATTGATAAAAGTGAGTTAAATGGTGTTGAAATTCAGCGGTATTAACCTCTTTTAAATGCAACTCGCATTGCAGAACCCGCTTTACCTCAGCAATGGTTTGTAAGGGGATATTTGGCAAATGATAGAGTAAAGAGACAGATCCCGGTTCTATTTCGCTCGCCACGACACCTTGTTTTTTGGCATATAAATAAGGTAGACGTTTTGGTTTGGAGTCAGTACTCATTCTTTCATCACAGTCGTTGGCTGTTTCGTGGTATGACAAAAAGGTTTTGGTAAAGTAGAGGTATGCCATGCGGGCGCAATGGTGTTTCTATCCGTCTTGTAATACTCCTCTTGCGAGCGCGCGATATCAAGCTGATCTTGGCGAACATGGTTATATTTACTACCGGTTACTTCAAGAGCTTGAGATTCTGTTTTTAGAATATGAGGGCGAATGAAAACCATCAGCACTTTTTTCTCGCGGTTCGTGCTGTTTCGCTGAAATAAGCGGCCAATGCCTGGAATGTCACCCAGAATGGGTAGTCGGTCGTTATCATTACTCAGACTATCTTGTGCTAAGCCACCTAGAACGATGATGTCACCACTCTCTACGTGCACAGAGGTCACGATAGCACTGATGTTGAATGTGGGGGTTGTTCCTGGATTAACCGTATCCGTAGCGTCTAGCGTATCATTGCCTTGATCAATTTGCATTTGTATCCCCTTACCTCGTGTGATTTGAGGTCTGACGTATAAATGCAATGCCACATTGACTCGATCATACGTGCTGTATGGGCTTGCTGAGGTGGTACCTCCTGCGTTATTCGGATAAGAGGTCGATTGTATGGACACCTGTTTACCGATTAGAATTTTCGCTTGTCTATTGTCTAAAACAACAACCGATGGCGTTGAAAGAATATTGGCCTTATGTATCCGTGCTAGTGCATATATTTGCGCTTGAAATTGGTCGATTGATGTTTTGGAGTTTAAAATAGCAAAGCCAGGTCTGAACGTGGATGTATCACCAGTTTTTTGAACACTTCCCCATTCAACGCCTAGATTCTTGAAGTCACTTTCATTGATTTCAGCAACCAGTGCTTCGATGAGTAATTGTTCGGGTTTGATATCCAATTGGTTGATTACGGTTTTTAATGTCCGAATTAGAGTGGCGGGGGCGTTAATAATGATGGAGTTGGTGTTGGGTTCGGCAATAATTTGTACGGATGGTTTGGTGGTGCCTTCACTTTGCGTATTTGTTCCCGTGGTATTGTCTGGATTAGCGCCATTTCCCGATGGTGGATTCGATGTTTGATTATTGATGCTGGAGGTTCCATTGCTTCCAGGAACGAGACTTGCCATGTTAGAAGCCGGATTTGTGCTGTCGAGAGCAGGTCGTGTGACGGTGCCAATCGTTGTGCCCACGATACCGCTGAAACTGGCTTGTGCGATACCCGCTAATATCGGTACAAGATCCTCGGCACGTAAATAATTCAGATAAATGACTTGGGTATTACTATTGGTTGCATTGGGATTGTTTTGATCCAATTGTGAGATGAGCATACGAATGCGAATTCGGTCCGTTTTGCTGCCGCTGATTAAAATGGAATTACTGCGATCATCTGCGGCCAACATGCTTTGATTGCGTTGATTGGCCCCAAGTTGTGATTTGACCAAGTCTTTTAAAGTATTTGCGACGTCCATAGCTAGCGCGTGTTCTAAGGGAACGACATCGATGCCACTAGCAGATGAACTATCTACCTGTTTAATGATCTCCGCTAATTGCCGAATATTGTTGGCTCGTCCCGATAAAATAAGCATATTGGATGGGCCGTAAGCTGACACGCTGCTCCATTGCGGCATCAGCGGGCGTAAGACAGGGACGAGCTGTTCTGCAGGAACGTATTGTATGGGAATTACTTGTACCATCATTTCATCACCACGTGCTGTATGTTGCAGAGCATTTAGCGAGTCAGGTGATACGGTTCTCGCATCAATATTAGGTACAATTTTAATGGCGCCTCCGCTAGGAATCGCTGCAAACCCCGATACCTGTAGCATGGATAGAAATACTTGATAAAGTTCTCTATCAGAAATCGGTGTTGTGGATACAATCGAGATTTTACCCATAACTTTAGGGTCAACGATAAAATTTTTACCGGTTATGCGTGACACTTCGGCAATCACGGCTCGAATATCCGCATTACGAAGATTCCATATTTTTGCAGGAATTTTGGGTTTGACGGGTTGCAGTTCGGTTACTGCAGTTGATGATAGAGTTGTGTTTTCTTCTGCGTCTCCTTCTGCCTCGGGATCGATGAGTTTTTGTTGGAGTTTACGAGCGAGAGCGTAATTATTTATAGGACCAATTTGGACGAGATACAAACCCTTATCAGCCAGATGATCTATTTTGACTGTTTGATGTACCGAACTGGATAATTTTTTTTGCACCTCTTCGGCTTCTTTTTGTCGTGTGTACGCTCCAACTTGAACTAAATAAGCGGGTTTCCCATGTAATGATGTCGTAATAATCCCAACATCCGCTGCATAGGTAAGACAGGACATGAGTAAGGCGATAATGTAAATAAATAGAGTTCGCATTCAACAACCACTAACGCAATATTACCTACATCATAACCAATATTATCAGTTAGCAATAGGGGAAGTTGATATTTTATCAAGAATTCCCGCTTAAATTGAATGTCAGCTTAGAAAACTAGCAATTCTGGGTGAACGAGGTAGGGTGGGCAAAGGAGCTTGCGACGTGCCCACCGTTGTACCACTGCTGGTGGGCACGTCGCAAGCTCCTTTGCTCACCCTACGAATTCAGTGATATTTTGCGAAAAATAATTTTA
>JAUYQG010000112.1 GCA_030695645.1 Legionellaceae bacterium
ATAATTTATGGCCTAGCCGGTTAAAAAAATCTTATTTATCACAGTTCACCTTACATGAAACAACACTTGTTTTTGTACAAAAAACAACCTTTAAACATGCTCGGACGTAGGGTGGGCACGTCGCTGACGCGCCTTTGCCCACCCTACGACCGAGCGGGTATCATGAACACAGCGTGCATATCCACTTGGGCGATATTATCGATAATCTGGCCTCAAGGATAGTAGAATTGTGCGAAAGAATAGTTTAAATAGAGGCGGAAACGCGCTATAGCTTTGGCTTGATCAACTCATCCAGAACTGCTGAAGCGATTCACGCCTTTTTTATATTTATTTTGATAATTATTGGACTTTGGACAAAAAGACATGAAAAGAGCCTCATGTCTTTTTGTCCAAGAAATTTCAGATCTATCCCTCATAATTAGATCGTTAATTATCCTGATTGTAAATGTTTTTACAAAATGAGCCGGTTGTCGTTGATATTATTGGCTTATAAATATGTCAGATTTAAACTTATTTGGACAGAATGGCATGCGTCTTTTTGCATGCCGTTTTGTCCAAAGTCCAAATAATTAGATGTCCGCCATATATGCAGCGCTCGGCCACAAACTTACGTTTTAATTCTCGTGTTGACGTGTGAGGTATGTGCTCATCAGTTAGCGCGATCTGCCCCCTCTCCCGCGACGTGAAGTTGGCAAGAAAACCGGTGTTCTTCGCGGGAAAGGGTTGGGGAGAGGGCTTTATACATGACCTCGATTCCCCTCCAGGGGGGAGGGGATCAGTTCAGTGGTAAGTTGCAAAAAAACTCCGAATCGGGGTTCTATATTACTTTAATTTAGTTCGCAATTTATTTTTTGTAGTATCATCTACAAAAGCGCAATCAATTGCCATGGCAGTAATGCTGGTCATGACGTCATCGGAGTATTGATATGCTTCCTGTACCCGAGTGTATTCCTGAGAAAGCGTTGTATTTACAAACGGTGGATCGTCGGAGTTAATACTTACTTTGACGCCAGCTTTTAAAAAGGCTGGGAATGGGTGAGTACTGTAGTCGCTAAATAGGCCGAATGAAATATTGCTAGTTGGGCAGAGCTCTAATGCAATGTCACGATCTTTGAGGATGGCAATCGTTTCTGGTGAATGAATGGCTTGGACACCATGGCCAATTCGTCGAATAGGTAAATACTCCATAGCCTCTTGCATGCCGCTTGCAGGAGCGAACTCACCGGCATGCACAGTACAAAGCAATCCGCCGTCAGCGGCAATTTGAAACGCTCTGGTGAACAATTTAGGTGGGAAATTGACTTCGTCACCACCTAAACCAAAGCCGGTTACGCAAGGCACAGGTTGTTTTATGGCAGCTTCTGCAACCTTTGTAACGGATTCAGCCCCGAATTGACGTGCGCCAGTAGTAATGATCCGACCAACGATATCAAATTTTTCCTCAGCATCATCAATCGCTTGCTGAATCGCATGTAAGTGTTCAATAGATGGAATACCACTCATCATTTCGGCGTGATCAGGAGAGTACATTAATTCGACATAAATGGTGTTGTCTTCTGCGCACGCTTTTAAGTAATCAAACGTAATGTCGTAATAATCAAGTGGGGCTCGGATAAATGCGGCCACTGTATCGTAAACGCTTAAAAAATGCATGAAATCACGAGATAAAAAACTTCGGCCATTTGGCGCGACAAGGCCGTCAGGTATGGGTAATTTATTACGCTTTGCAAGTTTATACATGAGTTCCGGAGTAATGGTTCCTTCCAGATGAGCATGAAGTTCTGCTTTTTTAATAGCCATTGATATCTCCTTGTATTGGCCTATAACAAAGTGGTAACTCTAATCAAAACAAGATAAAATTGCCATAGAAATAATTGGAATTGGGAAATGATATGAACAAAAATGATATTGATAAAGCCTTTGTTAGCCCATATGACGAATTTTTGTTTGAATTTGATGCGACTCATGCCAAATCAGCCTCGCAAATAAACGAAATTAATAAATACAAACGCATTTTTGCAATGCGAGATATGGCGATTAGCAATGTAACGACAGATGACATTTGGGATGAGTTTTAATTATGACAATATGGTTTCAACCGGTTACTCCAGAGCTATTGAATCAGCGTGGTGCGCATACACTTGCGGAATTTTTAGGTATCCAATTCACGGAAGTGGGTGACGATACAATCACGGCGACCATGCCGGCCTCGGAACGTACTAAACAACCACTCGGTATTGTCCACGGAGGTGCTAATGTTGTGTTAGCTGAAACGGTTGCCAGCACCGCAGCCAATATTGCAGTGGATTTTAATAAATATTATTGTGTTGGTTTAGAAATTAATGCCAACCATCTTCGGTCAGTCACACACGGTATCGTAACCGCGATAACTCGTCCTATACACATTGGCCGAACGACCCATGTCTGGGCTATTGAAATCTATAATGAAGATGGAAAACAAACCTGCGTTTCAAGAATGACGGCCTGTGTACTTGAGCATCGATTACCCTAATAATAAATGAAATAGTTTATACGACAAAATGGTCAATATCGATGCTGCTGGTAATGTAATAATCCATGATGTAAATATATTTCGAATAACAATCAAATTTAAAGCGCCGATACCGCGTGCTAGACCAACCCCTAATACGGCACCGACTAACGTTTGAGTTGCAGAAACGGGAATTCCGCTACTTGTCGCTACGACGACCGTGGTAGCAGCGGCGAGTGTTGCTGCAAACGCACGGCTTGGCGTTAATGCGGTGATGGAGCTACCTACCGTTTCGATAACTTTTCGGCCATAAAACAAAAACCCTAAAATGACACCCACACAGGCAAATAAAATGATCCAAGATGGGTAGTTTGCCGCGCTAAATTGTTGATGCGTATTTAAGGCAAGCGTATAAACAATGGTTAGTGGGCCGGCAGCTAAGGCCACATCATTTGAGCCGTGCGCAAACACCATGGCGCATGCCGTCATGGCCATGAGTACGGCAAAGTAACGTTCCACTTGAATAAAATAGTCTCGACGCTTCATATTGGGTTGTTCGGGAATACGTCGAATCACGATCATACCCAGTATGGTTATGCAAATGCTAGTCCCGATAATGACTAGGACACTTTGTTTTGTATCTAGGTGTATATGAAAGTGTCTCAAACCCTTCAATACGGTAATGAATGACAAAATACATCCGATCAAAAATAAGTAGATTGGCATATACAGTTTGGCTTTTTCAAGTGGGTTTATCTTGATAAAAATAGCTTGTTGAATCGTAATAAATAAGGTGTAGCCGGTAATACCGGCGATGAGAGGAGACGTAATCCAGCCAATAGCAATGTGTGAAACTTGGTTCCAATGAATCGCATCATTGCCCAGAACTACGCTACCAAAGCCCACCATTGATCCAACTAATGCATTGGTAATGGACACCGGCACACCGATATAACTTGCCAAATTCATCCATACCGTACAGGCTAACAGAACACCGAGCATACCTTCAATTAAGAGCAATGGGTGTTCAGATAATTGACTGGTATTGATGATGCCATCTCGCATCGTTTCAGTCACACCCGTTCCACCGAAAAATGCACCGGCAAATTCAAATACGATAGCTATTAACATAGCTTGCTTCACTGTGACGGCCTTTGAGCCCATGGTGGTACTCATGACGTTGGCTAGATCATTGGCACCGACACCCCAGGTCATTAAAAAACACAGGATAATGGCAGGAATAAGATATAATAAAGAATGATCCATAGAAATATATTACCGGGCAATAAGAATTTGTAGGCGAGCACCAACGGTTTGCGCATGATCAGCTAAATCTCCGATCCACTGCACCAGTTTGTAAAGAAAAATGACTTCAATAGCGCTCAATGTGTGTTCTAGTTGAAAAATACGATGTCTGATATCCGCAAGCCTTTCATCACTATCGTGTTCGATTTCGTCTAAAGTGACAATCATTTCTTCAACGATATTCAATTCACTGCCACGAAATCCACTTTCTAATAATTCATCAAG
Organism: Legionellaceae bacterium; assembly: GCA_030695645.1. Taxonomy (GTDB): domain Bacteria; phylum Pseudomonadota; class Gammaproteobacteria; order Legionellales; family Legionellaceae; genus JAUYQG01. Next base: position 4,022 of record JAUYQG010000112.1, read on the forward strand.
CTCATTTATTGCCTTGCAAGCTTGTTTTGCGGCATCGAGGCAGCGATTTAAGAACGGCATAAATACAGGTGAGATTTCGTTAGGAATCACCATCTGCCTACCAATGATGAGTCCAGCAATATCTTCCGCTTTGTTAGCAATTTTGTCTTGAGCACTCAATAACTCAAGTAAATCAGTACGAGCCACCGGTAAGAATAGACCGGTTGGTAAATGAAGTCTTAGATCGCGTTTGATCTTATCGGCGGCTTTTTCAAGTGCGACTATTTTGTCACGGATTGAGATTGCTGTTGTCCAATCATTTGCGAATACTGCTTCAAAAAAAGGCGATAGTTGTTTAGCACAAAGATAGGTTTGATGCATGTGCTGTTCAATGGGTCGAATGGGCGATGGCCCAAACATATTAAAAATATTACCCATAGTAGAAAATGCCTTGATGATTACTCTGATGGTAGATTGTATCCAACATCGTATAAACACTGCAAGTATAACTTCAGAGATTCTGGGCGAACGAGGTAGGGTGGGCAAAGGAGCTTGCGACGTGCCCACCGTTGTACCACTGCTGGTGGGCACGTCGCAAGCTCCTTTGCTCACCCTACGAATTCAGTGATATTTTGCGAAAAATAATTTTATTAAAACGCTACATAGCCCTAGAACAG
>JAUYQG010000120.1 GCA_030695645.1 Legionellaceae bacterium
CTATGTAGCGTTTTAATAAAATTATTTTTCGCAAAATATCACTGAATTCGTAGGGTGAGCAAAGGAGCTTGCGACGTGCTCACCAGCAGCGGTACAACGGTGGGCACGTCGCAAGCTCCTTTGCCCACCCTACCTCGTTCACCCAGAATTGCTAATGCCATTCTGTCCAAAGTGCACTATGTGATATAATCTTAAAAAAATAGGATAAGGCCCTTTCAACCGCTAAGATTAGCAGGAGAATACCATGTTTGAAAACTTAACTGATCGGTTAACGTTAGCATTTAAAAATATCAGCGGTCACGGTCGTTTAACAGAAGACAACATGCAGGATGCCCTACGTGAGGTACGCTTATCACTACTTGAAGCGGACGTTGCATTACCTGTTGTTAAGCTTTTTATTGAACAAATCAAGGAAAAGGCTATTGGTCAATCAATAACCACCAGCCTAAAACCTGATCAAGCCTTAGTTAAAATTGTTAACGATGAATTAATCCACATTATGGGGGACTCTCGAGCTGACTTTAATTTAAACACTCAGCCTCCCGCGGTGTGTTTAATGGCTGGACTGCAAGGTTCAGGTAAAACGACAAACAGTGCCAAGTTAGCCCGTTACCTAAAAGAAACTGAAAAGAAAAAAGTCATGCTGGTTAGTGTCGACGTGTACCGACCTGCGGCTATTCATCAATTGAAAATACTTGCCGAAACAATTGGCGTTGATTTTTTCCCCAGTGACTCCAGTGAAAAACCACTGGCCATTGTCAAAAAAGCATTAGACAGCGCTAAAAAGCACTTCATGGATATTTTGATCATTGATACGGCAGGTCGTCTGCACATTGATGACGAAATGATGGATGAAATCAAGGCGTTGCATAAAGCGGTTTCGCCCATCGAAACACTTTTTGTTGTCGATAGCATGACGGGACAAGATGCGGCCAATACAGCGAAGGCCTTTCATGAAGCACTACCGCTAACCGGTATTATTTTAACCAAAACAGACGGCGACGCACGTGGCGGAGCCGCTTTATCCGTAAAACAGATCACCGGTCAACCCATTAAATTCATGAGTTTTGGAGAAAAGCTCGACTCATTTGAACCGTTCCATCCTGAGCGTGTTGCGTCACGTATTTTAGGAATGGGGGATATTTTATCCTTAATCGAAGAAGTTGAACGTAAAACAGATAAAAAAACGAGCGAAAAATTAGCGAAAAAAATTAAAAAAGGCAATGGTTTTGATTTGGACGATTTTAGACAACAACTGATACAAATGAACAGCATGGGCGGAATTTCTGGCATGCTAACGAAGCTTCCTGGAATGAATAAATTGCCGCAACAAGCAAAGCAGGACGTGAATGACAAATCCATTTCGCAAACCATAGCAATTATCAACTCCATGACCAAAAAGGAACGCCGTATTCCCAAAATAATCATTGGATCACGCAAGCGACGAATCGCTTTAGGTTCAGGAACACAGATACAAGATGTGAATCGCTTGTTAAAACAATTCACACAAATGCAAAAAATGATGTTGAAAATATCGAAGCCGGGCGGCATGAAACAGATGATGCGAGGCATGAATGGACTGCCGGGCATGACGGGGTTACCGAACATGAATGATTTCTTACCTGGCAATAAAAAATAATTCGCTGAAATGTACTTGCCTTCCCAGTTTAATTTTTGTAGACTACACGGCATTTTTAGATAACTAAAGCAGAGGAAACAATGGTCGTTATTCGTTTGTCACGAGCCGGCGCAAAAAAGCGTCCTTTTTATCACATCGTTGTGACCGATAGTCGTAGACGTCGCGATGGTAACTATATTACACGCATTGGATACTACAATCCGATTGCTCGCGGGGGTGAAGTACGCCTGCACTTGGAAATGGACCAATTGGTTCATTGGCAAGGTCTTGGTGCAAAATTATCAGACCGTGTTGCATCACTAGCTAAAGAACATAACAAGGCTTCAGAAGCGGCGCGTGGATAACGATAATAGTTGGATTGTTATAGGTCGCTTTGGTCGTCCTCAAGGGCTCAAAGGCTTTATTCGAGTAATATCATTCACAGAGCCCCAGCAAAACATAGTAAGCTACACACCTTGGTATATTAAACTGGATGGTGCGTGGCAACCTGTGAAATTGCTTGAGATTGAAAAGCACAGTAAGTTTATCCTGGTGCAAGTGGATGGTTACCAGCAACGAGAACAGGTGTCTCTGTTAACCAACATAGACATTGTTGTTCAACGTGCGAAGCTACCCAGTTTACCACCAGGTGACTATTATTGGCATGAGTTAACTGGGATGAAGGTTGTTAATAAAGAAGGCCTTCTACTCGGAGATGTTACTGATATCGTGGCGACCGGATCGAACGATGTCCTGGTTGTGGTCGGCGAGAAACGACATTTAATTCCATATCTCCTAGGTGAATATGTAATCAATATCGACGATAACCAACGACTTATTACTGTGGACTGGGATGCGGATTTCTAATCATCAGGGGATTCATTTCGGTGTAATAACATTATTACCCGAGATGTTCGCAAGTTTGCAGTATGGTGTGACGGGTCGGGCAATAGCACAAGGCCTTGCCAAAGTGGATTGTTGGAATCCACGAGATTGGTCGAATAAACCTTATCGGCAGATCGATGACAAGCCTTATGGCGGCGGCCCAGGTATGGTGATGATGTACGAGCCATTACACAACGCCATCAAGCACGCTCGATCTCAAATGCCCGCAGACTGTAGAACGATATATTTAAGTCCGCAAGGAAAACGGATTCGCCAACACGATCTGAACCAGGTGGCAACAAACGCTCAGTCCCTTATTTTTGTGGCAGGGCGATATGAAGGCGTTGATGAACGCGTGATTACTCATGATATTAATGAAGAGTGGTCCATGGGAGATTTTGTTTTAAGCGGAGGCGAGTTTGCTGCGATGGTTTTCATCGATGCAATCATTCGTTTATTACCTGGTAGTCTTGGACATCCAGCGTCTGCGACACAAGATTCGTTTATGAATGGGTTATTGGATTACCCACACTATACACGCCCGGCAAATGTGAATCATACGCAAGTGCCCGAGGTGTTATTAGGTGGAAGTCACCGCGATATAGAGCGTTGGCGTAGAAAACAGTCTCTAGGAAGAACGTGGTTGAAAAGACCCGACTTACTGGTGACGTTGCAATTAAGTGATGTCGATAAGCAACTGCTTGTTGAGTTTAAAAGTGAACACGGCGATTCATCTGAGTGAATCAAATGAAAGCCGATATGAGGAGCAACCCATGACGAATATTATCGATCAAATCAATGCCGAGCAGATGCAAGGCAAAGAAATACCAGACTTTAATCCTGGTGACACTGTTTTGGTCCAAGTTAAAGTAAAAGAAGGCACGCGCGAACGCCTACAAGCATTTGAAGGCATCGTTATTGCGAAACGCAATCGTGGTTTGAATTCTGCATTTACTGTACGCAAGATTTCACACAACGTCGGTGTTGAACGAGTTTTTCAAACGTATAGCCCTATCGTAGATAGCATTACAGTGAAACGTCGTGGTGATGTGCGTCGCGCAAAACTGTACTACTTACGCAACTTGGCTGGTCGTGCTGCACGTATTAAAGAAAAATTGGCCACTAAAAAATCCGATTAAGAGTCCATTGTGTCTCAGCTTGCGCAACATCGCCCCTCCGCTTGCGCAAGCACTGTTGATGATGATATCCATCGACAAGGATTTCACATTATTTTTAGGTTTAACGGAGCTTCATGCTCAACAAACGCTTGCAAACTAAGCCTCTCAACAGTTACGATTATGCTTTATTTTCTGATGTAGTGTAAACCGATATGTCGTCATCTTCAGACCAAACCAGACCAATGCCCCTTGATCGCGCTTCGATCAAAACTGAAGTCATTGCCGGCATAACAACCTTTTTAACCATGGTCTACATAGCGTTTGTAAATCCCTCTATTTTACATGATGCCGGTATGGATCAAGGTGCGGTGTTTACGGCCACCTGTCTGGTTACCGCATTTGCCTGTGCCATGACAGGATTTTTTGCAAAAACACCCATTGGTGTTGCTCCCGGTATGGCGCTCAATATCTATTTTACTTACAGTGTCGTACAGGGAATGAATATAAGCTGGCAGCACGCATTGGCTATGGTATTTTTATCGGGATTACTGTTTTTATTCATTAGCATGACACGATTACGTCGATTATTAACCGAGTCAATTCCAAGTAATCTACAGATCGCCATTCTTATTGGCATCAGTCTATTAATTGCTCTGATTTCTTTACAAACCAATGGTCTCATTATCAGTGACCATCATCGCATGATGCATCTTGGTGACCTATCTCGCCCCGAAAGCTTATTGTTTTTATCAGGATTTTTACTTATTTTAATTCTGGATCATTATCGAGTAAGCGGTGCCATTATTATTGGTATTCTAAGCATCAGTGCAATCAGTCTATTGTTGGGCTTAACAACATGGAAAGGCGTTGTGGCGCTGCCACCCTCCATCAGACCCACCTTGCTGAAATTGGACTTTTCTGGTCTCACAAGTACCGCGGGCCTGAAAGCAACCTTTACATTCTTTTTAATTGCCGTATTTGATGCCACCGGTACACTGGTTGGCTTGCTAAATGAAGTATCCTTTAAAAATCGAACTGATTATTTGCGCCGTTTAAGTAATAGTCTATCAGCAGACGCTGCGGCCTCAGCGCTTGCAGGTCTCTTGGGCTCAGCCAGTACCTCACCCTATATTGAATCCGCTACGGGTATTAAGGCGGGCGGAAAAACAGGTATTACAGCGCTGGTTATTGCCGCGGGCTTTCTTCTCATGTTATTTTTCTTTCCATTAGCAGAGGCAATTCCAAGTTTTGCAGTAGGACCCGCGCTTCTGTATGTTGCTTGTTGTATGATGAAACATTTAACGGAACTAAAATTAACGAATATTACGGAAACAGCACCTTGCATGCTGACTATTATGCTCATTCCGTTCACGTCCTCGATTGCGGATGGTATTGGTGGAGGAATTGTACTTTATGCATTACTTAAATTGTTTACTCGTGAAAAAGTAGAACCGTTGGTGCTGGTGTTAAGTGCCGTGTTTATTGTGTTTTTTTTAATTAGCTAGGATATTATGTTAACTCGTGTCCCCCAACTAACCAGCACAGAGCTGGCTGATATTGAAGCACTTCTTGCCGAGTGTAAGCGCCATGATGGACATTCGATCCCCATATACAAACACCTGATTGATAAAAGGCACCCCATTGCGTGTAATGTGCTTTACTACAAAGATAAGCATTTAATCGGCTATTTAAGAACCTATTTTTTCTACGTTGATGCCTGCGAAGTCGCACTGATGGTCGCACCTAAGTATCGTCGACAAGGCATTGCCTCTCAAATGTTACGCGAAATAGTACCCGTTGTACAAGCGGAGAATATCACGTCACTTATTTTCTCAACACCACCGCACTTACATGACGCCTGGCTGACTCAAATGAATTTTCATTACCGAGGTAGTGAATACCAAATGCAATATAATCTAGAAAAAAAGGTCACCGTTCATCCCAAGCCGGCCACGATTCGATTCGCTACTGAAGCGGATATTCCGACATTATGCGCCATTGACGATGCCTGCTTCCCCAATAAGAAAGCAGATCCTGATTCGCTATTTCAAAATTTACTGCACACATCCAATTGCGACTTGTTTGTTCTCACGCAAGCAGGTGAAGTCGTTGGAAAAGCACACTTGTTTACTGAGTCAGACCGAGTCCGATTAACCGACATCGGAGTTTTACCTAATTTACGAGGTCAGGGATTAGGTAGTGCACTAATCAGGCACTGTATCAATCACGCTTTAGTCAGAAATAAAACTAGAATTGTCCTCGATGTCGAAACAAATAATGAGAGTGCACTAAAGCTATATAATGGCCTAGGGTTTGATGTCACAAACGCTCATGACTATTGGGTTACACCGGAAAATGCCATCGATTTTGGCCTGGACACATATCTATACTGCTCGCGGCCACAAACTTAAGTTTGTGACCGCGAGCAGTATACTTTTAGTTCCCATTCACAATTGCTTTTTCGAGCAAGATTTGTTAAAATTTAACTCATCTTAATTTTAATGTTTGCGAAAGCAAGTATCAACAAGCCTAAGTACTGATATTAAGGTAGGCTCTTAAAGGATATACGATGACGAAACGAGTAGTAATAACGGGTATGGACATCACCTCTTCCCTTGGAAGTGGGGTAGATGCTTTTTGGAGCGCCGCAATACATGGCTCATGCGGTATCAAACGCATCCAATCCTATGATCCATCTCCTTATCCTACACAAATTGCTGGGGAAATCACCGATTTATCATTAGAACATCTACCTGAGTTTAATCGTCCTAAACGTTATCCACGCGTTGCTCAGTTTGCTTTGTATTGTGCAAACGGTGCCATTGCACAATCGGGACTAACAGCCTCGGAATTGCAGTCTGCAGGGACTTTTATCGGGACCAGCTTGGGTGGAACACCCGAGTTAGAGGCCGCTTATGCTGCATTCTATTCGGGTCATTGGAGAAAAGTACCCGCGCTAAGTGTCATCCGCGGTATGCCAAACTCAGTAGCTAACCATATTGCCATTGCTTTTGGTATTGGTGGACCAAACTCGACAATCTCCAATGCGTGCGTTTCATCAGCAGAAGCAATTGGTTCTGCTTATCAACATATTGCCCAAGGCAAGCTTTCCACAGCTGTTTGTGGTGGTACCGAATCGTTGGTTTGGGAAACCATCATGACAGCATGGTGTAAACTACGTGTCATGTCCACGCAAAATGAAAATCCAAGCTTAGCTAGTCGTCCCTTTGATCTAAAGCGTGATGGTATGGTTATGGCCGATGGCGCAGGTATTTTGATTCTTGAAGAGTTAGAACAAGCTAAAGCTCGTGGCGCAAACATTTTGGCCGAAATCATTGGCTACGGTGCCAGCTGTGATGCTTATCACGTCACGGCTCCTAATTCAGAAGGCCAAACGCGTTCGATCCGTGCCGCTCTCAATGATGCGAAAATTGCCGACCACGATGTTCAATATATTCACGCTCACGGTACCGGTACACAACTGAATGATATTACCGAAACGGAAACGATTAAACAAATTTTCGGAACGCACGCGTACCAAATTCCAATTACGGCACAAAAAGCAATGACAGGACACGCCATTGGTGCCGCTGGTGCTATGCAAATCATTTCAGCCACGCTAAGCATTCAACATGATATTTTGTTACCAACTATCAATCTTCACAATCCGGATCCACAATGTGATCTCGATTATGTACCAAATCACGCAAGAAACAAACGAGTAGACGTTGTATTATCCAATCATTTTGCCTTCGGCGGCGCAAATGCCGCATTGCTCTTAAGACGCTATTAACTTTGCCAACATACCGTTATAATTGCCGAGTTTTGCACGATTATAAAGGTCATTCATGAACGCATCTTTGTCAGAAATTGCTTCGCTTGTTCAAGGGGTGGTCGTTGGTGATGATAAACACATCATCTCGGCCCTTTCTCCCATTGATAATATTCTGGAAAACTCATTGGTTTTTGCTGAGGGCGCCGATAATTTAAAACGCGCAGAATCCTCCAATGCTGGTGCTATTCTAGTTGCAAATAACATTAATGATGCCAACAAGCCCATTATTCAAGTTGTAAACCCATTTAAGTCCTTTATCGAATTACTGTATCATTTTTACCCGGCTCATAAACCACAAATGGGTATTCATCCCACGGCGGTGATAGCAGACGATGTTACCTTAGGACAAGGTGTATCCATTGGGCCTTACGTGGTCATCGAATCCGGTAGCAACATCGGTGATGATTGCACAATCAAGAGTCATGTGCACATTGGACATCAAGTTACACTGGGAGCAAATTCAACGCTTCATCCTAATGTGACCATATATGATCATTGCATTATCGGTGAACGAGTTCACATTCATGCCGGAACGGTCATTGGATCCGATGGCTTTGGTTATACGTTTGAACAAGGTCGACATGTCAAGGTTCCTCATGTTGGCTGCGTCATCATCAAAGATGATGTTGAAATTGGTGCAAATACGGTAGTTGACCGCGCAACCATAGGATCAACCGTGATCGGAGAAGGAACCAAAATTGATAATTTGGTTCAAATTGCTCATTCCGTTAAACTAGGCAAACACAACATACTGTGTTCGTTCACCGGTATAGCAGGCAGCACGACCAGCGGTAATAACGTCGTATTTGCTGCGAACGTAGGCGTTAGTGATCACGTCCTTATTGATGATGGTGTTATTTTAGGCGCACGAGCAGGCGTCCCTCCCAAAAAACATTTAAAACAAGGGAACATCTATTTAGGTAATCCTGCTCGCCCTAAAGACAAGGCCATTGAACAAGAACTGGCTACCACACGCATTCCTTTTATGCGCAAAAACATCCAAACATTAGCGGCGAAAGTAGCACAGTTAACTGAACAATTGGCCCAACTTGAATCTGAGAGTAAAGAGGCATGACTAAACTAGATTCCGTCATTGTCTCGGCATCGTTGCCTCTCGATTATGAGCCGGACACCTATGAACAAAACAACGTTGCCGAAACAATAACGAAAGCCATCAAGCCACTCATTCTGATTGACGGATCGTCTTATTTTTTTCGTGCTTTCCATGCATTACCACCATTAACAACGAGTAAAGGACAACCCACCGGCGCTATCTACGGGGTTGCCAATATGATCAAGCGTTTGATTAAAGATTATCAGCCGGATCAAATCGCTGTGATATTCGATGCTAAGGGAAAAACATTCCGCGACGATTGGTATCCTGAATACAAAGCTCATCGTCCGCCTATGCCCATCGATCTCACCAGTCAATTTCAACCATTAATTGATGTGCTCACGGCCATGGGATTACCTCTGCTGATTATTCCAGGGGTTGAGGCCGATGATGTCATAGGCACCATCGCACATTTCGCAACAGTTGCCGCGCGACCTGTAGTCATTTCCACAGGCGATAAAGACATGGCGCAACTGGTTAATGATCACATCACCCTCATAAATACCATGTCCAATCAAACCATGGATAGTTTGGGTGTAAAGGAAAAATTTGGCGTCATGCCAGAACAAATCATTGACTACTTAACCTTAGTCGGTGATACATCGGATAATGTACCTGGTGTTACAAAATGTGGTCCTAAAACGGCCGTAAAATGGTTATCTGAGTATCAAACCTTAGATAATTTATTGGCTCATGCGGATCAAATAGGTGGAAAAATAGGGGACTATTTACGAGCTGCCGTGCCGCATCTTTCCTTATCTAAAAAACTAGTTACCATTAAAACAGATGTCGAACTGCCTCTTACATTAGACGAACTCACGCCTAAACCTATCGATAGAGAGCAATTACTCGCATTAGCGCGTGACTATGAATTCAAATCTTGGGTAAAAGAGCTGTCATCAACCGAACGTGTGACCACCAATCCTCCTTTGGCGCCCCAATCAACTGCAGCACGTTTTGAGATCATCACGGCAGAGCATCAATTCACTCGCTGGTTAGAGGCCATAAAAACGTGTACATTACTCTGCGTGGATACCGAAACAACCAGTTTAGATGCCATGCGCGCTGAAATCGTAGGTGTTGCACTGGCGATACATGCCGGTCATCCCGCATACATACCATTAGCCCACGACGATGGAACACCACAATTGAATCGTGACTACGTATTAACAGCATTAAAGCCCTTACTTGAAAATCCTAACATCAAAAAAGTGGGACAAAATTTAAAATACGATTACACGGTTTTTAAAAACCATGACATCACCTTGAGAGGCATTTTGTATGACACGATGCTGGAGTCTTACTTATTAAATAGTGCTGGTGGTCGTCATGATATGGATACGTTGGCACTGAAATACTTACATCACAAAACGATTACCTACGCCGAAATAGCCGGTACCGGAGCCAAACAAATTCGATTCGATCAAATTCCAGTAAATCAGGCTGCCCCATACGCCGCAGAAGACGCAGAAATTACCTTAAAATTACATCAAACACTCTATCCGATGATGGCAGAACCATTACAACGGGTGTTGCATGAGATAGAGGTACCCCTTTTAACCGTCATTGCTGACATAGAACGACAGGGTGTGTTAATTGATACGGCATTACTAGCTACGCATGGCGTGCGTTTAAAAACTGAGATTCTACAATTAGAACAACAGGCCACTGCATTGGCTGGCAAAGTATTTAATTTAAACTCCCCCAAGCAACTGCAAAGCATCCTATATGAAGAACAAGGACTGCCTATACTCTCAAAGACCCCAAAAGGTCAACCGTCTACGGCAGAATCAGTTCTCCAAGAGCTTGCCTACGATTACGAGCTTCCAGCCATTATTTTGCAGTACCGGAGTTTAAGTAAACTGGTTTCAACCTACATAGATGCCTTACCAAAACGAGTCAACCCCAATACGGGTCGGGTTCACACCTCCTATAATCAAGCCGTGGCAGCAACGGGACGACTTTCATCAAGTGAACCCAATTTGCAGAATATTCCCATACGCAGTGAGGAAGGACGATTGATTCGCCGAGCATTTATTGCGCCTCCGAATCAAATTTTACTAACTGCTGATTATTCACAAATCGAATTACGTATTATGGCGCATTTATCGCAAGATCCTGCGCTATTGCATGCTTTTGCTCAAGGTTGGGATATTCATGCCGCAACCGCCAGTGAGATATTTCAAGTACCATTGTCTGATGTGACTACCGAACAACGCCGGCGATCAAAAGCCGTCAATTTTGGTTTGATTTATGGTATGTCGGCCTTTGGTTTAGCGAAACAATTGCATGTCGAGCGTCACGATGCTCAACGATATATTGATAGTTATTTCGAGCGTTACCCTGGTGTGCTCGCTTATATGGACAGGACGCGTGCAGAGGCCCATGAACAGGGATATGTAGAAACCTTATTCGGACGGCGACTTTATTTACCAGAAATCAACACACAAAACATCATGCGTCGCAAAGCAGCGGAACGCACAGCAATCAATGCTCCTTTGCAAGGAACAGCTGCGGATATCATCAAAAAAGCCATGCTCGCAGTCGCAACTTGGCAAAATCAATCGCCTAACCCTAATGCGGTGATGATCATGCAAGTACATGATGAATTGGTTTTTGAGGTTCAGGAGCCTATGTTAGAACCGGTTAAGGCAGATATTCAGCAATTGATGGAACACACGGTGGAACTATCCGTGCCCCTTTTAGTTTCTATTGGTGTCGGCAGCAATTGGGATGACGCGCATTAGCGAAATCTTCGCGATAAAAACACCCATCAAGATCAAATTATTGAATTGCTGATCACTTAATGATACAATTGATTTTTTTAAATCAGGGGTTTTTCATTATGACAGCGCGAGCACAAGAGATTAAAGGAAACATAGCGACCATTGAGCGTGTATGTAATGCCTTAAAATTGATGGAAAATGAGGCTCACGCTATTATTGAAGGACAACCCAATGCAGACGAAGAGAGTTTAAAAAAAGCCAAACTCGATTACTTGGCTATTCGCCTACAGCGTGAAAAATTAGAGCGTATTAAAGAGTTTGTTCGTTTATACCAAAGCAATTTCTGCAATAATTATTTTCATTTAAATCGGTTTTATTCGAGCTCGTTTCAAGCGTTTCTTGGGAGCTTAGGTGAGCCAACAACTGATTTAGCAACATATATGGGCACTCTTACACGTAGAATTACGGACGAAAAAGATAATGCAACTCGAAAAATGATGATTCAATGCGCCATGGGACTTCTCATTGCGCTTGTAGGCCTCAGTATAATGGCAACTAGCATCGCGCTACTGAACAGTAATCACGCAAGTATACTTTGTGTGTTAGGACTTATCGGGGGTGAATTACTAGGAGGACTCGCAGCTGCGTACAGCTCGAATTTTTATCAGGATCGAAAGGATATGAACGTCATTGAGCACTTTCTTGAACAGGATGGTCTGCCCAAATGCGACGCAAGTCAATACACTCTTAAATTGATAACAAAACCAGCGGATTGGGATTCCACCTTGCCTCATGTAATTTCAGTTTATTGGGATAACGACACCCAGGAGATCATGTGCTCTCGATACATCCGCAGTAGTAAAGCAAAACCCGAACAAGAGGTGTTTGCAATTACCCTGCAGGCACACTCGGAAGACATAAAATTATTGCTGGATAATTTAGGACGTCCTGCGAATCAACCGATAAGTAACACGCATAAAACGGCTATTTTTACTGCCATTAATGCAAGAGAGTTCCAGCGATATGCGACGTGCAAAGCAGGTCAGGAAAATGGACTTCGTGGTAAAACAACGACTAAATATCGAATTCAAGAGACACCTGCGAATTTATACAGCCGGTTTTTTGGTCCAGATAATAAGCATTTAGTAACCAACGCTCAGCAGAAGATTGGAGCCCAGAGCAAATTTCAGGTCGTTTAAAGGACGAGGATATTGCCAGTATTAGTCATGAGGCTATTTATCAGCATATTTGGGAAGACAAGCGTACTGGCGGTATTCTGTACAAACATTTGCGTCATAATGGTAAAAAATATAACAAACGCTCTTCAGGTAAAGCGGGTCGCGACTGTATTCCAAATCGTGTCAATATTACTGAGCGCCCTCAGATCGTTGAAGAGAAGGCGCGTATTGGCGATTGTCTTGTGGATAAATGGGGTTCTGACATATCGATCTTAACCTGACCTCACAGAAACGCCTTCAATCATGTTGCACTAATAAATAATATTTGCTTATTGTAGCTAATAAGCTACAATAAGCAAAGAAAGCCCACGCGTATTGGCGTGAGTCACAGGAGGATCGGTTATGAACCAGGACAATATCATGAAAAACACCTCTAGCTATCACGATAGATTATTGAAAAGCCTAACAAACAAAGGCGAGGCAATTGCTTATTTAAAAGTCGCGCTAGAAGAATATGAAGAAGATCACGATGCAGAAATATTCATGTTAGCCTTGCGCAATGTGGCTCAGGCCTACGGTGGAATAAGTAAACTATCGGAAAAAACAAAACTGAATAGAGAGCATTTATACCGCATATTATCAAAACGCGGGAATCCACGACTCATAACACTAGATACTGTTTTGAGAGGTCTTGGATTTCGGCTATCCATAGAAGCTGTTTGAACATTTAACAGAGGATAGGCAGGAAAAAATTGATGAATCTGCTCGCGGAAATTTTTTAAAACAGGTAAAATCGTATTCAGCATAAAACAGCATCCGTACTTCATTCTTTTTCTTGTCGGAAAAAACTCGCATTGTACCGTTGTTTTATGCGCCGAATAAAGCAACCTCAACTAGTTTATTAAAGTTGAGAATGGCGTGAATACGGATGCAAAGGAATAGCATGAAAAAATATTTTTTCCTGTTTATATATGCTGTATCATCTAACATCGCACTGGCAGGTAGCATGGGCTCCGTAGAGCATTGGTCTAAAGTGGCCACGCTTAGTCTTGGCTCCGCATATACTAATCCTGGCCTATCGCAGTCAATTTTTGTTCAGCCTGATTTTGAGTTGCGCTACATTGCGGATAATAATACGGATGTACTCTTCAGTGGCGAATTATTTTTAGGTGTACAGCGCCCAATCAACGCCCTATTACTAGGTCAAATTGGTCTTGCCTTTGCGGGTGATAGCCCAGCCCAACTCAGTGGCGAAACCTGGGTAGATGCTAATGAAGACTATAATAACTATACGTATCAATACCGTATACAACATGAACATCTAGCGATGAAAGGAAAGTTACTGCCTAACGCTGACATGTTTATAACACCGTATCTCAGCGGAAGTCTCGGCGTGGGCTTTAATCGATCGTATAGCTTTAACCTCACACCCATTATCATCCAGGAGATACCCACCCCTCTATTTCAGTCACATACAGCATTCGGGTTTACGTATACACTCGGCGCCGGCTTTCAAAAAGCATTAAATGAGCATTGGCGAGCAGGTGTTGGTTATGAATTTGCGGATTGGGGGAAAAGTTCACTGGGTAGAGCGCGAGGTCAAACCATCAATGAAGGCTGTGAATTGACCAATCTCCACACCAATGGGCTTCAATTCTCCATTACTTATTTATCAGGAAGATAATCCCTTGAAAAACAATAAACGAATGAGACTCGCTTTCTCCTTGGCTATTTTATGCTGTGTTGCTATACCATCTTATGCAACCATAGCCAAGTTTGGCATGATAGGGCTTACACCAACGGCAGTGACTGTACCCCAAAACGGTACTGCTATTGTACAATATAGAGTGGTCAATCATACCAAATATACGCGCACAATAACCATGGTTCCCATGCCTGGGGTTACCCAGGATACTTCCGACTCAAGCTATTGCTCAAACCCGTTCACCCTGGCAAATGAAACGACTTGTTTGTTAACTTTATCACTTGATGGTAGTCAAATACCTAATTTACTGCAGGGAGGACCTACACTGTGTAAAACATTGGCGGGTGGTAACAATCAACCTGATACGTTCATGTGTTCACAACCCAGTACGAATTACATGCTATCAGCCACTGTAGGAGCCGCCATACCAAGTAACTATCAAGCTGCCTATATCACCAATTTTTCAGACAACACTATTTCACTTTGCTTCGTTAACGCCCTAACTGGCTTATTGGAACGTTGTAATATAGCCGCAGCTAATGGAACAATAATACGGCCAGAAGCCGTCGCTACAAACCCCGGAGTGACGCTTCTTTATGTGGCAAATGTGGGTGGATCGGTTTCTTATTGCAATATAAATAATCAGACAGGGGCACTAAGTGGATGCCAGAACACAGGCAATGATTTTTCTGCACCAAGTGGTATTGTCATTAACCCGTCGAATACACTTGCCTATGTATCAAATATTACAAGTGATAGCGTCTCGCTCTGTACTGTTGCTGCCGGCGGAGCACTTTCTGGCTGCATTTCAACAGGAAGTGGTTTTTCACAAACATCGGGTTTGGCAATGAATCCTAGCGGAACATATGTCTATGTCAGTAATTTTCTGCCCAATACTGTGCGTAATTGTGTGATTGGCGGGGGAGGTGATTTAACCTGCAGTACGACTACCACTGGTTTTTCTGGTCCGGAAGGAGTCACTGTAAATCAATTGGATAGTTATGCTTATATAACTAATAAAACGAATAATACCATTACGTTGTGTTCAATCGCCTCTAATTTACTAACCGGTTGCGCAACCACAGGTGGAACATTTACGGGCGTTGGAAATCTTGCTTTCAATGCTGATGGCACATTGGCTTATGTACCAAGCTCTTCTTCATCACTTTCAGTTTGCGCAGTTAATTCTGGGTCAGGCGCACTATCAAATTGTGTTGATTCTGGTGGAACTGGACTGACTAATCCTGCAGGCGTTCTGTTAACGACTCTGTCATAAATTTATCCAATATATAGGGGCCATATATGCGTTACAGAGCAATATTGGGTATATTTTTAAGTTCTCTGCTTCATTCCATAAACGCTGCAGCTAATACACTAGACAAAGAAAAGAGAACAGATACGCATAACCAGTCTGGTTTTCATATAGGCGTGCTATCCCTTCAACCCCAAAGCAATAATCTTGCGTATGCGTATTGGGTTGCCGGTATACAACCGTATTATCAAAATTGGCATGCGCAAATGCTTAATCCGTCTAACTCACTTGCTTACGAACTAGGTTATAATTATGCCGTTGCCCAAACACCTTACAGCGCATCTATTGATTGGTTGCACATCAATACAAGCGATTCTAGCTTTAAACAAGCCTCTGAAAGTAGCTCTCTTTTAACGATTGAGTTTGTTGCTCCACCCTTTGAAATGAGTCCTCCTGTTTTTGGAATTAAACGAGCAGACAGTAATCTTAAGTTTGGTTTTGATAACGTAGGTATAAATGTTGGTAAGCTATTTGAATTTAATTCGAAATTTCGTGCAAAGCTAGTTGGTGGCATTGATATATTGCACGTTGACCAAACAATCACAACCGTGTTTGGTGATTTTCAAAGCATTCCTGGGACCCCTTATAGCTACACTCTCGATGCAGATCCGTCCTACTCCCTTCAAGTACAAAGTCAATCCAAATATGTGGGTGTGGGTCCCGATCTGGGACTGGATGTGGAATATGATGTCATTGGCGGTTTTGGGATGATTGGGCAAGCCAAAGGTTCACTTACTGCCGGAACAACAAGTACCGAAGAATTCTTTCAAGGTACTTCGGCTAATTTGACTGCTCTTGGTATTGGCATCTCTCATCAGCAAATAACAACACCTAATAAAACGCAAGTAGTACCCGGATTTGATGGTAAATTAGGTCTATACTATCGTTATTTTGGAGTGAAGGTGGCAAATTTTACGCTTGAAGGTGGGTATCGTATGTTAACTTATCTTAACGCCATAACAACGATTACCCCAGCAACATTAGTCCAGCCGGGCACAGTTACTGTTACCCCTGAATTTGCGACAGGAACGTTAGCCATTGTTTCTATTACCAAACAAGATAGCCCTTTTAATTTAAATGGACCCTATATTAACCTAAAAATAGGGTTTAACTAAGGCATTAGTCCAACATAGGATATGACGTTCAGAGAAGATGAGTCTCGCATAATCCAGGAGATCCCTCGCTACGCTCGGGATGACGCGCGAACAGTTGCAAATATTTTTCATAAATATAGTGACTTCAGATGAAAATAAAGCTATTGTCGGGATTGCTGTTTTTAGCATACAATTCATCACGTGAGTGATGTATAAAAGCAGGCAGGACACATCATTCTAAAAAGGTATTAAAAAGTGCTTTCTTACAAGGATAGAAATTTTAGCCACATCGTTTGCAGATTCAGTGTTTTGCTAGGTATGATATTATCTAGTTGCACAGGTGTTGGACCTATGGTACTCCCGCCTGACAGATACGGTCTCAACCAATCTCTACAGACTAGTGATAGCCAACAACTATTGCTCAATATCGTGCGTGCACGCTATAGCGATTCCCCTTATTTTCTAGGCATCAGCGCAATCACGTCGGTATTTAATTTTAACGTGAGTAATTCAACAACGCTGGATTACAATAAAACGATCGATGGAAATCTATCGTTCAACTCTCTCACGAGTCTCCGGAATTTTTCGAATACTGTGACTAAATTATTTGACTTTTCTGTTGCACCAGGCAGCTCATACTCCCAAACCCCCACCATTTCATATTCTCCCTTACAAGGTGAAGTGTTTACTAAACAATTGCTAACCCCCATTAGCTTAGATCAATACTTCATGCTAACCTCCACGGCATGGAGCGCTGAGCGAGTTATGCGATTAACATTACAATCTCTTAGTGATCTTGATAATTCCACAGGGCATACTTACGGAGCAAATCATCGCCCTGAATATCAAGAATTTAACCGGCTAGCAAGACTCATTGACGAGGCACAACAACAAAAAATCATTAGTTTTACTATTGAAAAAATTGACGAATATTTCAGTCTCAATTTAATCTTTAATCCTGATAAATTGCATACCCCTGAGGCAAAACAACTGCTTGCTTATCTGAAGAAAAATCCAAATAGCAAAGACGTAACGTTTGTAGCAAGAAACCTCCTGTCGAAGCTTAAAGGTAAAGGTGGTAACAGCTATTCGCCCATTATGACGCGCTCTGTTATGGGGATGTTGATATATTTGTCACGGGGTGTTCAAGTTCCGCAGGAGGATATCGTTAATCATCGTGTTGAAACGCATCGTTTAGCCGATGGAACGTTGTTTGATTGGACGGAAGTAACGCGCGGCATGATATGTGTAAAATCATCTAAAACACACCCTCTTCATGCTGTAGTTGCAGTTCATTATCGTAACCGATGGTTTTACATTGATGATAACGATGTTGATTCCAAACAAACGTTCGCTCTTCTGGAAGAAATATTCGCATTGAGAGCTGGAACCGTTCAAAACGTACAGCCTCCGTTACTGAGTTTGCGTATATAGTCATTTACAGGTAAGGGATCTCAAATTTAATAATATACCCATAATGGTAGAACGTAGGGTGGGCAAAGCGGTAGCGTGCCCACCAGTTCGGAGCCGGCATGGTGGGCACGCTTCGTTTTGCCCACCTACTTCACACAGTGGCAACCGGATAGGCAGGGAAAATTCTAACGTCCCATTTTGGTAAATTTGAAGAGCGCTTAATTTTAGATTGATATTGCGCCAT
>JAUYQG010000121.1 GCA_030695645.1 Legionellaceae bacterium
CGTTGTACCACTGCTGGTGGGCACGTCGCAAGCTCCTTTGCTCACCCTACGAATTCAGTGATATTTTGCGAAAAATAATTTTATTAAAACGCTACATAGCCCTAGAACAGAGGGCCTTATCGTTCACCCAGAATTGCTGAAAACAAAGGGTTTTAGGTGCATTAGAAAAAAATATTTCGTAAACTATGCGCCATAGTTCAGTAAGAACGCCTTCCCAACATTGGGTTGCTTCGTGCCTCCCAAAGAACGTCTTCCTTATCCCCTTCTCCCCGGACACGGGGAGAAGGTGCCCACAGGGCGGATGAGGGGCTCTCGACAGAGGCGCTCTTTTTCGATGTTTGCCGTACATGGCTGGCCGACTCGCAATGACGAGTATGTGACAACCGGATAGGCAGGGAAAAATCCATGCTCAAATTATGGTTGGAGATGACTTCAAAAAAACGTTAGGGACGTTGCCTAATGCCTCTCCTTCTCCTCCCTCACTCTGTTTTTTAGGCCTCTTAAGCAAACTAAATTCTAATGAAGGATAATGGTATTCGTGATCATCACACTGTAATTTGACGGTAGTGTGTTGTGGTAGCTTATAATCGCTGACATCGGTACGCTTTTCATTTTTATTACGGTCTTTGTTTATCATAAAATAGGTCACCCCCAATAAAACCAGTCCACTCAACATAGTCATTGCAGCGAGAAGACAAGTACTACTCAGCGCTGTGACAGCTCCGGCTGTAAATACAAGAGCTGGCACGGCTATATTACCCGATGCCACAGTGGCAATCAGTACACTCACAATGAGTAACGCACTACCAACAACCAATAATCCAAGTGACCTATCCGACGCTAAACACTGCTTCAGCCAGGACGGTTTTTTATCCAAAGCATTATCTACCACAAGTTTCAGCCGATAGGAATTAAATACCGTAAAAAACGTTGTGGATACCATCACAATCACGGGAATCAAGGGAGACATTGCCACTCCCATGATTGGCAATGTTATAATAAATGCTAAAAACGCGACAGCTCCATAAACTAATAACCATTGATTTTGCATTATAGTTTTTTTTAAAGTTCGATTGAGAGACTTATATTCAAATAAATAATCCAGCGAATCATTCAAACTAATGTCCGTGAAAAAAGCAGCTTTATCATGAGAGGTCATGGCGCAGCTAACGCCTCCCTGATCGGTTACCATTCTGGCACAAGGCGCATCATTTAAACCATCACCAACAAACCACACACCTTTCGAATCAAGCTGGGTATTACTCATTAATATATCTAAAAACTGCTCTTTGTTTTTGGGCGTTTGCTCAGCATGTATATTTATGTCATCAAATACCGCACCGTTTTGTCGATTAAATCCAAGTGCCGCATCACGATGATCTCCCGTTAACATGATTAGTTTTTTGCCTTCAGTTTTTAAACGAAGCAAAGCGGTTATAACATCTGGTTTTATGGTATGTTCAATAAAAATCACCCCGTGATAAACATTGGCGTTTGGTGTTGCATCATACTCAGCAACATAAACGGGTGTATATCCCAATGCTAACTTACTCTGAATAAACGCAGAAACCTCCGGCACCGTTACTCCGGCTGCGTCCTTTAAATACTGAGCATTCCCGATATACAATCGTTTGCCTTGAACGTGAGCTGATAAACCACGATTTTTATCATCCGCCTCAACATCAGTAACCTCTGTAAATCTGGTTTGATCATAATTTTTCTTTTTACAATAACCACAAATAGCTTTTGCAAGCGGATGTTCTAAACCATACCTGTCTTCCAATAAATAAATTCGTTGCCATAGCGCAGGTGAAATCCCCTCGATTCCGCCCTCATGCACCGCACTATCACCCGTAGTTAATGTACCTGTTTTATCAAACACGACGGTATGTATATCATCAAACCGCTCCGTTAAATCCCCATTTCGCATGATAATGCCTTTATCATTGCATTGAGACATATGAAACAAACTTGGTAACTGATGAGCAATAGCGATAGTACAAGGACAAACAGCAAATAAAATTCCCGTTATGGTTTGCAGCATCAAGGGGATAGTAAACACACCTAAGGCATAAGGCACCAATAATGCAACAGCAACTCCAGCCATGATGAATGCCATGTACAAATAGGTAAAACGTTGATCCATTTTTTCCTGAACTAATGTATCGGGAGTATGGTTTGTCAACGATTTTATTTTATTTAACGTATCTTTCGATGCATTGTTCAGCTTATTCAATTGTCGGGGGAAAATCGACTCGAGTTGCTTAAAGTCTCTCGTCTGCAACTCGGTTATCTTAAGGTTCCTGTCTATATAGTAGATCTGGGAGTTACATAAAACATACGAAGGTTTGTTTTTTAATCGCTTTTTTAATTCGTCGATAGTCATTTTTTCTGGAGCATCCGACCATTTAACTAAACCATACTCTTGAGCTCGATTCACATGAAATAATAATTTATTTACCCTACTGTTGTAACATGTTTTAGTAACCCGAATAATCACATCGTCACCCAAATTAATAGCTCCAGCGGGCACTGAATCACGCACTTGTTTCGATTGCTGTGGTTCTCCATTTAAAATCGACGCATCAATTCGCGTGCGACCCTGAATAATAGTTCCATCCACAGGAAAACAGTTCCCACGCTTCACTTGAATGATCATGCCTTTTTGTAATACATTTTTATGACATGCGACTAATTTGTCATCTTGTAAGATATCTTGAATTAAAAGCGACAACTCCGCGTCGGTAATCCCGTTATCACCATCACTCGGTAGCTCATCATCCGAATCTGACGATTGGGCATCAAACTGAGGTTCTGCGGTCTCGCAAACAGGTTTGAACCTATTCTCCTCCGCTTTCGATAATTGGTAGCAAAAATACTCATCTGCCATACCGGGAAATAACGCTTTCATTCCGTTCAAATGCATTTTTTTTGATTTGTGCAACACCAAGCGCTTCATTTCATCCATAATATTGACGATCGCTACCAACATAACCGGCATGATAAAATTCATAAACGTCATTGCAAAACTAAACATGAGTGGCATCATCACGGAATGATATAGTGCATGAGCTAATGATAAGACCCACGCCAAGGTTATGGAGGTTGGCATATTCAATAAATCTCGATGACGTAGATTACGAAAAAAATGCCTGAAATAACTGCGTGCTGTGTACGCTGTCGTTAAAAAGCTTAGAGCAGTTAATCCGATAATAAGAGGTAAAGAAGGAGGACAAACTATAGATAAAACAATGATAGTAGCGATAGCTAACAGATTGATAATAATATTGACCCAGTTACTGGTATTAACGGCATCTTGTTCATCGTCTTCATCAATAACCTCGAAACCAACAGCTTCGATATTCGCTTTAAATTGCTTTGATAATTGAGTTTTGGCACGTTCTTCAAGGTCAATACTGCGATCGTTGACTTCAACCATCACCATTAAACGATGCACGCCAAATACCTGCGGTTCAGCATCAATAACGACCTGTGCATCAGCGGGTAAAAAGCCTTTGCGTTTAAGTTCCGATAAATCGTTAAGGGCACGTTGAATGGTGCGACCACAATCGTGGTGACACATAATACCTGAGACCATAAACGAGTCTTGAAAAATAGTTTTTTTCATTCAAATAAGCACATTCCTAAGCATCCATTTTGCGGACCATACCCATGATGTGCTCACTTCGTGCAAAGGCAAGTTGTACTTTTTGTGCTTGTGTACGCGAATCAAACGGCCCAATGATCACCCGATACCAACTGATTTGTTGTTGGTTTGTCGATGAAATGGTGACATCAAATCCTTTCATCACCAACGATGCTTTCATTTTTTCAGCTTCACGTAAATTTTTAAAAGAACCCACCTGAACCATGAACTTATCCGTTGTATTGGCAGCAACCGCCGTAGGTTTATTGTCCTGTTGCACAGCTACTAATGGCTCATGCAACGGCAATTTTTGTGTAACCGTCAAATCCAAAGGTGCTGTGGACGATGGCCGGGAAGACGCAACGTGCACCGGATCAGCGGTTGGTTGTATGGCTTGGGCTGTTTGAGCAACAGGAGCCTGAGGTAGAGGCCGTCCCACTTGCTCTTTTGCAAGTAATGTATAAAATTCAAACTTAGGCTTGGGTAATTGAGCTTGCTGACTCGCTGGTTTTTCAGGCGATTGTACCGTTTGTTGTGCGAATACATGTGTATTTACCCAACCGCTCAGCTGATTCATATCAAACACAGTCGCAATCAAATAACCAAAAACAAAGGCCACAAAGGCCAGCATGAGGGAACCAACCCCGCTGCCGTTGCGACGCCCCATTGTCTTTTTTCCATAATTTTTCGCCATCACATACTCTCAGGGGCAGATACACCAAGTAGATCAACACCATTGCGCAACACTTGTTGCACGGCTTTCAGTAAACACAAGCGTGCACAACGCAACGACTCATCTTCACACAACAATTGAACGGCATTATAGTAACTATGTAAGCCATTAGCGAGCTCTCGCAAATAATAAGCGACTTGATGCGGCTCACACGTTGTTGCGGCTCCCAAAATCACCTCTGGATAACGACTCAATAACAATATTAAGGCCAATTCATGAGGTTCAGTCAATACATGAATCGCGGCAAGTCCTTTATTTTCATCCCAAGTCAATCCACGCTCATTCAGTTGCCTCAGAACACTGCTGATACGTGCATGAGCATATTGTATATAATATACCGGGTTATCACTGGACTCCGATTTAGCCAGATCCAAATCAAAATCCATGTGCTGCTCAGGCCGACGCATGACATAAAAAAACCGTGCCGCATCATTTCCAACGTCATCTCGTAACTCACGTAATGTCACAAAAGAACCACTACGCGTTGACATTTGCACTCGAGCGCCTTGACGGTACAATATCGCAAATTGCACCAACAGCACATTAAGGGCTTGCTCATCATGACCTAAAGCCGTAACAGCTGATCGCAAACGCGTGACGTATCCATGATGATCCGCACCAAAAATATCAATGACGCGATCAAAACCACGACTGTATTTATTCCAATGATACGCTACATCCGAAGCAAAATACGTGGTCTGACCATTGGCACGCACCAAAACTCGATCTTTTTCGTCACCAAACGCCGTCGCTCGAAACCAAAGTGCTCCGTTTTGTTTGTAGGTATGCCCAGCCTGCTCTAATGCGTCAATACCATGCTTAATAGACTCATCATCCAACAAAGACTGCTCAGAAAACCACGAATCAAAGGTCACTCCAAACTCAACTAAATCATTCTTAATATCCAATAATACTGTATTCAGCGCGTGTTGATGAAATAGCGCAAATCCATCGACACCCAATAAGCGTTTAGCGGCCTCAATCATGGCATCGATATACCGCTCTTTATCACCACCCTCAGGTTCATCAGCAGGTAAACCCTCACAGACCGTCAACCAATCGTGAACAAACGTTTTACCATGTTGAACACGAAGTTCATCAGCCATGACTTGAACGTAATCGCCTCGATAAGCGTTCGCTGGAAAAATGACCTCCTCTCCCGATAGGGCAAGATAGCGTAACCAAACACTGACCGCCAAAATATCCATTTGCCGACCTGCGTCATTAACATAATACTCACGACTAACCTGATAACCTGCTGCTCGTAATACATTACCTAACGTTGCTCCAAAGGCAGCGCTGCGACCATGACCGACATGTAACGGGCCTGTTGGATTGGCTGATACAAACTCCAACAACACCCGTTGACCTTGACCAACATTACAAAAACCAAACCGTCCACCTTGCGATAAAATAGTTGAAATAATCTGCAGTCGATCAGTCACATGCGTATAAAAATTGATGAAACCGGGACCGGCAATCTCAACTCGTTCGAGCTGCTCGTGCGCAGGCAATGCTTTTGTCAGTAACTCAGCCAATTGGCGTGGTGACATACCACAGGGCTTCGCCAAAATCAGCGCGATATTCGTCGAAAAATCACCATGACTCTTGTCTTTGGCTCGTTCGACCTTTGCATCGACACGCCTATCTTGGGGAATAACACCCGAGACTTGCAACTGGTTCAAGGCTTGTTGTAATAACTGTTCAACGGTTAGTTTCATAATAAGATAATATACCAACTAAAATGAAGTTATTATGCGCTTTTTGATACCAGTTGGAAAGCACCTAAACTCATGCTGACGTAATCATTTGTATTTTATTAATCAAATGACTACAATCGCTGATACTAGACTACGCCTTAAACCATGAAGGATCACGTTTGTGCTCACCCAACCTTGTGAAATACTACCTGGTGTTGGCCCAACGCTGGCAGGAAAATTAGCTCAATGTGGAATACACACTGTGCAAGATTTGCTGTTTCATCTTCCCTATCGATATCAGGATCGAACTCGCATCACCCCCATTCAAGATCTGCGTGCAAACGATTGGTCTGTGATTGTGGGACGAGTTTGCAAAACAGAGATTACTTATGGCAAGCGCATGATGTTGTACTGTTTTATTGAAGACAAAACCGGCGTGCTGCGTTTGCGTTTTTTCCACTTTAATAAACAACAAGTCAAGCTACTGAATGAAAGCAAACATATTCGTGCATTTGGCGAGGTGCGTGAATTTGCTAACACACTTAATATGATTCACCCTGAATATCAATTATTTGACGACATCACCACATGCCCCGTAGAAGAAACACTCACGCCCATATACTCGACCACGCATGGTTTAAGTCAAACACGACTACGTCAATTGGTCCAATTAGCATTATCACGCTGCCAAGACGAATTGAACGCCTTGGAATGGATGAGTGAGGATTCGTTAGCAACGCATTGTTTTCAATCGCTACCAACAGCCATCGAACATTTGCATAACCCACCACCCGATATAGCCTTACACACCCTCGAACAAGGTGAACATCCAGGGTTAAAGCGTTTGGCATTTGATGAACTTTTAGGCCAACGATTAAGCATGCAATTTGCAAAACGACAACGAAGCACCTTACTCGCACCGCCTATGTCCCATGACCACGATTTAATCGAGCGATTTATAACCCAACTACCCTTTGCACTCACACCAGCACAACAGCGCGTGCATCAGGAAATCAAACACGACTTGACCCAGAAAAAACCTATGCTACGTTTGGTTCAAGGTGACGTCGGATCAGGAAAAACCGTAGTCTCAGCTTTAGCAGCCATGCAAGCCATTGCCAATGGTTATCAAGTCGCCATCATGGCACCTACTGATATTTTAAGCGATCAGCACGCGCAAACTATGTCCAAATGGTGTGAACCATTAGGTATTCCCGTGCATCGACTCAGCGGTAAAATGAAAATCAAAGATCGCCGAGAAACGTTACAAGCGTTAGCGGAACATACCTGTCAATTGATTGTCGGAACACATGCTTTGTTTCAAAATGATGTTCACTTTGCACGACTAGGATTAGTGATCATCGATGAGCAACATCGCTTTGGTGTTGAACAACGCGCATTGCTCCAACAAAAAGGGCAGCATACCAACCAAAACCCACACCAATTACTGATGACAGCTACCCCCATCCCCAGAACGTTGGCAATGACTCATTTTTCTCACTTAGATTTATCCGTAATCGATGAGCTCCCACCCGGTAGAACACCCATCACCACTGCCGTTCTAAATCAAGTCAAACGTGATTTAATCATTAAACGCTTAAGCGCGGCCGTTGCAACGGGACGACAGGCCTATTGGGTATGTACGTTGATTGAGGATTCGGAAAAATTACAATGCATGGCGGCGATAGCAACGGCACGTAATTTGCAAGAACAACTGCCGAGTGCTCGAGTAGGTTTAGTGCATGGGCGCTTGAGTGCAGGCGAAAAAGAAAAAATCATGCTCGCTTTTAAACAAGGTGACATTGACTTATTGGTTGCAACCACTGTGATTGAGGTCGGCGTAGACGTTGCCAATGCCAGTCTTATGATCATCGAAAATGCCGAGCGCCTAGGGCTATCACAACTGCATCAGTTACGTGGCCGTGTCGGTCGCGGGAGTGCGCAATCGCACTGTTTACTTCTCTATCAACCACCACTCTCACTACAAAGCAATGAACGATTACGAGTGATGAAAGCAACATGTGATGGCTTCGTCATTGCCGAAAAAGATTTACAATTACGTGGTTCTGGTGAATTTCTGGGCACGCGACAAACGGGATATCGTCAATTTAAAATTGCAAACCTACAACGCGACCACGCATTATTAGGTCACGTCGCTATCACAGCAACTGAATTAGTTCTAAATCATCCGATCACCGCAAAAGCTATTGTGACGCGCTGGTTGGGGAATGTAGAGCATCTTATACTATCTTAATACTGGACGTTGGACAAATCAGATCGGCATGGTCCAGCTGGGGAGCAACTATCCCAGCAATTCTGGGTAAATAGATAAGGCCAATGCTGTAGCGTGTTTCAGCCTCTTTATAAACTATTCTTTCGCACAATTTTGCTATTCTTAAAGTCAGATTAACGATAATATCGCTCGTGTGAGCATGCATACTGCGTTG
>JAUYQG010000136.1 GCA_030695645.1 Legionellaceae bacterium
AAGCTCGTCCATGATTGGTTGGATTAGGGTGGGCACGTCGCTGACGCGCCTTTGCCCACCCTACGACCGAGCGGGTATCATGAACACAGCGTGCATATCAACATGGGCGATATTATCGATAATCTGGCCTCAAGGATAGTAAAATTGTGCGAAAGAATATTTTAAATAGAGGCGGAAACGCGCTATAGCTTTGGCTTGATCAACTCATCCAGAACTGCTGGGCAGCCTAAATTGATCGGCAAGAAAGTGACCAATGCTGGTTCGTCCGTTAATCGGTCTCTTTTTAGCTAAAATCAAACAAAACCGGTCAGTTTCAAGTCGTAGACGTGATTAGGCGTAACCAGGTGTTGACATTAATTGGCCCAACATGTATAATATCAATACTACAACAACTGAGGTGACTTACCATGAAGCAATTGACTGAACTGAACCATTACTCTGAGACGAAGTTGGCTAAACTGAACACTTACGTTATGGCTAATTACAAGAACTTTAATAACGAGTTAGCAGTTCGACTTCGATTATTGAATACACCCCAATCTTCGGACCAGAATATTGACCTTAGCACACGAAAGTTAATAGCCGATGCAATCCGGTTTGCATTCACACCTTACCCATCGTTCGAAAACTTTTTCTTTGATACGTTTGTCCCCTGCTCTCTATTGGCAGTCACCCACATTGCATGCCGCGCCATCGAACAAAATCCTAGGACAAATACTGAAGAAGAAGAAGACGAGGACGACGTTAAAGAAACACTCGGAAAAAATATCCTAAATGCGGTAGGAACCCTTCTCCACATAGGTGGCTTTTACTTAGCATCACAGCTGATTAAAATAACTCGCTTTTTGGGAACTCTTTTAGTTATGGGACGTTGTGTTGCATCGAAAATATATGAGAACGCTCAATCTTGCGTTACTTTTTTTAGAAACCACGATCTCGACAATAACTCCAAACCTGAACAGGGTAAAAAATCAGATAACAAGCAATCAACCCAAGAAGAAGGCACAGAGCTCTATGAAATTCACAAGAATAACAATAGCGCCGAATCTGCTCATGTTTAGGTTCGGATGATCACGTTTTTTATTCTTGACTTTCCAAAACGTCGACGTCCCGCGGCTTGTCCGCGGGATCCGGGAATTTTGGTACACACTAGCAGTTCAGAGACTTACAACCTCATTTCAAACGCGCCTTCAGGGTCAACATCTGATCACGCACCATCGCCGCTTGTTCAAACGCCATATTTTTCGCGTGCATTAGCATTTGCTTTTCTAATACAACAATTTCCTTCAATATCTCTTCTGATGACAGGAAATCATAGTTATCACTTAACGTGTATTTCGATTTCTTTTCAGCAACTTGAGACTTACGTGTCCCGATATAGGCTCCTTCCATGATATCTTCAACCGATTTGCTGATCCCTTTCGGTGTGATCCCATGTGCCGCATTAAATTCAACTTGTTTGATTCGTCTGCGAGATGTTTCGTCTAAAGCACGCTGCATTGAACCGGTTATGCGATCAGCGTATAAAATTGCCCGACCATTGATATTGCGCGCAGCTCGACCAATGGTTTGAATAAGCGAACGCTCCGAGCGTAAAAATCCCTCTTTATCCGCGTCTAAAATGGCAACCAGCGAAACTTCTGGCATATCCAAACCTTCTCGTAATAAATTAATCCCCACCAATACGTCAAACACACCTAAACGCAAATCACGAATAATCTCCACTCGTTCAACAGTATCAATATCAGCATGCAAATAACGAACCCGAATACCTGCTTCACGCAAATAGTCTGTCAAATCCTCCGCCATACGTTTGGTTAAAGTGGTCACTAAAACACGCTCTTGAGCTGCAGACACCAACCGTATTTCCGACAATAAATCATCCACTTGATGGGTGACTGGTCGAATTTCCACCTCAGGATCGATCAAACCCGTAGGACGCACCACTTGTTCCGCAATATTATCAGTATGCTCGGTCTCATAAGGTCCAGGTGTTGCTGAAACGTAGATAGTCTGCGGGGAACGTTCACTAAATTCCTCAAAGCGCATGGGTCGATTGTCCAATGCGGAAGGTAATCTAAAGCCATAATTAACCAATGTTTCTTTACGCGCACGATCGCCACGATACATACCGCCTATTTGCGGTACAGTAACATGCGATTCATCAATAATTAACAACGCGTTGCTCGGTAAATAATCAAACAAGGTTGGCGGTGCCTCCCCGGCTTGTCGTCTCGATAAATAACGCGAGTAATTTTCAATACCCGAGCAATAACCCAGCTCCAGCATCATTTCAATATCAAAACGCGTGCGTTCTTGTAATCGTTGTGCTTCCAATAACTTATGTTCTGCCTGAAACTCAAGTAGGCGCTCCTGCAACTCGACTTTAATCAACTCAACCGTCTCTAAAAGACGCTCTCGAGGAGTAACATAATGTGTTTTCGGAAAAATAGTAACCCGCGGCAATCGCTGAAGTACCTCACCCGTCAACGGATCAAAACAAGCAATATTAACCACGTCATCGTCAAACAATTCAATGCGAATCGCATTTTTTTCTTCATCCGCCGGGAAAATATCAATCACATCACCGCGTACCCGAAATTGTCCTCGAGATAATGTTTGCGGGCTTCGGATGTACTGCATTTCCGCAAGTCGCCTTAAAATTTTACGTTGATCGCATTGTTCACCACGTGACAAATGTAGTACCATATGCAGGTACGAATCAGGGTCCCCGAGCCCATAAATTGCCGAAACTGTTGCGATAATGATGGCATCTTTGCGCTCGATTAGGGCTTTAGTAGCGGAAAGCCGCATTTGTTCGATATGTTCATTTATTGAAGCATCTTTTTCAATAAATGTGTCAGAAGCGGGTACATACGCCTCGGGTTGATAGTAATCATAGTAGGAGACAAAATACTCCACCGCATTATCTGGAAAATAAGTTTTAAATTCTCCATATAATTGCGCAGCGAGCGTTTTATTGGGTGCCATGATTAAAGTAGGTCGCTTTATGGCTTGAATAACATGGGCGATAGTAAACGTCTTGCCTGAGCCAGTCACTCCTAATAGAGTCTGGCGAGCCAATCCTGACTCAATACCATTGATCAAGGAAGCAATAGCAGTGGGCTGATCACCCGCAGGCGAATAGCCTGAGTAAATTTTAAATAAGTTCTTCATAATATGAACCATTATACCAGTAGGAGTACCAACATGGAAATCGTATTTGCAAAACGGGTCTTGCAAGTCAAACCATCACCGACCTTAGTTGTTTCAGAAAAAGCGAGCAAACTACGCGCCCAAGGTCTCGATATTATAGGACTGGGAGCAGGTGAACCCGATTTTGACACACCAGAACACATCAAAAAAGCAGCGATCGCAGCCATTGAATCGGGCTTTACTAAATACACGGCAGTAGACGGTATTCCCGACTTAAAGCAAGCTATACGCGACAAGCTAAACCGTGATAATCAGTTGGATTATCAATTAAATCAAATTCTTGTGTCTGTTGGCGGCAAACAAAGTTGTTTCAATCTATGTTTGGCTTTTTTAAACGAAGGTGATGAAGTCATCATCCCAGCACCCTATTGGGTTTCCTATCCTGATATGGTTCTTTTAGCAGGCGGCCACCCGGTCATCATTCCAACCACCCCCGCAGCTCGCTATAAGATTACGCCCGAACAATTGTCCGAAGCGATAACGCCCAGAACGAAGTTCATATTTATCAATAGCCCATCGAATCCATCTGGAATTGCCTATACGTTGAGTGAACTAAAAGCATTGGGTGAGGTATTAATACGACACCCGCATGTATTAATTGCTACGGATGACATGTATGAGCATATTTTATGGTCCCAACCGTTTGCTAACATTGTCAACGCATGTCCCGAGTTATACGACCGCACTATCGTACTCAATGGCGTATCCAAAGCATATGCCATGACCGGCTGGCGCATAGGTTATGCCGCAGGCCCCGCTCCCCTGATGAATGCCATGAAAACCATACAATCGCAATCAACCAGCAACCCCTGCTCGATTGCACAAAAAGCAGCAGTTGCCGCACTCAATGGTGGCGATGAATCCGTGAAAAACATGGTTAAATCCTTTCAAGAACGCCACAACTATGTTGTCGAACGCCTACAGCGCATGCCAGGCGTTGACGTAATTCCAGCAGACGGCACATTCTACATATTCCCAAGCGTCCAAACCATCATTGAACGCCGCGGCTTTGCCAACGACATTGAGTTTGCTGAAAGACTACTGCAAGATGTCGGAGTCGCTCTCGTCCCCGGATCAGCTTTCGGCACTGAGGGATGCATTCGAATCTCATTTGCAGTAAGTATGGAAACCCTAAAAGACGCCATGGACAGACTGCACCGCTTTGTAGAAATGTAATTTTTTTAAATAAATATCAATTTTTACAAACAAGTTACTTGACCAAACCGCGGAATCCATTTAAGATTCCGCCTTATTCCCCGGTAGCTCAGTCGGTAGAGCGGATGACTGTTAATCATTAGGTCGGCGGTTCGAGTCCGTCCCGGGGAGCCATATCTGGTAAGGCTTCTAGCGAAAACCCACTTCTTAAGCAAATAAATTTGGTACCGATCTTGGTACCGATTCGTAAATGTAATTGATTGTTATGGATTGTAATGCCTGATTAAAAATGCAAGATAGCGCATGCTGCCGTTTTACCTTTTTAAAGGATTAAAACATGAGCCAATCAAAAAAAATTCAACTTAGACGATTAAATGGATATTCTTGGTCTATTATTGTTGCATTTATCGGTGCAATGTTTGCTATGCAATACCACACGGCTAGTTTTTTTCTCAGAGACTTTTTTCTGATACTTATTCTAATTATTATCGTAATTTATTGGTGCGAAAAATCGGCATACTCCATCAAGCAGCCCGAGTGCACCTTAAAAAAAATAGCGTTATTCAATCGGGATTTATTAATATTAAGCTTTAGTTTTTTGCTGGCATGTCTTGTGTCATTAATGTTTTCATTAAATAATAGTGATGTGAAAGGCTGGTGGCCATTAATTATTTGCTTTACCACGCTGTACAGCCTGGCTTTTTCCTTTATTTTCTCGATCATAGCTCTTTTAATAAAAAATCATAGAACATATACAATGATTTTTTCATTCTTGATCATGGTCCTGATGTCACTTGGAAGTTTTTTACCTCATTATACACTGCTCCCGTTACTGGGAAGTGTTGATATTTTTTTTGTAGGCACATCCTCATTGCTAATCATTCACTGTTTATTTGCTATCGGCTGTAGAATGGTTACTTGGCGAATTTGAGCTGATTAAAACCCGCAATAGTTACCTTCGTTCCATCGGGAAAGCTGGCTACCAACTCAAGCTTGACTCCCAAAGAAGACAGGTAGCTTCTCAGTGTAGAAATATAAATATCGCCTCTCTTTTCCAGTTGAGCCACACTAGGCTGCTTAACACGTAATGCTTCTGCAACTTGGTGTTGTGTGACATGCTGTGTTTTTCTAATATCCATTAAATTCATTTCTGCCAGCATTTCAGCAGTCTTCACACTGGCTTCGGCGTTTACCTTGCTGGGAATCTTTTTAATCAGCTCAGATAGTGGTTTTGCCATGATATATACCTCGTCTCGTTATTACTCATGTATAGTTGAGAGATGAACCAAAAATTCATGCTCAGCAACAGGGATCATTATTTCGTAAAAGCGTTTTTTCCCTGTTTTATCTCCACCACATAACAGCACCGCCTGTCGTATAGGATCAAACGCAAAGAAAATCCTGTACGGTTTTCCATTATGTTGTATTCTAAGTTCCTTAAGATTGCTCACTTTCGTCGTGCCTTGAAGGCTATCAACATGGGGGCGCCCAAGATGTGGACCCTTAACCTCAAGAAGCTTGATTGCAGCAAGAACACTAATTTGCTCTGGTTCCTTCAGTAATAAAAACCACTCATCAAAGCGTTCAACGGTTACAACATTCCACATGACTGTGCTAATCCCTAATTAAAATATAGCTTCCGTATTATATAATATCAAGCTTATAATTGTCTATCTTTATAAAATATCTTTATAAAACACGAATATCATCCGATACATGACTCAACATGCTCAAAACAAAAAAAGCCCCTAAAAAAGGAGCTTTTAAAGCTATATACTCAAACGATCAATCATGCATTACCCAATGTTTTGGTTAAGCCACTCATTAATCGTTTTCGTATTCCACACTAACCTTGTACCATGTAGTTTTACTGGCTGTGGAAATTTCCCCGCCAACCACCAACGCCTTATTGTCAGACGATTACGCCCTATGATCTTTTCCAGATCGGTCATAAAAAGCACTTGCTGCGACAGCGCTTGTATATTTTCAGTTTCTTGCATGATATATTATCCTTTCTTTTATCGGTTACATGATTTAAGAAAGAGCGTGGTATTTTTGCAGAATCCACGCTCCCTACGATTTTTGCAAGGTTGAACAGGTTCCCCGCGCTTCCATTGCGGGTTTTAATCACTTTCTTCTTCTGGCTCACCAGGACGAAGCTCGAGAATATCACCCGGCTGACAATTCAAATAATTACAAATTGCGTATAGAGTAGAAAATCGAATCGCGCGTGCTCGCCCACTTTTTAAGATGGAGATGTGTGTTTCCGTTAATCCCGTAGCTTCCGCTAATTCCTTTGAGCGGCATTTTCGCTTTGCGAGCATCACATCTAAATTTACAACAATTGGCATAAAGCATTTCCTTAAATGGTAAGTTGGACATCTTTTTTCAGTTGGTTTGCTTCAGTGGCTATCCATGAGGCCACGATAATGATGACGCCAGTTGCAAGCGTACTCAAGTTTGTTGTGCCGAAGCCAAGCATGATTGACCGCTGACCCACCGGTTGCATACAAGTCAGTACCCACATCATGACAGGTTGATACAATATGCATTGGACCAACTGACCTATCAACATGTATTTTCCAATACAGTGAATGCGCTGAATGTTTTCTCGTTCAAAAAATATTTTTTTCTCATACAAGCGAAATAACTGAGCCAGTTGAAAACAAATCATAACGGTAAAAGCAATTGGAATATAGGATAAAACCACAATAATGAGACGGTGTGTTAAAGAGAAATGTGATAATTGATCTATCGGTAGAAATGTCCAATTCATAAGAGTCGGGAGATCATTTATTGCAACATATAGATTGATGAGTGGATATACGCAGCACGCTATAAAAAAAAATAACGACAGTGCACGGCTGGTGCTTTTAATTTTGTTCATGTTGAGTATTCCTGTAAGTAATTTAAATTACATATTATCGTTAAATCAATATAAGTCAACATTTAATTTAGATTTAATTAAATTAATCTCAATTAAAATAAATATAATAGTTAATTTCATTTTATTTAATCTCATTCTTAATACTAAGAAAAACTGATCTACTAAATGCGCATCCAATAGTTTTGAGGTTCAGTTCAGAGTCCATTTAAAAATCTAACCGTTTAACCAGTAGTGACTTCTGTCAAGGGCAGACTGCGTTTATCATGGCAAGCCTTATCCGCCATGATAAACGCAGTCTGGCGGAGCGCACCCTTGATCAGCACACGGACAAAATAAGCTTGTCTATGGCTGTGGTCACGGCAGTTTGTGGCCATAGCCATGGATAACATGCAGTAATGTTGTGTGTATTTCCGATTATTGGCAAATTATCTGATAAAATAAGTTGTGAAAAAATTGTGATCGCTGAGCTACATGGAGATATTTATATTAACCATGGGGACGAATCAGGATTTATAGATAGATTATATTTTCAACAACCTACCCACAGGCTTGGGATGGTCTCCAAATATAAAATTAAAAAACGTATGATAAAACGAACATTAAATAGCTTATTGTTCGTTTTATCATACGACCAATTGATTTTTAGATGGAATCAGGGTATCGTTTAAGAACTGAAACGATACCCTTAAAAAACTATGTCAAAGAAAAATCTATTGCTGACTGCACCTCCTTACCAAGTGGATCAAGCACTTAAACGGCTTGGAGCCCATTTACGTACTGCTCGACTACGTCGCCGTCTCTCTCTTGAAGAGGTCGCCCAGAAAATAGGGGTCCAACGACAGACCGCTTCAGACGCCGAGAAAGGCAACCCCTCCACCAGTGTTGCTGTCTATATGGCTTTATTGTGGGCGTATGATTTGATAGGCCAGATGGATGACGTTGCTCATCCCCTCAAGGATGCGGAAGGGCTAGCTCTCGCCGCGTCGCGGGAGCCTGAGCGAGCACGCCAAAACAAGGATATAGACAATGATTTCTGAATGTTATGTTTACATTACTTTGCCGGGGCAAGTTGACCCTGTGACCGCGGGAAAATTTGTTCTGACTGAGCGTGGTGGAATCTCCATAGGACGCTTCGTCTACGGCAAAAGCTATCTTGCCCGTTCTGATGCTTTGCCGCTTGATCCGATTGAGCTAAAACTCTCGACACAGACCTATGAAACAGTCGCACTGAAGGGTGTATTTGGAGCCTTACGTGATGCTGGCCCGGATTACTGGGGTCGCCGCGTTATTGAACGGCATGCGGGCAAACCACAACTAAACGAATTGGATTACCTGATCCATTCGCCCGATGACCGTGCCGGTGCATTAGGTTTTGGCTTAAATCAGGAGCCACCTGCGCCCAAGCGAAAATTCAATCAAACATTGGATCTCAAAAAGCTGCAGGAAATTGCAGATTCTCTTGTGAATGACGAAGTATTGCCTGCCGATGCTGCGTATGAGCAAGTCGAAGAATTGATGCTGATAGGCACATCGATGGGTGGCGCAAGACCCAAGGCCATTGTCGAAAGCGATGAGGGGCTATGGATTGCGAAATTCAATCGCCCCGATGACAAATGGAACATGGCACGCGTTGAGCATACAATGCTTGTTCTAGCACGCGCTTGCGATCTGAATACGTCTGAAAGCCGGATTATAGAGATCGCAGGGCGTGACATTCTTCTTGTAAAACGCTTTGATCGAGAGAAAACCGCACAAGGATATTTACGATCCAGAATGATCAGTGCGCTAACACTTCTGCGCGCGGAGGATAGTCATCGATCCCGTGATAAATGGTCATACATCCTTCTGGCAGAAGAGATGCGGCGGATCAGTGCTAATCCAGGCGAAGATGCTGCCGAGCTCTTTCGGCGCATGTGCTTTAATGCTCTGATTTCAAATATAGACGACCATCCGCGTAACCATGCTGTTATAGCCAAAGACAAAAAGTGGAGACTGTCTCCAGCCTATGATCTTACCCCGGCCATGCCTGTAA
>JAUYQG010000159.1 GCA_030695645.1 Legionellaceae bacterium
GTAACCATTCACCACAATCCCCCCCTGCAGGTCGGTTTGCGGTGATGAAACTGGTAGAAAGAAATTTTTTGTAAAAAAGTACAAATAGTTCTTGACAGGTTTTTTTGTTTTTTTTTGATAAAACAATGGTACTCAGCTCTATCACTTCAGACACTCGATATCAGCTGATTTAAGATCAATCCTGATCTTAAAATCACACAACTATCCTCCTCCGTAATTCAAATTTTTAAGTCGCTTAAAATGCACCATAGGAAGGAAATTTTATCGTTTAAAACCCGTGTTATTATTCTGTTGCAGTCATTTAACAGGTTGGCACGGTGAAAGCAGATAAGATCAATATTACTGAGACAGTAGAAAGCGCACGCAAATTACTTGAGGCAGACAAAAAGATCTCGCCTGCATTACGTGCTATGTTTGAAATGCTGTTAATGATTATCACGCTATTAGCTGGAAAATTGGGGTTAAACAGTCAAAATAGTAGTAAGCCCCCATCGACTGATCCGAATCGGAAGAAAAAAACAGGAAGCAATAAAGGTAATAACAAACCGGGAGGCCAACCTGGTCGTGTAGGAAAGAATTTAGAGCCTGTTGATAACCCTGACACAATTATCCCAATCAAGCTTGATAAGCGACGTCTACCTAAAGGCAATTACACTGAGGTTGGCTTTGAATCACGCCAAGTGATTGATATCGAAATCTCGCGCATTGTTACAGAATATCGAGCACAAATACTGGAAGACGCAGCAGGTAAGCGCTATGTCGCTGCTTTTCCAAAAGGCGTATCTCGCCCGATTCAATATGGCCAATCCATTAAAGCGCATGCGGTATATTTATCACAATTTCAATTGATCCCTTATGAGCGCGTAGCCGATTACTTTATTAACGAAGCATCCATACCGATTAGTGTTGGTAGCCTGTTTAATTTTAATCAGGAAGCCTACGATCTATTAGAAGGGTTTGATGCAATAGCCAAGCAAAAATTAATAGAAGCAGCGTTAGTTCATGCAGATGAAACGGGCATCAATGTAAATGGTAAGCGTATTTGGTTGCACAATGCATCAAATGAGCGGTGGACATATTTTTATCCGCATCAAAAGCGTGGTTGTGATGCCATGGATGAGATTGGCATTTTACCTCACTTCCGCGGCACACTGATTCATGATCATTGGAAACCATATTATACCTATCAACACTGCCAGCATGGTTTATGTAATGCTCATCATATTAGAGAGCTTCAATGGGTTATTGATAATCATGCGCAACACACCTGGGCTAAATCCATACAAGACCTTTTGCTTGAAATTAATGAAACTGTGAATAAAACAGAAAAAAACTGCCTTGATAATGCTACAGCTGATGCGTATCGAATGCGCTTCCGTCAAATTATACAGACGGGTGAAGCTGAAATGCCATTACCACCACCCGAGCCAAACCAAAGCAAAAAACGAGGCCGAGAGAAAAAACCAAAAGAGCGTAATCTACTGGAACGACTGCGTGATTTTGAAAATGATGTTCTCCGCTTTATGGTCGAAACAGACGTGCCTTTTACAAATAACAGGGGCGAAAATGACATCAGGATGACGAAAGTACAACAGAAAATATCAGGGTGTTTTAAATCGATGGATGGTGCCAAAATATTTTGTCGTGTTCGAAGTTATTTGCTGACCGCTCAAAAACATGGCGTGACGCCAACAGATGCCTTAAAAACGTTGTTTGATGGGAAATTGCCTGCTGTTTTCTTTACTGAAAAGTAATAACAATCTAATGCTGGAGCGGTTGCATCACCACGGTCCGACCCGCAGGGGCGGGTTGTGGTGAATGGTTACTCGTTTTATTAAAGTAGCCCAACAGTTCTTCATCTTGTTTAACTGTAATGCGTTCGATGTATTTTCGGTATTTTTTATAGGATTCATTGGTCCTGAAATCATAACCTTCTGGTTTACGTGGCCATTCACGAACTTCACCAAAATAAAAGGAATCAAGCTCTGGATCTAACTCTTCCTCATCAGGGGGTTCAATTAGTTCTTCACCAAACAATGAAATGACATTGGTACGACCTGAAGTAACAGACATATCCAGTCCGCTAAGCGCTGATGGTGTTGAACTGATATTCAAAGGTCTTAATGCGCCAACGTCTAAAACCTTGCCTGATGGTTTAGTCGATTCTTCATCACTGCTTTGCAAGAAGGTACAGCCATCAATGATAAGCTGTGACAGACTGATGTTTTTTTTATTTGCGAGGTCTTTTAATGTGTTATAGGCTTCATCACTAATGGTGATGGTACGTTGGTTATTCTCTACCAGATACTTTTTTTGATTCAGAGCGCGATAACAGCGACTCCAGGTTTCTGAATCCACGAAATCATCCAGCCATAATTGCAACAAATGTACACACTCCTCATCGTGCGCATTATTTTTTAATTTAGCAAAGGACATGATTGCTTGGGCACGAACGGTATTATACTGATCGCCTTTCATGAATCGATTGTTTTGCATGGCCCGATGAAAATATTGATAACAGGGCACATAATCATCCAGAGATACTTTGCGTTTTTTATTGGCCATGGTTTATAAGGTTTAATTTTTAATTGATGATATTTTAATGATAACCATTGAAATTATCAATAGCTGATAGTTTCAGTGCGTGATGGAGGGGTTTCTCCGTTTATTTACCATCTGTTGATACATTTGTTTCATTATTTACTTATAGGACTCCCAAAACCAACTAAGCCACCCGTTAGTTTGGATTATTATGAATGATTATTTAATTACGTAGAGATTATTTTGTTTTCTCTTTGTAACTTCTAAGCCACTTTTTTGAAAATATCTTGCAATAAATCTATTCATTAGGCCATGGCCAACAAGGATGACTGTTGTGTTTTCATGATGATGTTTTTCAAGGATTTTTTCGGCCATTTTGGAGCGATTTATTTCTTGTAAAAAAGTTTTTGCGTTGTTTCTTATACCAAAAAACCATGTGATCCTTGATATAAAAAACCAAGCCTGTACAGTCAATTTAACCTTGGGTATTTTAAAGATATTAAGATCAAATTCAGAAAATATTCCATTCTTATTGATAGTTAATCACAGCTGATTAAAAATATAATCGGCTGTTGCTATAGATCTTGGCAATTCTGATGAGTATACGATCACAGGATTATTTTGGAGTACAATTGCTTTCAGTTCGTCGCTCAATGCATCAAGATCATCCAATTTTAAATTTATCGTTGAGTTATAGTCATTCAATCTATCAATTGAATGACCATGATTGCACGAACCATATTCCATAATAGGTTTTGCATGCCGAAATAGTATTATCATTTAGACTCGTATTTAAGCATCAAAAAGCAATGCCATGAAAATATGGTTTTCATACTGACCATCAATGCAGACACCATTTATATGAATCCCTTCCGCTACAAATCCAAATTTTTTATAGAGCGCGATAGCGGCTTTATTATTTTCCCGTACTGTAAGGGATCTCAAATTTAATAATATACCCATAATGGTAGAACGTAGGGTGGGCAAAGCGGTAGCGTGCCCACCAGTTCGGAACCGGCAGGGGATATTTGATGTAAATGCTCAGTATGAGGTAAAATCCATCCCATCTTTAAACTGAAGGAATGAAAGGTTGTACAGGGATGTTGACTGATAAAATAAAAATAACGATCAAAGACGCTTGAAAATAACGGCAAAATCAGTCAGGCAAGAGCTGCTTAAAAAAGGATTTATGGAAAAACTCGGGCAAGTGAAGCCCCACAAGGACTTGACCATGATTATGCAGCAGATGCAACGTTAGTTCCACTTGGTATTTTAAACTTAAAAAGTGACTGTACAGATATAATATTTGGCACTTCCAGTGAAACAAGTG
>JAUYQG010000160.1 GCA_030695645.1 Legionellaceae bacterium
CTGCCGCAATACTTGAGGTGGCTAAACGATTAGATATTATACATGAAGACAATTATCAGAAAGGTCGTGAATTACTGATTCGGATCATTATGATGTTGACCAAATTGGCTCAAAAATCAGATTAAACGGGTTCGGGCGGGCTCGGGCACGCCCACGGTCACGGGCTCGTATTCGATCGAGGTTTGTCCAAACTCCAGTTATTAAGGAACGGGCCAGAAATAACGTCCCATTCTTGCGCCAAATCTAGGCATCAATGGATAAAAAAAGATTATTTTGGATGAAAAACGCCACTTCGTCAAGTTTAGGATATCTGTGCCGATAAGTTAAATACAGGGGGTAATCTAATGCATAAAATTGAATACAAAAAAAATGCAGGCCAATACATTGGCAAAGGCACGGATTTATCCCTAAATAGGGAGGATACAATTCCTAATTTATTTGAAAAGCAAGTTCAGCGATATCCAGATTCTATTGCTATTCAATTTAATAAAAGCACATTAACTTTCAAAGAATTAGATCAGTCCGTTAACCGAATGGCAAATTACTTAACACACATTGGAATTTCTATAAAAAGTCCAATTGCAATATATCTTAATCCAGGCGTAGACATGATTATAGCAATACTTGCTATTATAAAAATGGGTTGTTACTACGTTCTATTGGATATAAATTACCCGATAAAAAGAATTTTATTTATGATTCAAGATAGTGAAGCTAACTTCATAATTTCCACGGAAAATTTACAACATAACCTAGTACAGGTTAACTCAAAAATAATAAATATTGAATCAATTAATAATATAATAGGAGAACAATCTAGTGAATTCAACTCTAAAGCTCAAAGCCATGACTTAGCGTATTTAATGTATACATCCGGTACTACAGGAGTTCCTAAAGGTGTAAAAATTACAAATTATGCCGTTAATAACCATATGTCTTGGATGCAAGAACAATTTCATTTTAACTCTACTGATAAAAT
The DNA here is from genome assembly GCA_030695645.1 of Legionellaceae bacterium. Lineage (GTDB taxonomy): Bacteria > Pseudomonadota > Gammaproteobacteria > Legionellales > Legionellaceae > JAUYQG01. The sequence continues at coordinate 980 of JAUYQG010000160.1, forward strand.
TTTATTGAAAACACCTTTATCATTTGACCCCTCAGTTTGGGAACTATTTATACCATTATTTTGCGGAGCACAATTAATCATTGCCCCTGCCGGATCACATGCCGATCCAGAATCTTTAATCGATTTAGTGTTCATACACAAAATAACAATTATTCAAATGGTTCCCTCCATTCTAAAATTATTTTTAGATAACAAAAGAGTTGGTTTATGTAAATCATTAAAAAAAGTATTTGTAGGCGGGGAATCATTAAGACCTGAGATTAAGGTTTCTTTTTTTAAACGCTTAAAATGTCGATTAATTAATCTATACGGCCCGACTGAAGCTACGATTGATATCACATTTCATGAAATAAAATCAGAACAAACTGATCTCCATAATAATATTATTGGTAAACCAATTGCTAATACTTCTATTTACTTAGTAAATGAACAAGGAAACCTCACCACAATCGGAGAAGCAGGTGAACTATTGATTGGAAGTCTAAGTTTATCAACTGGTTATCATAATAGAGAATCATTAACTCAAGAATTTTTTATTGCTAATCCATTTGAAACAGAAAAATATCCAACGCTCTATAGAACAGGTGATTTAGCAAGATGGCTTCCTAATGGTGATTTAGAGTATTTAGGAAGAAATAATGATCAAGTTAAAGTTAATGGGGTCCGCATCGAACCCAAAGAAATTGCATTAAGTATTATCGCACATGATTATATTTCTGATTGTATTGTAGTCAAAAAAGTCGATAGTCATGGACACGATTATTTAGCGTGTTACTTAATAAGTGTTGCGGGTAAAGAGCTAAATATTACAGAAATAAAAAATCACTTAAAAGCGCACTTCCCAATCTTTATGATACCTAAAGCATATATTCAAATAGAACATATCCCTTTAACTGTTAATGGTAAGGTTGATAACAGTGCCTTACCTGAACCAAATTTTAACTCAACAATTAAAATAAATATTGAAGAGGGTGAACTTTTACAGTATGAGCACGACCTACTTATTATTTGGCAAATAGTTCTAGAAATGAATACAATTACTTTGGAAGATGATTTTTTTGATGCGGGAGGCCATTCACTTTTAGCGCTTAAACTATTAACCCTCATTCATGAAAAATTTGGTATCTCTATGAAATTTAGAGACATATTTATATATAATACAGTCAAGCTTCAGGCAGAACACATAAAGACATTACAGGAACATATGAACTCTACTGTCATTCCAGAATATACTGATCAAATACCTAACCCCGTTATTTGTTTACAACCTCATGGTTCGAATACACCTCTATTTTTAATTCATCCAATTGGTGGGACTGTGTTCTGGTTTCCTCATTTATCAAAATTACTCGGGATCTCACGTCCAATATATGGCATTCAAGATCCAAGTATAGAACTTGAAAAACCCGTGTTGAACAGTATTGAAGAACTGGCTGCTTTTTATTTATTTCATATTAGAAAAATTCAACCTCAAGGCCCTTATTTAATTGGTGGAGCCTCCTTTGGCGCAACGGTTGCTGCAGAAATTGCTTCCCAATTAAGAAAAAATAATGAGGACACCTCCTCCATTATAGTATTTGATGGTTGGGCAGTTTACCCTAATAGTCTGCTTGATGATAATTACTTTAGAAATTCAATGCTTCGCCAACATGAAGAATTAAAAACAGACTTTAAAAAATATGGTTTACCGCCGCCAGAAATATTGTTTGATATTCAATGGTTCCGACTAAATTTGTTATGGAACTATCAATTAGGACTTATTGAACAGCCCATTGCTCTATTTAAATCTCAAGAATTAATGCCTGTATTTTCTGAGATTGATTCGCCCTTTAATCATTGGGAAAATTTTACGAATAAACCAATTAGTACATTTATTGTACCCGGAAATCATGAAACAATGTTTCAAGAACCTCATGTTTATAAGCTGGCGACTTGTCTTCTGGAGTATTTTAATAAAAACAAACTGTAATACTGGGATAGTGATGAAAAAAACTAAAAAAAAGAAAAATAAACAACAGCTCCCTTCTGCCATAGCACATATGAAAAGTACTCAAGAAGTCCATAACTATTATCAAAAAATTATTAGCTGTATGCCAAATAATGTTTATTGGTTAGATAAAAATTGCATTACACAAGGATGCAATGACGTTCTAAATTCGCTGATTATTCAAGAAATACCGACTGAAAAAGCGGCCATTGAAGCCGCTTATGCAAAAAAAGACTGGGTTGAAATTGAAAGGTTAGCGCACAAAATGAAAGGAGGTGCTGCTTGTACAGGGCTTATAAATATGAAATACGCATGCCAATACCTTGAACGTTATCTCAAGGCTGGGCATTCCAAATTAGCTGAAAAATTATACCTACAACTACTTTCTGTGTTTGATAAAACAGAGGATACAATTAAAAAATGGATGAAAATTGCAAGAAATTAGACCCCCTCATTTTTGTAAATATATTTATCATCAAAGCATTTTCCTGTTCATTTTGACTGGATCCTGAGGGAGTTTATCAGCGGATGGTTTGCATAAAACTTGGAAGTGGGTGGTTAATTGCTTAATCTTGAGCGGATAAAAATAGTTCGTTCTTGGTTTTTATTGTCTGTAGGTGCTCTTTTAATAGAAAAGGGGCGTATGTTCTTTGGTATAAAAAGGGAGTGTAAGTGATGTCAAAATCTTATTTGGTTAAATTTGAAACATACCTGTGTTTTTTAGGCTGGCATACGATTTAAGCGGGAATCTCTGTAGGGATCCAGCAGTTCTGGATGAGTTGATCAAGCCAAAGCTATAGCGCGTTTCCGCCTCTATTTAAAATATTCTTTCGCACAATTCTACTATCCTTGAGGCCAGATTATCGATAATATCGCCCAAGTGGATATGCACGCTGTGTTAA
>JAUYQG010000165.1 GCA_030695645.1 Legionellaceae bacterium
AAAATACGTGACACAACCGGCTTTATTTGTAAGAGAATATACATTCAGGATAATTAGTAATCTAATTTAGAATAACAGATCTCAAATGTCTTGGACAGAAAGACATGAGGCCCTTTTCATGTCTTTTTGTCCAAAGTCCAAATTAAAAGATCACATCTTTGTCCAAAGTCCAATAAAAACAATACCATTGAAATATTACGTGCACTGCACAGTGCGATGCAATGGCCAGAAGCATTTTAAAAACTTGAAGTACTATAGTGAGCATTATTTGTAACTCCCCAGGTACGTCATCCTGAGCGCGTCTTTTTGCGCGAAGGATCTCCCGGCAGTGGCAGTGATTAAAGAGGTTTCTGAGACGCTGGATGCCCACTTTTTTTGCTTGCAATTAACTCACCATCCATCAAATCCGGGGCAGTTGCTGGTGGTATTGGGTTTGCAGTAGGTATCAGTGGATCTGCCTCTACTGCATTTTATTTTTATGCTCAGTTAAACATTGAGATCACCTCAACGATAAGTTATTGTTGTGCCAAATAACACGAGAAAATAAGCCGACTTCATTGAACTTATCTCTGACTTCAGAAAACGCAATAGACGTAGTAACAAACAACACAGTTTTACGACAACTGGTTTTGGGCTACTTTTTGCTTATTTGTGTTATTGCTCCATTTAATTTATTAGCTTTTGATACTTATTACTATTGGGATTGGAGTCGTCATTTAGCTTTATCATACTATGACGGCCCCCCTTTAATTGCGTATATCATTCGGTTAACTACTTTATTCATGGGAAATACGCTGTATGCATTAACATTCATATCCGTTTTGTTTACCGCGATGACTGGCTATGTGGTCTATAAAACAGCGTCCATGTTCTTAAACGAAAAAGCTTGTTATATAGCTACGCTGCTTTGGCTCACTTCACCGTTGGTGACACAGGATTTGCTCGTTCAAGTGACCTACGACACTCCATTGACATTTTTTTGGGCCTGTAGCTTGTACTATGCCATCTCATATATCAAAAAAAATAACGTCAAAACACTATATTGTCTTGGGGTTGCAGTTGGATTTTTATTACTCTCGAAGTATACAGGTATCGTATTGATAGGCTGCTTATTGTTTTTTATTTCTTCCACTAACTATATTCGCCTATTAAAAAATCAACATTTTTACGGTGCCATACTATTAGCATTGCTTATGTTTTCACCCGTTCTTATTTGGAATATCCAGCATGATTGGGTATCAATTGATTATCAAATGAACGCCCATCATACCGATAGACACTTTAAATTTTGGTTAGTATTGTTACAAAATTTTGCATACAAAATACTACCCTCAATAAATGTTATGATCCTAGCTCCTTTCTTGCTAATCAAACAACGTGAATCTGAAAACAGTGTCATTATTCGACTCTTGATTATCATAGCCATTGGATTTCTAGGATTTTATACCCTACTTGCTATGACGACTGATTTCCGCGTCACATGGCTTGCGCAATATGTATTAATGAGCTCACTTTTAATGGGATTCGGCTTACAGCAATATCAAAAAAAGCTGAGGGGTATGATGTATGCTTATATTGGAGTCAATATATTGATTAGTATATTGATTCTATTGAATACTTGCTTGCATTTTGTACCATCAAATAACTATACCGATTATAAATTGATACAGCAATTCAACAAAGATTATCCAGAGCAGTCTGAGTTAGTCGTTACATCGGGTTGGATTGTAGCCCGTCATTTATTTTTTTTAAAAGCCAAGCCATTGATCTATACTATAGATTGCACCTACAAGCAGAATGCCTATCAATTTTGGCGTGCTGAGTTAGATCGTCAAATTGCAAATAATACGAAAGACGTATGGTTCATGGATTTTAACGATGAAAAAGCATGCGTAGAACGACATTTTAAATATTGCGAACGACAACCTTCCGCTGCAATTTCAACACGACAATTATTTGTTTATCGCTGTAAATTTATAAATTGAAACAGATTGGAAGGTTCTGTATCACGGAGATAACAATCTATGTTTTCAATGGTTTTAATTGTTTATACACATAATTATCCACAGATTTTGTGGATAATTAACGTTTGCACATTGTTAGCTCAAAATAAAAAAGTCATATATTTTCAATTGGTTACGATAAAATGTTGGCTAATGATACAATCTGATTAATGCCATCTTAAATAAGTTATTCACAAAAAGAGAAACGGATAATAAGAGAAAATGCAAGACCCATATTAAATGTTTCAGTGATGTGGAGCTGGAGTCTCTCTATTTTCTTCTGAAAGAGTTTTCAATTGCTGAGGTATATCGCCTCGAAGCAGGTCTGCTTTCATTTGCTCATAAACTTTGGGCTCGTATTCAAGCTTCCAATCTAATTTTTTTAAAAAAACAGATTCTAAGTTATTTAGTTGCTTTAATGAACATGGGAATGGTACTCCGTATTCACGTATCCCTTCTAGATATTCGCTTGTCAAATGATGATAATCATCTGAGTGTTTATCAGCCAAGCGAAACGCAACTATCAATAAAGACTGTAAATTATCCTTATGCAAGTAATCGTCTGGGTTTTCTGTAAAATATTTACCGAGATAAATTAGTGCCGTCACGTAAATAGGTACATCCGACTTTATTATAGGTTCCATTGTCGATAAAAATTCCAAGGACTCTTCGATTGATTGCTTATCAGACAAACAAAACGGGGTTTCCGGTGGTATATTGCCTTGATTCTCAGCATTGATTATCAGATTTTTTAAAGCATCAGCAATGGATTGAGTTAAGATCTCGTCTTCATCTGGAAGACTATTTTCAGAAAGAGTGTCAACCACTAATCGGACGATATCCATTTCCACATCCGTAGGAGACAAAGCAGCTGATGGTGGAAGCGTGTTACCCATTACACTAGCAACATCTGACTTTTCAGATAAAAGATCAGAAGGATTAATTTTTGAAGATAAATTGGACAAAATGATGCAGGAAAGGCAGGAAATGAAGAGGTTTTGACTAGGCTTAGTTTTCCCTTTGATCGACGTTGGGATTGATGCTCGCATATCATCTGTTTCCGAAACGGTGCTAACGGGAATAACTTTTTTGTTAAAGTTTCTAAAGAATCCAATAGATGGGAATTTAGCCATATTTAGTCTAATAGTTAATGGATATATGTATAGAATAGCACATTTATGAGCACTTTGATTTTTTTGTATCTTTTTATGTCGCACCAATAGATGGAGAGCGCTGGAGTTTTGAGCATCATTAAAACAGACTGGGTTAGTCAAGTAATATATATAAGAGCGTTAGCGAAGCAAAGACGGGGGGGTAATCGCATTTATAAAAATGGCTAAAATCGAGTTTATATGCCACCATATCATATGTTATAATACAATCCTAAATGAATAACTGGTGATCATAATGTCGGGGTATACTAATAAAGCTCATATTTTAGTCATCGATGATGATAAGGAAATAAATCAACTCATTAGTGATTATCTTATTAGACACGGTTATCACGTTACTTCAGCGAATGATGGTCGTAGAATAAAGCATTTATTACAAGATCACGCTATTGATCTCATCATACTAGACATTATGCTTCCAGGTCCGAATGGCCTTGATCTATGTAAAACAATACGCGACGATCACGATATTCCAATCATCATGCTAAGTGCCGCTGATAGCACGGCTGATCGTGTGGTTGGCTTGGAGCTGGGGGCTGACGATTACATGACGAAACCATTTAACGCGCGAGAGTTATTGGCACGAATTAAAGCTAATTTGCGGCGTACGCAAGGCGAGTTACTTCCCTCTCGTCAATTCAGTCATCCATTGAAAAAAATTCGATTTTCATCTTGGAGACTGGATCGAGAAACACATTGCTTAATTGGTCAAGATGACATAGCTATCATATTGAGTCAGCGTGAATATGATGTACTCAATATCTTTTTAGAACATCCAAACCGCATATTGAGTCGAGGACAATTATTAGATTTATTATACGATAAAGAAAATAACCCATTTGATCGCGCTATTGATGTACTCATTGGGCGATTGCGCAAAAAAATTGAGCTTGATCCTAAAAACCCTCAATTATTAAAGACAGTACGTGGCGGTGGGTATCAATTGCAAGCAACGGTGGAACTATCATCATGACATTGACTAAACAAGCAAAAAAAATGTTTTACAAACTAAGTGCTGGGAATTTTGTGATTTTGATCACAGGAGTGTCTCTTGCGCTGTATTATATCGTTACCATGAAAACGTTTTCCGTGCATCCTGATGTCGCTGTTAATCTTGCAACATTAACCGCGCGTTTACAATCGCAGCCCGAATCACAATGGCCCAGCTTACTTGAAAAGCGTCATCCGCATATCCTGTTGTCCATATCCAATCATCCCAAATATCCTAAACATAAATTTGCCACATTATTACCCAGTTATTTAATTGAAGAGACGAGCCGTCATCAATCGATATCGCTCTCTGTTCAAATTCAGCAACATCAATGGTTAAACATCAATATAAATTCACCGAAATTCAATAAAACTTTATTTGTTTTGATACCTTTTATCCTCGGTTTTAGTTTAATTATCGTATTAATTTTATGGAACTATTGGGTTGTGAATCAATTAAACAACTCATTTAGAATGTTAATAGAACATCTAAACTATGCAAAAAAACAAGATACTTGGCAACCTATTCCTCTCGTTGGGGATGAAGAGCAGCAGTTGATTTTTCAATATCTCAATGAATTACAAGAAAAAACAAATCAAATTTTAGATAATCGTACTTACGTTCTTGCGGCTATTTCACATGATTTGCGTACACCTCTAACTCGTTTAAAATTGCGTACGGAGTATCTACAACAACATGATCTTTATCACAAAATTGTTCAAGACATCTCTGATATGGAAATGATGATTCATGAAACATTGGATTATTTCAAAGAACTAAATCACGATGAAACAAAACTCCGTTTTGATTTGGTGGGTATGTTAAATGCCATATGCGACGATGCTGTTGACATGGGCTTACGTATCCAATTCGTCAGTGATATCGAAAAATTACCCTATGTAGGTTGTATCAATCTCTTAAAACGTGCTTTCAACAATGTCATTCAGAATGCATTGCATTATGGCGACATGGTTTCTGTGTCTTTACATTCTGATCATAAAGAAATCAACATTACTATTGAGGACAATGGTCAAGGAATTGACGACCAGACCTTAAAGCATGTTTTCAAGCCATTTTACCGTCATGAACATTCACGATCACGTGAAACAGGTGGCACAGGCCTTGGATTAACGATTACACAAGAGATTTTACAAAAGCATCATGCATCCATCAAACTCAACAATAGAGTTGAGGGGGGATTACGTGTAATCATTACCCTACCTAAACACATTTTCTAATGTCGTCCAGAAATTTAGGGTCTGGACGACGTATTCATAATCCTATTTACAAAACGCCATGGTGTGGCGGCGGTGGTGGTAATAAGGCGCCGGTTTTTTGATACACTTCAAATTTTGTCGCCGTGTCAAGTTTTAAAATCTTTTCATTTTGTTGGTTAATTTGTTGAACAAGTGTTTCCAAATCATTTAACTTAGTCCCTGGTGTAACGATTTGGCCATCCAGTCTAACAATTAATGCGTGTTTTTCATGCAGCAATGGCGATATTTGTTCGTCATGATGATGCCTGATCTGCTTGAGTTCGACATGTTGTTGCTCAGTTAAAAACAAAGCTTTTCGCACATGATGAACTTGCTTACAATGAGCAGGCTCAGCACCTTGGTCATTATGAGCGTCTGGCATTGCAAAAGAGACCCCCGATGCTAAATAAGAAAAACCTAATACACTTGCTAATACAATTGTTTTAATCTTCATTTTAAAACTCCTATCGTTAATTGATGAAACCTCTTTCAAGGCTCCATTAGTATAAGCAAATGATGTAACAGGAATATGTCAAAGTCTGTGTTTTTTGTAACAACTCTGTTACAAAAAAATTCAGCTCGTGGTCAATCCTCTTGTTTCCCCGTTCCTTAGTATTGAAAAATCGGAACTGCTCGGAGGATGCTGTTTACTCTCGGAGAACGGTCAGATTTGTGGTGAATAGATACAAATATTTTTGGTTTTTATACTTGGACTTTGGACAAAACTGCATGCAAAAAAACGCATGCAATTCCGTCCAAATAATTTCAGATCTGTGAAATTTACAGACATATATTACTGGGTGAAATCGAACTATTTTATGAAAACAGTTGCATATAGTGTAATTAATGAACTGGTTGAGAGTAATGGATCTCAAGTTTCTTGGACAGAAAGACATGAGGCTTTTTTCATGTCTTTTTGTCCAAAGTCCAA
>JAUYQG010000170.1 GCA_030695645.1 Legionellaceae bacterium
AAGCTCGTCCATGATTGGTTGGATTAGGGTGGGCACGTCGCTGACGCGCCTTTGCCCACCCTACGACCGAGCGGGTATCATGAACACAGCGTGCATATCAACATGGGCGATATTATCGATAATCTGGCCTCAAGGATAGTAGAATTGTGCGAAAGAATATTTTAAATAGAGGCGGAAACGCGCTATAGCTTTGGCTTGATCAACTCATCCAGAACTGCTGAAATAATAGCGCCAGCAATTCTGGGTGAATGTATGTAGCGGCCTGCAATGGCATTCACTTAAGGAGGCGTACTTTATCACCTTAGATTTTACAGAATAATTTATGTTTCGATTGAACTTGGTAAAGAAACGCACAAGGTCGGAAAGCTCTGGTTGTTGTCTTTTCAAGAACAGCATCTTTGTCGTAAATCCTGGAGGTTCTTTTGTATATGAGTTAAACTTGTACTTTAATTTTTGATGGCTAAAAAACACCATGTTTTATGGCAACACTATTCAAGATACTCGGCAAATGTTTTTTGTAAGTTGGCAAAAATATAATCAAAAAAAACCATTATTGCCTGTGGAGCAACAATTGATTGATGTCATCTTACGGCATCCTGAATACCATATTTTACTCAGTTCGGGTGACGCTCAATCTTCTTATTTTCCTGAACTAGGGCAATCCAATCCATTCCTGCATATGGGGCTTCACCTCACCATTCGAGATCAGGTGGCGACGAATCGTCCTTTCGGTATCACTACTGCGTTTCAACAGTTGTTAAAAAAACACACGGACGCACACACGGTGGAACATCTCATCATGGAACCGCTCGCAGAGTGTTTGTGGCACGCCCAACGAAATCAAGGCGAACCAGATGAAGCGGCTTATTTAATAGCATGCCGTCAACTATAATCCTAGAAAAAGAAGTTGAAGCCATAGCGAGGAGGCCTATTGCACTAATATTTCTAGGATAATAGGTCCAATGTCTTTCGAATGGTTTTAAATGACGTTATCGGTAAATATCGCCTTAATACTCGTCCTTCAGCATCTACCAAGATTTTAGTAAAATTCCATGGAATAAATATCCATGGTTTCTTTTCAATATGTTTAGATAAATAAGTATATAGCGCTGCTTGATCAGGTTTTTTTACATTTAATTTGGCAAATAAGGGAAACGTCACACGGAAGCAACTGGTGGCAAACTCTTTGATTTCAGCTTCATTACCAGGCTCCTGATGCGAAAACTGATCACAGGGAAAACCAAGGACTGTGAATCCACGGTCCTTGTATTCGTCATACAGAGCTTGTAGCTCCTTGTACTGTGGGGTAAACCCACAACGACTTGCCACGTTGACAATCAACATGACCTTGCCATGATACGGTTTCAATGTCACATTGTTACCATTACTATCTTGTACTGGAATGTCATATAGCGGACTTAATACGTCACTCATTCCATGATCCCTGTGTGTCGAAGCAATGCATCCACGGTCGCCATTCGCCCTCGAAAACTCACAAAAGCTGGTAACGCTTTACGGGAACCTCCGACCTCTAAAATATTATGCAAGAAATCTCGACCCGTTTGTTCATTAAAGACACCCTCTTCTTCAAAGCGTGCAAAAGCATCACTTGATAACACCTCAGCCCATTTATAACTATAATAGCCTGCCGCATACCCTCCCGCAAAAATATGGCTAAAACTGTGTTGAAAACGGTTGTAAGGAGCAATCGGTACAACCGTTGTTTTTTTGCGTACATCAGCCAACACATTCGGTATAAACGTCGGATCAGGACCTACGTATTCTTGGTGAATGCGAAAATCAAAAATCGAAAACTCCAACTGCCGCATCATACCCATCGCCGATTGAAAGTTTTTCGCGGCAATCAGCTGCTGAAATAACGTGGCTGGTAATGACTCGTCCGTATCAACATGTTTCGTTAATAAAGCCAAAGCGTGCTCTTCCCAACACCAATTTTCAAAAAACTGACTCGGAAGCTCCACCGCATCCCATTCAACACCATGAACACCTGAGGCACTGATGTAATCAACTTGTGTCAATACATGGTGCAAGCAATGTCCAAATTCATGAAATAAGGTCAATACCTCATCGTGAGATAACACGGGAGGTTTTTTCGCAGTAGCCTTAGCAAAATTACACGTTAACGTTGCAATAGGTAATTGAATACTGCCATCAAGTCGCTTAAAGCGACTTTGACAAGAATCCATCCAAGCTCCGCCACGTTTATGAGGACGGGCAAACAAATCAACATACACATAACCTCGTACATTCTTTGTTTCATCCAAGATGCAGTAACACGTGACATCGGGATGCCACGTGTCAACGTCTTTGACCAGCTCAAGTGTCATACCATATAACTTATTAACAATAGTAAATAAACCACTCATCACTTGATCGAGGGGAAAATAGGGGCGTAACATTTCTTGCGAAATTTCAAATAACGCGTGTTGTTTTTTTTCAGACAAATAAGCCACATCCCAAGGCATAATGTCACTGATTTGATACTCTTCTCGTGCAAACGCTTCCAACTCCTGAAACTCCACACCAGCTTGCGCACGTGCGCGACTCACCAAGCCAGTAAGAAAGTCATCGACCTGTTGAGTTGACTCAGCCATTTTAGTTGCCAATGACAATTCGGCGTAATTTGCAAAATTAAGTAATCGTGCGGACTCAAAACGCAATGCCAATATCTCATCCATGTTCTGAGTATTATCAAACTTCCCAGCAGAAGGCCCCTGATCAGATGCTCGAGTGCTGTATGCTTGGTAAAACGTTTCTCGCAAAGCACGATCATCAGCATAGGTCACTACCGCTACGAAACAAGGATGCTCTAAATTCAATACCCAACCGCTCAAATTTTTCTCTTCAGCCAAAGCTTTTGCGCTGGCTAGGGTGTGTTCTGGCAAACCCGCCAATCGAACAGACTCGGTAATGTGCGCATGAAAGTCTTGAACTGCATCCAATATATTATTTTCAAATTGATTCGATAACGCTGATAATCGCGTTGAAATCGCTTCAAAGCGACGTTTATGTTCTAATGAGAGTGCCACTCCCGATAATCTAAAATTGCGCAACGCATCATCCACAATTTTGCATTGAACCGAATCAAGCATCGACTTATCCAATGCATTAACGGCGTCATACAAAGCCTGATTTTGGCCAATTGCCGATTCATAAGCTGACAACTTAGGCAAACAGGCTTGATAACAAGTTCGTAAAGCGGGGGAATTAACTACGGCATGCACATGAGACATTGGGGACCAAAATCGTTCCAGCTCATCATCCATATCATCCAAGGGACGCATCAAATTATCCCATGTAAACACGGTGGTATTGTTCAAAATATCAGTGATATGCTGCAGATGGCTCGCCAAAATAGCATCAAGCCGTGAAACATAGGTATCCATATCTATGTTAGAAAAGGTCGGTAATAAGTGAGTTGCCATGCTTGCCTCGTTTCAATCGCGCTGGTGAATCGCCCATGTGTGACAGCAAGCATACCACCGTTGAAAAACGGGTTGCAACGTTAACCCATAATATTTAATGTTAGCTCATTCATACTTTTCTTAACTGAGGCCATCCTACTCGTATTTTGTTTGTTTTCCTTTTCTAGGTTTGTTATTAGATCGTTTATATCTTTTGTTTTCTCAAATTGATTTTTGGTAATCGTTTTGGTTTTTATTAAATGAGTATGTTTTGTTAGTAATGTAATTTGATTTAGATCTTTTACCGATAATTCTTTAGCAACAGCTGAACCCGCAATCTCTGAGTCATAAACCGCCAAAATATCAGCTGTGACGCCGCTCAATTGAGTTGATTTTCCTATTAGCTGATTAACATAATAAAGAGTATTAATATTGTTGTCATCATCAATGACACGCACATACCCAGCATTGAAAGAACCGAAGTCAATGTTTGACAAGTCCGCATTTGGAGCATCAGTCGTTGTCATTGAAAAAGAACCCGTGTTCGAAAATATAGCCTCATCAAATACCGCTAATAACTCATCATTGACGTCGTATTTCACTCTTAAATCAATCCGCACATTGGTTTGTTTGTTTACATAAAACAACTCATTTACACCATGAGTGTGCTTTGTTAATCGCTTGATTTCACTTAATTGATTTACTGTTACAGCACTAGGCTGATTATTGCTAGTTACGTTCGAATCATAATCCGTCCAAGAGTCATCACCCATCTTTAATTGAGTTATTGTTTTCGACACTTTATTAACATAATAAAGATTGTCCAACCCATCGTCTTCGTTTTTTGCACGAATATACGCGGCTTTGAAATCCCCTATTGAAACATTTGACCAGTCTGGTTTCACTGACATCAGACACGTGCAACATGTCATGCTGACATCATGTACTCGAATATAACCGGCAGAAAAAATACCCAGAGGAATATCAGACGCTTTTTCAGCCGGTATCTGATTCGTCATGATTGAGCAGCGTGCCGTGTTAGGAATAACTTGATTTCCATAATTTAATTCCAAACGCTTACTTTCAAACCATCTTGTCGCTGCATAATGAATCAACGTCATAACGACGGCCAATGTGGCGGCAATCAGTGGGATAAGCGGACTACCTGTCACGGTTGTTAAACACACACAGAGCAATAGCACACTAAAATTAAATACATTCCAACCCAGTGCCATACGATCAAACGCCATCCGCTCTTCTAACTCTTGTAGAAATTCCCGCATCTCTTGCGACTCCTTCTCCATATGTGCAGCAAGGTAGTCTTTCTTAATCTCATTGTAACGCTTTATTTCAATGTAAAACCGAACTGACGCAACGACAAGATCATAGCCCTGCATGGCAACACCTAGATACATTCCAATAACTGGTGTTTTACCTGCTAAAAAGAAACAGGTCGTTATGCCATTGCTGAACCAAGCCATATCATTCGCCAGCTCTTGCCAGCGGCGAACAAACTGAGCATGCGCTCTGACTTTCCAGCCTAATTCAAGTTCAATGTCAGTCATCGAAGATGCGTCAAATACGTGCTTATAAATTAAGCCAATATTAGTCAATAATCGCGGTAGGAAAAAAATCCAGGCCAAATTAGAAAAAAAGAAGAATGTTCCTCCACTTTCTACCGCTCTCAATCCCTGTTGATACTCCGGATGATCTTGTAGGAAAGGAAGAAGCATAAAGCAATCGCGTCGCAATCGCAAAAGCAATAACCGAATCCAATTGTTCTCTAGGACCCAATCTCGAATCGTTTGTGTTCCAAAACCGGAAATAACAGGATCATCTTCCCATGAAAAATCCGTATGCCCTCTATTAAAAGCAAGTGATAAAATTTTATTTTTAAAGCGCTTTAATTCCGGTTCGGTAAAAACCTTCGGCGCCAAAATGTCTGTAGGTTGATTCTCTACTTGCTCGCCTGTTGGAGTAATAACTGAGTAACAAATGTTACCCTCATCATTTGTTTTTAAATACACACACCCTTCTACCATTTTCGGATGTTCTGATGCCAGACACAGTTTATAAACCGCAATATTACAATCAATATTTTGGTCAATTAACAGCTGATCATATGCTTTTTGATCACGAAGATAGACTCGTTTCTCTCGAGGAACATTTAATCCTTGCTCATGAACAGCCTCCAATAAAGAGGCTAGCACCATAACATCTCCCAGTCTCTGGACAAATGCTTCATTTTGCCTCTTTCCGGCATCCTCTAAATCATCTCTTATTTTTTTTCTAAGAACCGTATATTGTCGAGCCAATTGCCAATGCCTATCAACATAAGGGGTAAAAAATTTAGCGGCTTCGGATGCTTTGTCTTTGTCAGTAGATAATTTTTTAATGTCTTTCAGTATTTTGAGTTTGTGTAATATTTTATTTTTACGTTCTAGTTTACTTAGAATATCATCTCTATCCTCAGCACTAGGAACGTTCGCAGGACTAGCTGAAAGCCCCCGTGTGGTTGGTGATTCGAGCGCCTCGGCGTCAGGCGAGCCTGAGTCACTTGAGTGATCAGAAAATGGTGACTCTACCGATCTCGAAGCAAGGCTTTCCATTTCGACAGGTTTTGTTGAATATACTTCGGATTTTAAAGGATACTGGGTGAAAATCGACGTTCTGCGTGGGACATTGTCCTCACTATTGATCTGGTCGCCTGACGCTTTGGGCTCAAGAAGTGCCAAATAGTCGTCACTCACTAACGAATCCAGATATTTGAAAACATACGAGTCATGATTTTCTTGCTTATTTAGCATTGCTGAATCTACAACAATAGCGGGTTCTGCAGCCCCAGAAGCTTCAGGCGGAGCTGTAAATATGATACCATTCGCTAAATTTTTAAAAAAATCAGTTATAGCCATATATACTTCTTATATTATATGCATTATAATTTACGCTATTATCTCATAAAATGATCAAAGAGTAAATTTTTATTCGAAAAACAAAAATGGACTCACCATCTTGCCGAAGTTAACCATCTGAGCGACAATACTGCCTTTGCTGTTAGACCAGGAAAATTCATGAGCTTTTCTAATGCACAAGCTAATGCCATCCGCTTCTTAAGCGTTGATGCCGTTGAACAAGCCCAATCTGGACACCCAGGCATGCCGCTTGGTATGGCTGATATTGCAACGGTACTGTGGACATCGTTTTTAAAACATAATCCCAAAAACCCATATTGGTTTAATCGCGATCGATTTGTCATATCGAATGGCCACGGCTCAATGCTGCTTTATTCTCTTTTACACTTAAGTGGCTACAATCTCAAGATCCAAGCCTTGAAAAATTTTCGCCAATTACACTCCAAAACACCAGGACACCCCGAGTGTACCGATACCCCCGGCGTAGAAACAACCACAGGTCCCTTGGGTCAGGGGCTTGCCAATGCAATTGGCATGGCAATCGCTGAAAAAATATTAGCGACACAATACAACGATCAATACACGACGCTAGTCGATCATTACACCTATGTTTTTGCAGGTGATGGATGCCTCATGGAAGGTATTTCCCATGAAGCGTGCTCTTTCGCGGGAACATTGGGATTAGGTAAATTAATTGTATTTTATGATGACAATGGCATTTCTATCGATGGAAACGTCGAAACTTGGTTTACTGATGATACCAGTGCACGATTCAAAGCCTATAATTGGCAAGTCATTGATCAGGTTGACGGGCATAATGCCGTAGCCATTGAACAAGCCATCATCAATGCTCGTGAGGAAGTTAACAAACCAACGTTGATTATCTGCAAGACAGTGATTGGCTTTGGCTCGGTTGCCGCCGGTAGTGAAAAAACACATGGTGCTCCGCTAGGAGCTACTGATATTGCACAATTACGTAAACATTTTGATTGGCCCTATCCACCTTTTGAAATTCCCGCTGATATTTATGCGGCATGGAATCACGTCTCTCAAGGTGAATCTGATGAACAGCACTGGCTTCTTAACTGCGTTGACTATCAAAATCGTCGACCTAAAGATTACCATGATTTTTTACGACGTATCAACGGTGATCTACCGGATCAGTGGCAACGCCATAGTGAGGGCTTTATTAGCCAATGTCTACTCAACACGAAAGCTGTAGCGACGCGCAAAGCCTCTCAACAATGCATAGAACAATATGCCAACTTACTACCCGAGCTTTTGGGTGGTTCAGCTGATCTCACGGGTTCGAACAATACCGATTGGTCAGGAACCCAAGCCATTTCATTCGGCCATTTTCAAGGTAATTATATCCATTATGGGGTACGCGAGTTTGCAATGTCAGCTATCATGAGTGGCTTGTCATTGCATGGCGGCTTTATCCCGTATGGGGGTACGTTCTTGGTTTTTTCCGATTATGCACGTAATGCGGTACGTATGTGTGCCATGATGAAACAGCGAGTAATTTTTGTTTACACTCACGACTCAATTGGCCTCGGCGAAGATGGCCCAACTCATCAACCTATCGAGCACGCAGCTATGCTGCGAATGACACCGAATATGCATGTTTGGAGACCTGCTGATCTGTTAGAAACATCGGTGGCATGGCAACAGGCGATTGAGCAACACAATGGACCGTCCTGTTTGTTGCTATCTCGACAAACATTACCCGCACTACCTCATCAAGCTAATCAATTGCACAATATAAAACGCGGAGGATACATTTTAAGTGACTGCGAAGGCACACCAGATGTCATTCTCATTGCGACGGGTTCTGAAGTTCAAATTGCGCTAGCAAGCGCTAAACAAGTCAAACATCAAGGCATTCGTGCCCGGGTCATATCAATGCCTTGTGCTGAGCGTTTTCTGGCACAAGATACGGCCTATCAAGAGCAAATCTTACCTCGTTCAATTAGAAACCGTGTGGCAATTGAAGCCGGTGCCACGGCTTATTGGTATCGATTTGTTGGACTTGATGGTGCTGTAATCGGCATCGACCGTTTTGGTGAATCGGCACCAGCCGAAGAAATCTACTCTTATCTGGGGATTACGGTTGAAAAAACTGTTTCGGCTATTTTAAAATTGGAGATGAAGTATGACAGTACGTGTTGCAATTAATGGTTATGGTCGTATTGGCCGTTGTATCTTACGCTCAATATTCGAAAA
The DNA here is from genome assembly GCA_030695645.1 of Legionellaceae bacterium. GTDB lineage: Bacteria > Pseudomonadota > Gammaproteobacteria > Legionellales > Legionellaceae > JAUYQG01. The sequence continues at coordinate 8,564 of JAUYQG010000170.1, forward strand.
TAATCGTCAAGACGATTTTAACGTCGTTGCAATTAATGATTCATCCGGTATTAATACAACTGCGCACCTTACGCGCTATGACAGTACTCATGGCCGCTTCCATAGCAAAGTAGAGGTCGATGGTCAGAACTTACTAGTTGATGGTCACTCTATTGTGATAACAACCGAACGAAATCCAGCTGCTTTACCATGGAAAGAACTGGATATTGACCTCGTCTTTGAATGCACGGGACGTTTTACCAGCCGTGCGGATGCCATGCAACACATCACCGCTGGTGCAAAAAAAGTGTTGATCTCCGCCCCAGGAAAAGATGCTGATGCAACCATTGTATATGGCGTTAATCATCACATATTACACGCATCGCATTGCATTGTTTCTAATGCTTCGTGCACAACGAATTGCTTAGCACCTGTTGTAAAACCATTAAACGATGCCATCGGAATTCGGCATGGTTTATTAAATACGATTCATGCCTATACTAAGGATCAAATGCTTCTGGATGGACATCATAGTGACTTACATCGTGCCCGTTCCGCAACACAATCAATCATTCCAACTAAAACAGGCGCCGCCGCCGCAGTTGGTCTGGTTTTACCTGAACTAGTTGGACTTTTAGACGGCTTTGCAATGCGGGTTCCGACCATCAATGTTTCAGCTATTGATTTCACATTTACTCCCAAACGACCCACTACGGTTGATGAGATAAACGACATCATGCGTCAAGCGCAAAATGATGTTTTGCATATCAATGACGAACCACTAGTGTCCTGTGATTTTAATCATTACCCGGCATCTGCTGTTTTTGATACAACACAAACTCGTGTTTTAGGTGATTTGGTAAAAGTCATTGCTTGGTATGATAATGAATGGGGTTTTTCTAACCGAATGTTAGATACAGCCTTTTATATGATGAGCAGATAAGGAACATATATGAGCCTGCTGAATATGCGTGATCTTGATTTGCAAGGTAAACGCGTCTTGATTCGTGAAGATTTAAATGTACCAATCAAAGACGGAATGATCACCAGCGATCAACGTTTACAAGCCGCATTACCAACACTTCGTATGGCTTTAGAGGCAGGAGCTGCTGTGATTGTTGTTTCTCATCTAGGACGCCCTGAAGAAGGCCGGGTAGACCCCAAATTATCATTGCAACCCGTTGCAAATTATCTATCCGAGCAATTGAATTACCCGGTACGTTTTGATAGTGATTACCTAACAGGGGTTGATGTACTGCCCGGTGAATTAGTAATATGCGAAAATGTTCGTTTCAATAAAGGGGAAAAAAGCAACGATCCCATTCTTGCCAAAAAATTGGCTAATTTATGTGATGTTTTTGTTATGGATGCTTTTGGCACGGCGCATCGTGCACAAGCGTCAACCTATGGAATTGCACAATATGCCCCCATTGCCGTAGCAGGGCCTTTACTAACGAGAGAGTTAGAAGCCCTAGAACGAGTACTCAGAGCGCCTGAAAAACCTATTATTGCTATTGTTGGTGGGGCGAAAGTTTCATCAAAATTGTCGCTGCTCAGACAGATGGTTGGAATGGTGGATGTTTTAATTCCAGGAGGAGGTATTGCAAACACATTTCTTAAAGCCAACGGTAAAGAAATAGGCGTGTCATTATGCGAAAATAATTTATTACATGAAGCTCGCTCAATACTTGAGTTAGCTGCCGTTACGGGATGCCAAATCATACTTCCAACGGATGTTGTTGTCGGAAAAGCATTTCAAGAGACGTGTCCAGCCTATAATAAATCACTTGCTAATGTTGCTATTGACGACATGATCATGGACGTGGGTCCCGAAACGACCGCGCATTATATCGACATTCTGGCTATCGCTAAAACCATCATTTGGAATGGTCCAGTCGGGGTATTTGAGTTCCCACAATTCAGCTACGGAACGCGATCATTAGCTATTGCCATTGCCAACAGTCATGCGTTTAGTATTGCTGGCGGAGGTGATACGTTAGCAGCCATCGATAAATACGACTTAACCGATCAAATTTCTTACATTTCAACGGGTGGCGGGGCATTTCTCGAGTATCTGGAGGGCAAAACACTTCCTGCTGTTGCAATCCTAGAAGAACGCGCTAAGGGATCTCAAATTTAATAATATACCCATAATGGTAGAACGTAGGGTGGGCAAAGCGGTAGCGTGCCCACCCGTTCGGAGCCGGCAGGGGATATTTGATGTAAATGCTCAGTATGAGGTAAAATCCATCCCATCTTTAA
>JAUYQG010000174.1 GCA_030695645.1 Legionellaceae bacterium
GAGCGCGTCTTTTTGCGCGAAGGATCTCAGATTGTGCAAAATTCAGGAGATCCTTCGCGCAAAAAGACTGCGCTCAGGATGACGTGCTTGCTTCGTGTTCAGTGAAAACACTAAACTTATCCACAACCTGGGGAGTTACGACTTACGTCCTATATCTATATACTTGGAGTTTGGACAAAACAGCATGAAAAAAACCTCATGCAGTTCTGTCCAAAAAATTAGATCTTCAAGTTACCAGTCAGATTTTGGGAAGCAACCATCAGTGTTACCTCATCAAGAGTAATATCTAGATTTATTTTTAAACCATCCAAAATCAGGGGCCGGGTGGCGAACGGTGGTTACCCGGTCTCTATTCCTCAATTTCTTTCTTCAGGATGCTACTGGTTGCAATGCTAGGTCAAACGATACTGCAACACCATGTCAGCTTAATTGAAATGAAGTACAATGTACTACATCCATTGGTAAATCAGGTTCGGCGTAATCAATATGAGGATTTTGCTGTAATTGAGCTGCCAATACAACAGGATCCTGCTCATGGCTACATTCTATCAAATAATATCCTCTTCTTCCCTTGGGGGGAACAAATGGTAAAGCATAGTCTTCAAAAATTTGTTTCTTTATTTCCTCAGAAGTGCTCTCTTTGAATTTTATGATAAACGATGTTATTGCGTGAACTTTATTATCTCTCATCACAGGAGGGTATTTATAAACTGAGCTGACAATCGATTCTAGTGGAATATGATGTTGTGTACATAAATCCAAATAATCCACATCGTCCAAAATTTCAAAAACAACATATGGGGTAGATAAATCCGTATTGAATACACGGCTAATACTTCCTGTACTTGTTAAAAGAGTTATTTGTTCATCCGTTAACGACCTAATCCCGATCATACGTGACATTTTATATAGGGTTATAGACCTAGAGTTCATGAGTAAGGTGACTTCCCCTTCTAGGCTAGGTTGAAAAAAAACCATGGATGATGTTATCTTTGCATTAGCTTTCATAATATTGCTTTGCCTTATATATTAGAGCTTGGATTAGAGCTCAATTTACTTTCAATTTAGTTGAATAAAACCCATTGCTTAATGGTCAACTCATTCTTTAGATTAAGCAACATTTCTTATATTTTTTTCCGCTACCACAAGTGCAAGGATCATTTCTGTTTGTTTTTAAGTGGGCAACTAATGCAGGTTTTACTGGATTGAGTAGTTTTTCAACGTCTGAGATATCTTCTGATTTATCCGGCTCGATACCCACGATGACCTGCCACTGATTTTGACTACAAATAGACATGATCTCTTGTGCTTGCTCCATGCCTTGAACTCTAACGACAGCTGGTCGTTTGTGACTACCTAATTTTGCCATATTACCGTCTCTATTCCATCACATGTTTTTAATGTGCATATCTTTATATGACGCATAAAACAGCGGTACAATGCAATTTTTTTTCTTGCTGGAAAAAATAATAAGTATGGATGCTGTTCTATGCCAGATAAGATTTTACCTGTTTTACAACAATTTCGCGACAAAATTTATCGGTTATTTCCTTCACGCAAAGATGCTGCGATGGAATTAGTCGACGCTTTATCCAGTAACACAGATGCCACCAGTGTCGTTGAGCTATCATTAAACCCTCTGCATCGTAGAAATTATTGCAGCATAACACGGGCGCTGGATGAATTTTACTCACCAACGGATGTCAGTAAAAATCATGAACAAAATAAAGAATCGACCCGCATCATAAGCGAACACTGCATTTTACGATCGATGCGAGCTTTTCATTTGTTTGCTGTTGATATTACGCCAAGTCCTAGGGTTTTCTCGCCTACGGTCGAGGATCGTGGATACGTGTATGCACCGAATAACTCCATTGCGGGCAATAAACCGATCACGATTGGACATCAATATAGTATCGCCGCCTACCTACCTGAAAAATCGGCGGAACAGCATTCCTTTCCATGGGTTGTCCCTCTCTTATGTGGGCGCGTAAACACCGATCAAAAAGGTATTACCGTAGGCATGGAACAGCTCAGGGACTGTATTCAGTCACAACCATCTTTTAAAAATGAGCTGTGTGTATCCATGGGTGATTGTGCATATAGTCATCCAGACTGCTTGGGTGAAACCAAAAAAAATCCAAATCAAGTACATGTCAGTCGAGCACGTAATAATCGCGTATTCAATTATCCCCTGGATCAGCCTGACGTCCCAAAGAAAAAAGGTCGACCCAAACAATACGGTGACAAGTATAATCTTCGTGATCAATCAACATGGAATCCACCCGATGCAACACTGGATTTCGAGGTGATCAGCAAGAAAGGCAAGCGACAAATTGTTAAAATAAACTGCTGGGACACCATCATTATGCGCGGAACCAAGCAGTCAACCTTACATGATTACCCGTTTCGCTTATTACAAGTTTGTGTATATAAAGAGTCAGGCGATCTATTGTTTAACAGGCCACTGTGGTTGATTGCCGCGGGCAAGCGACGCTATGAATTATCATTATTGGATATTTTCAATTCTTATCGTCAACGTTTTGATCTCGAACATTTTTTCAGATTTGGAAAAGATCGATTGCTCATGAACAAAACCCAAACGCCAGATGTAGGTCATGAGGAGGCATGGTGGCAATTTGTGATGCTCGCCTATACCCAGTTGTTTTTAGCTCGCAATGAAGCAAATAATACGTTGAAACCGTGGGAAAAATATGATCGCGCATTGCGCGAACCAACAGAAGAAAAATCACCCACACAGACCCAAAGAGATTTTGGACGAATTATTGGGGAGATTGGCACGCCAGCAAAACCACTCAAACACCGAAATAAATCAAAAGGTAGGCAAATGGGGGATGTCCAGCCGAAACGGACGCACCATTCGATTATATTAAAGAGAAAAAAAAGCGCAAATCTGGTTGAAATGATTGTCTGAACATGGAGTTGTTACGCAAATGGAAGTAATTTTAACGCACTGATTGTTAGCGTTGTGACTTGGTGTTTTTTAAATAAATTAATGCGCGTTTATTTAACCACAAGATCTGTTTATTTGCATGCGTATTGGTTGGCTATTATTGTGTCAATTTATGTCCAAAGTCCAAATATACAGGAATAACTGCGTCAGAAGTAGCTGTGTACATGAGAGGCTGAGCAAAAACACTATTCTGTCCAGGCCCAGCTACTGCTCTTGGATAATCCTCTCTAAGCGATTCACCATAGCTATGTGTCGCAGCTCCCAAAGCCATCAGAGCTAATGATGCTCCCCAGCCTATAGCTATTCCCATACCTACAGTCCCGAATCCATAAGCGCACGCCAGCGCAATAGTCATCACACTAACCACCAAAGCAAAAACAATTAACGATGCCAATGCATCATAATGGTCATAGTATCGACCATTACTGGTGAGTAACCATGCAAAAAGAAAACCTGTGGTAAACCCATTACCTCCACCGCTACAACCGTGTGAATGAGAATGTGTATTGCCGTCGGAGGCCAACAACACTAAAAGAGCGACATATCCAACAAGTGACATAATAACCATGCCACCTACCCCAACAATCATAATATAATTACCGAGTAATTTTGTATTGTCTATCTGCGTTTTCGTAGCCACTTTATCACTCCATAAACAGAAGTTAAATGAAAGCGAATGATACCACTATGTTTTAATAAAGTAAATATCGAGCGCTAATAGGACAAAAATTCAGTTTATTACTGTTGAGGTAACTGCTCGGAGTGAGTGTTACCTGTTGAGCTAATCTTCTTCATCAGTATATACTAAAGCAATTCTTTTGTTGAGCATTTCTATGACCAGCCTACAACACATTATTGAGCATTTTTTTGAAGAACGACAAACGATCAATTCTAACACGGCTTCCAAAGAGTTACATCAAGCCGTTAGTGATGTCATATCAGGATTGGATACTGGATTATATCGGGTTGCCGAATACGTAAAGGGTGATTGGATCACACATCAATGGCTTAAAAAAGCAGTCTTACTCTCATTTAAACTGTATCCCAATCACGTTATGGATGCCGGGTATTGTCAATTTTACGATAAATTGCCGATGAAATTCGCCAATATGCAGGCGAGTGAATTTAATGAACTGGGTGTTCGTGTTGTTCCTAATGCGGTTGTACGCAAAGGTGCGTTCATTGGTAAAAATACAATCCTAATGCCATCCTACGTCAATATTGGTGCTTACGTGGATGAAGGAACCATGGTTGATACCTGGGTTACCGTCGGATCATGTGCTCAAATTGGCAAAAACGTTCACTTATCTGGTGGAGTTGGCATCGGAGGGGTTCTAGAGCCTTTGCAAAGTAACCCTACCATTATTGAAGACAACTGCTTTATTGGCGCTCGTTCCGAAGTCGTAGAGGGTGTCATTATTGAACGCAACTCCGTTTTATCGATGGGTGTATTCATTGGCCAAAGTACTAAAATTTATAACCGCATGACGGGTGAAATATCTTATGGACGAGTTCCTGCCGGTTCTGTTGTTGTTGCCGGAAGTTTACCGAGCGACGACCGAAGTCACAGTCTGTATTGTGCGGTTATCGTCAAACAAGTTAATGAAAAAACACGAGCTAAAGTAAGCATCAATGAATTACTACGGGGATTTGATTGACTATTCAACGAGATGAAATTAGTAATATATTAGCACGGTTGGTATCCTGTGAATCCGTAACTCCTCATGATGTTGATTGTCAAAATTACATGATTGCAAAATTAGAGGAACTTGGATTTCGCTGTCAACGCTTTGATAATTCCCCCGTTTCCAATTTTTATGCCGAATTTGGTACCGGTCAACGGCTACTTATCTTTGCTGGTCATACGGATGTGGTCCCGGTTGGTGACATAACAAAATGGCAGACTGATCCGTTTGTGCTGCATGACGACAATGGCATGTTATTTGGTCGAGGGGTTGCTGATATGAAAGGCAGCCTTGCAGCAATGTTAGTTGCAGCAGCACGTTTTGTTAACGCCCATCCTAATCCATCAGGGAAAATTGGTTTTTTAATTACGAGCGGTGAAGAAGGTAATGAGTTTGAACTGGGTACGCCGTATGTTATGAGGCAACTACAGGACCAGGGAATACATCCTGATTATTGTATCGTTGGAGAACCATCCAGCAGCACGCGTGTCGGTGATATCATCAAAATAGGTCGACGCGGATCATTAATCGGTCAATTAACATTACATGGCAAACAAGGACACGTGGCTTATCCACACTTGGCTCTTAATCCAATTCATGCTATATCGCCTGCTTTAGATGAATTAATCACTACATGCTGGGATGAAGGAAATGCTCATTTTCCCCCGACATCGTTTCAAATCACTCACGTTCATGCGGGCGGACAAGCGAATAATATTATTCCCGGTGACATGACGGTGCATTTCAATTTTCGTTACTCAACAGAACAAACTGCCGAGAGTTTAAAACAAGCAGTCCAAGCTTGCTTCGAGCGTCATGGTTTGGCTCCCATCATTCAATGGACATTAAGTGGCGAACCGTTTTTGACCGCGCAAGGTCGGTTGCTGGATAGTTGTGTGAAAATCATTCGTGAGCGCGCGAGTCAAGAGCCTGAGCTATCTACCACTGGCGGCACATCCGATGGTCGATTTATTGCACCCTACGGTGTCGAGGTCATTGAATTAGGTCCTGTTAATGCGACTATTCATCAAGTCAATGAATGCGTATCCTTGGATGACTTATGTGCCTTGGCCGATTTTTACTATTTAATATGCCACGATTTGTTGTGACGGAGGATTTTTTATATTACCTCAGAAACGGTTGCTATCACAACCCAAAGTCCAATAATCTAGCAATTCTGGGTGAACGAGGTAGGGTGGGCAAAGGAGCTTGCGACGTGCCCACCGTTGTACCACTGCTGGTGGGCACGTCGCAAGCTCCTTTGCTCACCCTACGAATTCAGTGATATTTTGCGAAAAATAATTTTATT
>JAUYQG010000180.1 GCA_030695645.1 Legionellaceae bacterium
GAAAAATACAACTGTAACAGAGAAAATGATCGCATAATCAGAGAGGTTGTGCTAAAAAAACAGGCGGCTCGGGTTCGGGCGGGCTCGGGCACGCCCACGGACTCGGGCTCGTATTAGATCGCGGTTTGTCCAAACTCCAGAACAGTTACGAACTGAGACAATATTACAATTTAGATGACGGCTTCACGTTACTGTCATTGGCATTGTCACTGTCATCGATATCAACCAATCCCCAACTAGGTGATGGACTATTTAAAACAGAAGATGTTGGAATCCTTCCCCAATATAGTGAGCTTTTTCCAAATAAAGGTGTGAGCGGACCAAGTCCAACCGATGAGGTATTCGTACGACGAGTAAGCTTATTATTGGTAATATCAAAGGGTTCCCCAGTAAGTGGCGAATAACAATTACTCATTTTATCTAACATACCATCACTGCATGCCGCAGAATGAGATGACGAAATAGGTGGAAAAAAATTAAGCTCTCGTTCTCGCCTAGAACGTACAACTTGTTTAGAATGGGTAGAGTCATCGGTTGCTAATGCATCCATTGATGTTATTTCAGAACCCTCTTTCAGAGAGAGTGCTCGAGGATGAGTGGCCCAGCGATTATTGATTTCATTCATATCATTAAGACTGAGCGAGGGCTTAACGTACGTGTTGGTATCGACCTGCTCACGGAGGAATTCATTTAGTCTGCTTTCCCCTTCCACCTCCGAAGTAGGCGTTTGATTTAATCGAGCTAGAATTTTCTTGTTGAGCATAAAATACCTCAGTGAATTTATTTGAGGCACATTATGGCACAAAAAATAAGCCGGGTCAAATTTTAACCATGTTTTCTGTATCCGGTCACAATCGCTGGGCTCAATGACACGTACTTACCCGGCGATTGTGACAGATCGTAAGAAATCTAACCAGGTCATCCAATAAGCTCAATTTTCGCTTGATTCTCCAATAGCTTCATTTTGGCATGCTGTGCTTGTATGAGCTTTTCCTGCATTGTGGTAATGATATTTGCAGGAGCTTTGTCAGTAAATGTCGAATTGTTTAGCTTGCTCTCGGCATAGGTTATGTCCTTTTCCAACTTGGCAAGTTCCTTAGCTAATCGGCTTAATTCAGCTTCTTTGTCGATTAGGTCGGCAATAGGAATCAATAACTCCAATTTTCCAACAACGGCTGAAGCGGAAACAGGGACTTCTTCATTGGATTTTAGAAAATGAATATCGGTTAATTTACTCAGCGTTATCAGTGTTTGCTGGTATTTTGTGATGCGCTCTTGCAGCCTCTTTGAGGCGTGACGTATGACCAAGGGTATTTGTTTTGATGGACTGATGGCCATTTCGCTTCGGATGGTACGGATGGATTGAACCACTTTTTTTAGCCATTCGAATTCGTCTTCTATGGGTTCGTTGATGAATTGTTCTTCAACAAGCGGGTAAAGGCTCAGCATGATCGTTTCTGAGTTTTCACTCGTTAATTTGGTCATTCGTTGCCAAATGGCTTCTGTAATAAAGGGCATTATGGGATGAAGTAATTTTAAAATTCGGCTCAGTACATGAATTAAAGTACGGCGAGTACCTCGCTTCATAGGGGCTCGTGCTTCGTCGTCGTAGAGAACCGTTTTGGATAGTTCTAAATACCAGTCGCAATATTCATGCCAGACAAATTCGTATAGTGTGTTGGCAAGTAGGTCAAAACGATAATTTGCGAGGTGTTGATGGCAGCGCTCGATGGTTCGTTGTAAGAGAGATAGGATCCACTGATCAGCAGGGCTGTATTGAAAGGCTCCGTCATCAAATTCAACGCGATCTTCAACCGTGCTGAGTAATACAAATCGTGCGGCATTCCACAATTTATTGCAGAAATTACGGTAGCCTTCAACGCGGTTCATATCGAAACGAACGTGTCTTGCATTAGAAGCCAGTGAACAATAAGTGAAACGCAGAGCATCGGTCCCAAATGCGGCAATACCTTCGGGGAATTGTTTGCGTGTGTTCTTCGTAATGTGATCGCGTGCTGAGTTTAGCATCAGGTTACTGGTGCGCTTTTCTAAAAGATCATTGAGCTCAATTCCGTCAATAATGTCGATGGGATCCAGCACATTCCCTTTGGATTTCGACATTTTTTTACCGTCACTATCGCAGATTAAACCGGTAATGATGATGTCTTTAAACGGGATTTTCCCAGTAAATTTTAATCCCATCATGATCATTCGGGCAACCCAGAAGAAAATAATATCGAAACCCGTGAATAACACACTGGTGGGATAAAACTCTTCTAAATCGGCTGTGCGTTCAGGCCAACCTAAGGATGAAAAAGGCCAAAGAGCAGCTGAAAACCAGGTATCTAAGACGTCTTCATCTTGTTTTAAATGTACGGATTGGTCTAATTTATATTTAAATCGCACATCGTTTTCACTATAACCCACGTAAACATGCCCGTGATTATCATACCAAGCGGGGATCCGATGTCCCCACCAGAGTTGTCGACTGATGCACCAATCCTCGATATTGTCCATCCATTGAAAATACGTTTTACTCCAGTTTTCAGGAAAAAAGCGGATGTCACCATGTTGCACGGCCTCAATGGCGGGTTTTGCTAGCGGTTTTGTTTTAACATACCATTGATCGGTTAATAGGGGTTCAATAATAACATTGGACTTTTCGCCACGAGGTATCTTAAGCTTGTAAGGTTCTGTTTTAACTAATAAATCAGCATCTTTGAGATCTTGAAGAATTTGTTCACGAGCAATAAATCGGTCGATTGCCTGATATTTAACGGGCGCATTTTTATTGATAGTGCCTTTTTTGGTAAGAATATTAATCAAGGGTAAGTTATGACGTTTACCCATTTCGTGATCATTAAAATCATGTGCCGGGGTAATTTTTACACAACCGGTTCCAAAGTCTTGTTCCACGTATTCGTCGGCAATGATAGGAATAGTACGATCACAAAGAGGGAGTTGAACCTGTTTGCCTATTAGATGTTGATATCGTGGATCATTGGGATTAACGGCAACAGCGGTGTCACCTAATAACGTTTCAGGACGAGTGGTTGCGATAATGATGGATTCTGTTGAGTCGGCAATCGGATAACGAATATGCCAAAGAAAGCCATCTTCTTCTTCTGAAATCACTTCCAGATCAGAGATCGCCGTGCCTAGTTTTGGGTCCCAATTAACCAAACGCGTGCCGCGATAGATGAGGCCTTCATCGTGAAGCTGTACGAAAACTTTTTGAACGGCGGCAGATAATCCTTCATCCATAGTAAAGCGTTCGCGTGACCAGTCAGCTGATGAACCAATTCGACGCATTTGACTCGTAATTTGACCGCCAGATTCCTCTTTCCATGTCCAGACTCGATCTAGAAATTCATTACGAGTCATGTTTTTGCGAGAGAGACCTTGCCTATCCAATTGCCCTTCGACAACGAGCTGGGTGGAAATTCCGGCATGATCCGTGCCCGGTTGCCACAGTGTGCGATCTCCCATCATGCGTTTATATCGAATTAAGGTATCAATCAACGTGTGCTGAAAACCATGCCCCATATGTAAACTACCGGTTACATTGGGAGGAGGGAGCATGATACAAAATGGTTTACCATCGCCGTGCGGCTCGAAATAACGGTGACTTTCCCATTGTTTATAGCAGGCTTCTTCGATCGCTTGCGGAGAGTACGTTTTTTCCATGGTATAACCTTTTAACCTGTGAAGATGAAAGCTGCGAAGTATATCACTTTCGGATTGGTATCTAAATAAAAAACCCGTATCTATTCACCACATTTTGAATTCTTTAGGGGGGGGAGATGTATTTTAGTTCAGTGAACGATAAGTGTCCGATATACGTAACTCCCCAGGTTGTGGATAAGTTTAGTGTTTTCACTGAACACGAAGCAAGCACGTCATCCTGAGCGCAGTCTTTTTGCGCGAAGGATCTCCTGAATTTTGCACAATCTGAGATCCTTCGCGCAAAAAGACGCGCTC
>JAUYQG010000181.1 GCA_030695645.1 Legionellaceae bacterium
CAAAACCGCATGCAAAAAGACGCATGCAGTTCTGTCCAAATAATTTTAGATCTGTGATATTTATAAGCTTACAATGCTTGACACAACCGGCTTTATTTGTAAGAAAATATACATTCAGGATAATTAGTAATCTAATTTAGACTAACAGATCTCAAATTTCTTGGACAGAAAGACATGAGGCCCTTTTCATGTCTTTCTGTCCAAACTCCAGTACGTGTGGGGCTAAAATCTAATGCATTTTTTCCCCATTTGATACCTCGCCATCCACAGTGGCAAGACAAATTGCCCCATTACGATCAGAGAATCCTACCAAGAGAAATTGGGAAGTAAACCCTGCTATATTTTTCTCACCCAAATTAACACAACCTATCACTTGTTTACCTATTAAGTTTTCTGGTTGATAGTGAACAGTAATTTGTGCCGAGGTTTGAAGAATACCTATATCAGAGCCAAAATCCACCCAAACCTTATAAGCAGGTTTTTTTGCTCGCAGAAATGGCTCTGCTTTTACAATCGTTCCGGAACGTAAATCGACCCTGTCGAAATCTTCATAAGCTATTGTCATTGTATGCTCCAGTGAGTGCTGAGGAGATACGAGCCAAGTCTAATGCTTAATTATCGTCGCTTTTCTCATTAATCCGTTGATATATAAGTTATAATCCATCAGTCCATAGCTCGTTTCAATTTGTTGTGTAATGCTTGCAATTTGCTCTTTATCTAATTTGTTGATATGACCATCGTTTATTTTTTTCAAATTGACAATCGCATAATCGCCTTCAGGAAGAGAACAACCCACTTTTGTACCCACACTGGGTAAATTGAATGCTAATTCATTAATTGCCGCAGCCACTGTATCAATATCACGAGTCGCATCCAATACATCATGCCAATGCAATGAGTTCACATCATGAAATTGTGCGTTCTCAATACCTTGCTGCTTTATATGTTGACTCACGCTCAATAATTCCTGACCATAACGTTTTGCCTCAGCCTCAGCTTTCTTTCTGGTCAATTTCTTAGAAATAAGCGATTTGACATCCACCAATGTTTTTTCCGCGGCAGGCAAATGTTGATTAACACGCAAGACGAGCACACTATCATTATCAAGCTGAAGGGGCTCACTGTTGTTACCAAACTTCAACACATCTTGGCTAAACGCAGCATGAATAACTTGCTTGTTTTTCGTAACCTCACTATCACCACCTTGACGATCAAATAGTTCCGAGTGTTCAACGTTAATTTTTAATACTTTTCCGGCTAATGCCAGAGAATCGGGAGTTTGATAACTCAAATCCGTCAGCTGCTCAAGAGCCTGAGTATATTGTGTTTGTGCAAGCTCATTAAGCAACTGCTCCTGAATCATAGGACGGACGTCATCAAACGACTTCATCGCAGCTGGCTTATACGCTATTAATTTAAAGAGCTCGTATCCTTGTTGTGATTTGATCGGCGACGATAGTTGATCAGGCGTTGTCATATTCACCAGGATTTTATCGTATGATGTTTGCCCTGCCACTATCCAAGGTAAAATACCATCGACATTCGACTTATCCGCTGACAACAATTTGGCTTGTTCTGAAAATTGCGTAGGATTGGACTGCAATGATGCATACAACGTATCCGCCTTCAATTTTACTTGAGCGTCTTCATCGGTCGAAGCATTAGCAGGCACACTCAAAACAATATGAGCAACTTGCCATTGTGCGGGTGTTAAGTAATTATTTTGATTTTCGTCATAATAACGCTTCAACTGATCAGTCGATAGCGTAATCTTACCTTTGATATCTCTCATGGATAAACGCACGTAATCAATACTTACTTGTTCAGGAGATAAGAATACTTGCTTGTTCTGCTGATAATACGAGCGCACTTCATCATCAGAAATATTGACTTGTTTGATAAATTGCAATGCTGGAATTTTCAAATACGTATAATCGCGAGTTTGCATGTACAATTTTACAAATTGCTTCAGTTCATTCGGCAAAGAAAATGCCGTACCTATCAACGCAAAACGTTGTTGATTCAGTAACATGCCTTGTCGAACCTCTTGATGAAACGACTCAGGAGTGAAGAAAGCACCACTTAATGCTTGTGCGTATCGGTTCGTTGAAAAATGACCATCTTCTTGAAACTGTGGAATACTCACAATGGCAGCATTAGCTTGAGCTGAGTTCACTTCAAAACCACTATTACGGGCCGATTGTAAGCTAAGACTGTTGACAATCATGTCGTCTAATACTTGTTGCTTTAGTTGGTTCTCACGGGCAACATTTAATTGTGATGGGTCACGTAATTGGCGAGTACGTCGATAACTTAAATCAAAGGCCTGTTTGCTGATCACCTGGCCATTGACTTCTGCTTGTGCCACAGAGTCATGTCGTGATTGCATATAATAATCAATCCCAAACAGTGTGAAAGTAATGGTAACAAGACCAATGATTATCCAAGCAACCACACCTTGAATACGTTCGTTTAGCTTCTGTAACATGTAGGATATTCCATAAATCAAGTGAAATTAAGATTGTCTAGGGCGTGTTGACAATTCATTTTTGCAAGGCCTACGTCCCGCGGCTTGTCCGCGGGATCCAGAGATCTTGCTCAATGCTTTTGTCTATTGCACAGAGATAGATCGAACTGGAACCCGCGGACAAGCCGCGGGACGTCGAATGATGAATTGTCAACAGACCCTAGCAGATGCATAAAATACCACATATCGTGTGAGTAATGGTATATGTTTTGGTAAAAACTTACAAACAAGCTAAAAAAAATGCGCCCTAAGGCGCATTAATGTGGCGGAGTGGACGGGACTCGAACCCGCGACCCCCGGCGTGACAGGCCGGTATTCTAACCAACTGAACTACCACTCCAATTCATGGTGGGTGCTGCAGGGATCGAACCTGCGACCCTCGCCTTGTAAGGGCGATGCTCTCCCAGCTGAGCTAAGCACCCGTAAGACTATTTTTCCCCAACCGCTTCTTTTAATGACTTGCCTGCTTTAAATTTAGCAACTCTTGCCGCTTTAATATCAATGGTTTGTCCGGTTTGTGGATTACGTCCTGTGCGTGCCGAACGAACAGACGTTGAAAAAGATCCAAATCCAGGTAAAACCACTTGATCACCAGATTTCAGCGCATCCGTAACTGTACGCGTAAACACTTCTAGCACCTTACTTGCCGCTACTTTTGTTAAACCTGCGCCGTCAGCAATGGCATCAATTAATTCACTCTTATTCATCTCTTCCCCTTTGTAGTTAGTCATCCTTTTAGGCCTTGCTTTCACAAGATTTCTGTATAACAACTAATTCATACTATGGTTAACATGATTACAGTATTTCTTATTTGCTACACTAGACCTGAGTTGATTAAACCAGATCTAACCATTCTCGTCAAACTATACTTTCGGCAGATAAACTTTACCAGCTGCGAGCACGGACGAGAATATACGCTTTATTTCTCGGCATGTAAATCACTTTTCTCGTTTATTTTCGTCTTTTTTTCAGGCTTTGTGCTTTTTTTAACGATCGGTGCTATTGGACTGCGCTGTAACGCTATTTCCAGCACTTCTTCTACTGTTTTCACCGGATGAATTGTGAGTTTTTTTAGAACATTTGGCGGTATTTCTGCCAAATCCTTCCTGTTCTCTTCAGGAATAATCACATGTTTTATTCCACCACGATGAGCTGCCAATAATTTTTCTTTTAAACCACCAATAGGCAACACCAGACCTCGTAACGTAATTTCACCCGTCATCGCAACATCAGCGCGAACAGGAATATGAGTCACAACCGACACCAGTGCCGTGCACATGCCTATACCAGCGCTTGGGCCATCCTTAGGCGTTGCGCCCTCAGGTACGTGGACATGAAAATCATTCTTATCATAAAAGTCCTCAGGTATACCAAATTTCTTCGTACGCCCTCGGACAACAGTCATAGCGGCGTGAATGGACTCCTGCATCACTTCGCCCAGCTGTCCGGTGTGTAACGTTTTTCCTTTACCTGGCATCATGGATGCTTCAATCGTCAGTAACTCACCACCAACGCTGGTCCATGCTAAACCGGTCACCTGTCCGACCTCATCTACTGTCTCAGCCAAACCGTATCGGAATTTTTTAACACCCAAATACTTTTCAATATTTTTGGACGTAACGTTGATCTTTTTAACACGTTTGCTCGTTAAAATATCCTTTACCACTTTTCGACACACATGAGCCAAATCACGTTCAAGATTTCGAACGCCCGCCTCTCGGGTGTAATAGCGCACAATGTCATGAATTGCTCCATCAGCAAATTCAATTTCATTAGCCTTTAAGCCATTTAATAGCGTTTGCTTGGGAACCAAATAGTTTTTTGCAATATTGACTTTTTCATCTTCCGTATACCCAGCAAGACGAATGACCTCCATTCGATCAAGTAACGGAGCTGGAATTTCAAGCGAATTTGCGGTGGCAATAAACATGACATCACTTAAATCATAATTAACTTCCAAATAATGATCATTAAATGTGTGATTCTGCTCGGGATCAAGTACTTCTAATAAAGCCGACGCAGGGTCACCGCGAAAATCCATCGCCATTTTATCCACTTCATCCAACATAATTAGTGGATTTTTTACCCCAGCTTTACATAATTTTTGAATGATCTTACCTGGCATGGAGCCAATATACGTGCGCCGATGACCACGTATCTCCGCTTCATCACGAACACCACCCAAGGCAATCCGGATAAACGTTCTACCGGTGGCATTGGCTATCGACTGACCAAGCGATGTCTTACCTACGCCAGGTGGACCAACTAAACAAATAATAGGACCTTTTAATCGCTTAACGCGTTGTTGCACAGCTAAGTATTCAATAATGCGTTCTTTTACCTTTTCCAGGCCGTAATGATCCTTGTCCAATAATTTTTCTGCTTTAATCAAGTCAAATTGAATGCGATTACGTTTTTTCCATGGAACACTCAGCATCCAGTCTAGATAGCTGCGAATAACGGTTGCTTCAGCAGACATCGGTGGCATTAATTTTAATTTCTTTAATTCAGCATGTGCTTTATCCAGGGCTTCTTTGGGCATACCCGCCTTTGTGATAGCTCGCTCCAACTGATCAAGTTCGCTACCCTCCTCGCCCATTTCACCTAATTCTTTTTGTATGGCCTTAATTTGTTCATTTAAATAGTATTCACGTTGGCTTTTTTCCATCTGCCGCTTAACGCGACCTCGCACTCGTTTTTCTACTTGTAACAAATCAATTTCATTTTCAATCGCAGCCATAAGACGTTCAAGGCGAACTCCCACGTCTAGAATTTCCAGCAGCTCTTGCTTGTCCTCGACCTTTAAAGACAGATGAGCAGCAATGGTGTCCGTTAATCGTCCTGGTTCTTCAATACTTGCTAATGAAGCCAAAACTTCAGGCGGAATTTTTTTATTAAGTTTAATATACTGTTCAAACTGAGACATGAGCGACCGCATCATGATCTGGACTTCTTGTTCCTTAAACGCAGTACTTACTTCACTGACAACTTCCAATGATGCTGCAATATAGCTACCATCATCAGGTTGCGTAAATGACGTGACGTTGACACGTTGCTCACCCTCAACCAACACTTTGACTGTGCCATCAGGCAGTTTGAGTAGTTGTAATAAACTGGATACAGTTCCCACATTAAATAAATCATCAGGTCCTGGATCATCTTCAGCTGATTTACGTTGGGCTACAAGAACAATTCGTTTATTTTCAATCATTGCGGCTTCAAGTGCTTTGATTGACTTTTGCCGACCAACAAATAAAGGGATAACCATATGTGGGTAGACCACAACATCCCTAAGCGGCAGCACCGGCAAATTAGATAAATCCACAGGTTCATTTGCTGCTAAATCAATTTCAACCGACATAAGGGATCTCCAAATGAATAAAGGCCTTAGGAACGTTCATGTTCCCTATTCGTGATTTCAGGGTAAGCAATTACCTTAGGGACTGTTGACAATTCATCTCCAGAAGCCCTGCGTCCTCCGGCTTGTCCTCAGGATTCAGAAGTCTTGAACAGTGCAAAGACCTGTTGTATTAATGAAGATCTAACTGGATTCCGCGGACAAGCCGCGGAACGTAGGAATCTGAATTGTCAACAGACCCTAAGATTTAGTATCATCCGAATCGTCATATATCAAAATAGGTTGACTCGAGTTCTTAACCACGTTTTCATCCACAATCACTTGTTTCACTTTCTCCAATGAAGGAAGTTCATACATCGTATCCAACAAAATATTTTCAAGTGTGGCACGTAAACCTCGAGCACCAATTTTGCGAGCTAGGGCTTTTTTAGCAATGAGATGCAATGCCTCCTCTCGAAATTCGAGCTCTGCATTTTCCATTTTAAACAACGCATGAAATTGTTTAACCAACGCATTTTTAGGCTTGGTTAATATATCAATTAAAGCGGCTTCATCTAACTCGTGCAACGTAGTCACAACAGGTAACCGGCCAACAAACTCAGGAATTAAACCATATTTCACTAGGTCATCGGGCTCTAGCTGTTCTAAAACTTGTTCAAAGTCACTATTGTCTTTTTTATTTAATTCAGCGGAAAAACCAATACCCGATTTATCGCTACGCTGGCGAATGATTTTATCTAAGCCTGCAAATGCGCCCCCGCAAATGAATAAAATATTGGACGTATCGACTTGCAAAAACTCTTGCTGCGGATGTTTTCGCCCACCTTGAGGAGGAATAGAGGCAACAGTACCTTCTATAAGCTTGAGTAACGCCTGCTGTACACCTTCACCTGATACGTCACGGGTAATCGATGGGTTATCGGATTTGCGTGAAATCTTATCAATTTCATCAATATATACGATGCCTTGCTGAGCTTTCGCAATATCATAATCGCATTTTTGCAATAGTTTTTGAATAACATTTTCAACGTCTTCACCAACATAACCTGCTTCGGTCAGTGTTGTTGCATCTGCCATAGTAAAGGGAACATTCAGTAATCGTGCCAGGGTTTGCGCAAGAAGGGTTTTACCACTACCCGTAGGACCGATCAACAATATATTACTTTTACCCAGCTCGATATTATCTTCAGTTTTACGGTGCAACCGTTTGTAGTGATTGTATACTGCCACTGCCAGCACTTTTTTGGCATGCACTTGCCCAATGACGTATTCATCTAAGAATGCCGCAATTTCTTTAGGTTTTGGCAGATGAACTTCAACTACGTCTGGTGAGCTTTTCGTTTCCTCTCGGATGATATCATTGCATAAGTCAATGCATTCATCGCAGACAAACACAGAAGGGCCTGCAATTAGTTTTTTTACTTCATTCTGACTTTTGCCACAAAAAGAGCAATATAACACTTTTGTGCCATTGCCATTTCCTGCTTTACCCATCAATAAACCCCTTTCTAGCCCTAGCCGACTTTACTCCAACGAATCCCGATCATGAAGTATTTTGTCAATTAAACCATAATCAAGTGCTTGCGACGCACTCATAAAATTATCGCGCTCGGTATCTCGCATAATTTGTTCAGGAGTTTTTTTCGTGTGTTTGGCCATGATGTTGTTTAGTTTTTCACGTACCGTCAACGTTTCACGAGCATGTATCTCTATATCCGTCGCTTGCCCGCGATAGCCACCTAATGGTTGGTGAATCATAACTCGCGCGTTTGGCAAACAAAACCGTTTACCTTCGGCACCAGCACAAAGAAGCAGTGCAGCCGCACTGGCCGCTTGACCGATGCACAAAGTACTGACATCTGGCTTGATGAATTGGATGGTATCGTAAATCGCAAGACCTGCTGTCACTACGCCACCAGGAGAATTAATATAGATAAAAATATCTTTCTCTGGATTCTCTGATTCAAGAAACAATAGTTGAGCAACAACCAAATTTGCCATGTGGTCTTCAACCTCACCCAGCAAGAAAATAATTCGCTCTTTTAATAGGCGCGAATAAATATCATATGAACGCTCGCCTCGCGAAGTTTGTTCAATGACCATTGGTACTAGACCACTGACGCTTCTTACGGCATTATCTGAATCCCTTACCATGCTCAAACTCCTTTATCCTCATCATTTTTTTTAGGATTAATAACGTGATCATAATCCAGCACGTTCGGAACCACTTTGGCATTTGCAATAATTTTGTCGGCTACTAACTCTTCCATAACCAATGCTTCAATTTCCGCTAAACGTTCTTTATTACCTCTGTACCAGGAACGAACCTCTTCTGGATGTTCGTAGGCAGTAGCGAACTTTTCAATCATAGCATCTACACGCGTACTATCAACATTGATTTCATGTTTTTTAACATATTCTGAAAATAACAGTCCTAAATGCACACGACGTTTTGCTTGATCTTCAAACATTTCTCTAGGAAAGTCTGGAATTTTCTCATTATCTGAATGCTCATTACCAAAAACACGATGATACATTTCATGCTCCAAATGTTCGATTTCTTGTTCAATCAATGAGTTTGGTAAATCAAATTTATTTTTTTGTAGCAACACATCAAATATCGTTTCTCGATTCATAGAACTAACACGTCGATCCAGTTCGCGAATCATATTTTCTTTGATATCATTTTTCAATGCATCAATACCACCTTCTTGAATATTGAATTTCTCAACAAACGCGTCATCAAGGTCAGGTAATTGGCCTTCCATAATTTTTTTAACCGTCACTTTAAACCGTGCTTCTTTACCAGCAAGTTCAGCATGACCATAATCTGAAGGAAATGTTACGTTAAGTTCGATTTCTTTATCTTTCTTCGCACCAACAATTCCTTCTTCGAAGCCAGGGATCATAGAGCCGGACCCCAAAACAATTTCATAGTTCTCGCCTTTACCACCTTCAAATGCCGTGTCACCCAAGAAGCCTTCAAAGTCGATGGTAACCTTATCATGGGCAGCAACAGCACGCGAAGCCTCATGCCATACTTTATTTTGCTCGCGTAAATTCTCAATCATTTTAGTGATGTCGCTATTTTTGACCTCAGAAAAAACGATTTTAACCTTATCACCATCTAGTTCAACAATCTCAAACTCAGGAAACACTTCGAAAACCGCACTATAAGTGAAGTCTTGACCTGCGACCAAGTCATGAGGCTCAACTTCAGGCGTGCCTGCGGGAACTAAGTTTTCCTCTTTCAATGCATTATACAGCGTTGTTTGAATCAAATCTCTCGCGACTTCATGGCGCACACTATCAGAATAACGTTGTTTGACGACGTTTAACGGTACTTTGCCGGGACGAAAACCATCAATTTTGACTTTACCGACTAGGCGCTTTATCCGTGTACCCACTTCTGTTTCAAATTGTTCGGTAGGCACCGAAACTGTGATTTTACGTTCCAAACCGCTTAAGGTTTCAACTGAAACTGCCATCTAGTCACCTCATAGATATGATTGTATTAACCTAAAGGGGGCGGCACGTATACTGCCCCTTCAGGATGAAATGGTGCGAAAGGAGAGACTCGAACTCTCACAGGTTACCCCGCTGGAACCTAAATCCAGTGCGTCTACCAATTCCGCCACTTTCGCTAACAGGATTGAATTATCAAACAGTAGCATTATCTTGTAAAGACTCAGATGAGTCGATGAACAAAACAATGTATTTCTGGGGTGAACGATGGGACTCGAACCCACGACAACCGGGATCACAACCCGGGGCTCTACCAACTGAGCTACGCCCACCATATACTCAAAAGAGTCTCTGCTCGCCTACTCTACGATTTCTCACGGTTTATCTGCGGAGTATCGTGCCAAGAGAAGGTCGAATCAGTTATTTCACGTATTCTTCATGTATTTGTACATGATATCTATAGTTCGGCGTCTGGTACGCCCGGCAGGATTCGAACCTGCTACCCTCGGCTTAGAAGGCCGATGCTCTATCCAAATGAGCTACGGGCGCAATAAATTGGTCGGGGTGGAGAGATTCGAACTCCCGACATCCTGCTCCCAAAGCAGGCGCGCTACCAGGCTGCGCTACACCCCGAAACCCGTCTCAAGGACAGAGCGCAGATGATACCTGGAGTGAATTTGTAGGTCAATATAAAATTTAAATTTATGACATAATTTTTATTACAAACTGGAGTTTGGACAAAATCACATGCGGTGGTGCTCAAAATCCAGTATCATGTTGTTTTGTTCATAGTCAAATAAACCATGAAAATACAATTACGTCCACTTTTCGACAGTCTTGATTACGTACATAAAAACGCAGAAAACGTAGTACTCCCCGATCCACGCTTTCAAAACGATTTTAATTACATACTGAGCTTTTTAAAAAGCTATACTGGTAGTCTCGGTACATTCAATAGTTATCGTCGGGAAGCCGAGCGGCTTTTACAATGGTGCTGGTGCATAAAAAGCATGACGTTAAAGGAATTAAAGCGCGACCACATCGAGCAGTTTGTGCGCTTTTGTCAAAGTCCACCGCCTGCCTGGATAAGCTTGAAGAAAAGTCCGCGTTTTATCGAGAAAGAAGGACAGCGTATTCCGAATTCAGAATGGCGACCTTTTGTTGCTACCATCAACAAAGCATCTCGACAGCAAGGCAATACACCCACGATTGCTGAATTTGATATCTCACAAGGATCGGTTCAGGAAATTTTTGCGATTTTAAGCACATTATTTAACTTTCTTATTGCTGAAGAATATTTGGTTTCAAACCCAGTCACTTTGATTCGGCAAAAAAGTAAATTTATCCGCAAGCGACAGCAAAATGCTCCCATCAGGCGTTTGAGTCTAATTCAATGGCAGGCTGTGTTACGAGCAGCGGACGAATTGGCGGGTGATTATCCTGAGAAACATGAGCGCACACGATTTATCTTAAACTTATTATATGGCATGTACTTGCGTATATCCGAGGTAACGGCTAGTGATCGCTGGATTCCAACCATGAATGATTTTGCTAAAGACAGCAATGGTTATTGGTGGTTTACCACCGTCGGTAAAGGCAATAAAGAACGACAAGTAGCCGTTAGCGAAGCCATGCTGGATGCTCTTGTACGGTGGCGGCAATGCTTGGGATTGACACCATTGCCTTCCGCATCAGATAACTCACCTTTAATTCCGAAAATACGCGGCACAGGACCTATGAGTGATACCGCCCCTATTCGTCGACTGGTTCAAATCTGTTTTGATATGGCCGCACATGAGTTGCGACGAACCAATCAAATCGAAGAAGCAGATGGTCTTGCATCCGCCACAGTGCATTGGTTACGTCATACGGGTATCTCTGAGGACGTTAAAACACGCCCAAGAGAACACGTCCGGGATGATGCCGGGCACAGCTCTAGTGCAACAACGGATCGCTACATCGATGTGGAACTCGAAGCACGGTATTTGTCCGCTCAAAAAAAGACGATTGAACCTTATTGGACTTTGGACAAAAAGACATGAAAAGAGCCTCATGTCTTTTTGTCCAAGAAATTTCAGATCCACCCTTCATAATTAGATCGTTAATTGTCCTGATTGCAAATGTTTCTACAAAGCGAGCCGATGGTCGTTGATATTATTGGCTTATAAAGATGTCAGATCTAAACATATTTGGATAGAATGGCATGCGTCTTTTTGCATGCCGTTTTGTCCAAAGTCCAAAACCTTAGGAACGGGCCAGAAAGACATGAGGCTCTTTTCATGTCTTTCTGGCCAAAGCTAACTTCGAAGTATCTATTCACCACAAATCTTGACGCTCGGAGAAACGTCAGATTTGAGTGCAGGTTGAAAGGTGCTGAATGGTTACACTTCGAATCCGGGGAAGCCAACGGCATATAAAAAAGCACAAATTATCCACACGAACAAACTGATCCACTCAGCCCAAAATCGCAAATTGATGGTAGGTCTGCGCCATTTAGTTACCAAATCAGCAACAGCAATTAACCCGGTAGATAGTAAAATCAAACTCAATATCCGCCCCACAGCAATTGAATTGTGGAGAAAGGGGAAAAGTGATGAAAAGAAGTTGGATATGTAAAACAAGCCAATACGAACTGTTACCAAAAACCACAGCACAGTCTGTTGGTTCTCAACAAGTATCCATGATCCTAGAAATAAAGGAACCAGTACTTGAAACCAAGTATTGGTCAGCATTTTTTTTCCAGTTTCTTTCAACTCATTTGAAAAAAAAACAAGAATCGATGAAAATACTACAACGAAAGCTAATGTTGCTAACATAATAAATCACCTTATTAGACTATTTCCAAACGTGTCGTCTCCGCCCACGCAACTACCCTGTGGACATAATTTAGTATAAACATTCCCCGATTCCTGATATAGGGTGGGCAAAGGGGTGCAACGACGTGCCCACCCTGTTCGAAGCACATTGGTGAGCATTGGTCAGCATTGGTGGGCACGTCGCTTTCGCGCCGAAGCCCACCCTACATTCTAACCTCGCTCTCCGTTACCGCTTTTCCTCCAACGCTTCCCATCTCGCATATAACCCAGATAATTTCGTTTCTTGCTCAGCTAATACACCTTGAAAACGCGTGATTTCCGCAGCCGGTTGCTGATAAAAGTCAGGCTTTGCCATAGTTTGTTGCAATGCCGTAACATGCGCCTCTAACGTCTCAATCTGTTGCGGTAGTTCGGCTAGCTCGCGTTGTTCTTTAAACGATAATTTTGTTGCACCGACTCGCTTCACTGAGGATTTTGCAATCGCTGCCGCCTGTTCACGTTGTTGTTTTTGAACCTGGCGATAATCATCATAACCACCAACGTAATCGTGAAACCGTTCATCATCTTCATAAATTAGAATACTGGTTACTACGTTATTAATAAAGGAGCGATCATGACTGATTAATATCAATGTGCCAGGATAATCCACTAACATCGTTTCCAACAACTCCAACGTTTCAATGTCCAAATCATTAGTGGGCTCATCCATAACTAATAGATTCACCGGATTAGCAAATAATTTCGCCAACAGCAATCGGTTGCATTCTCCACCAGATAAGGACGACACCGGCTGGTTAAACCGCTCGGGTGCAAACAGAAAATCACGTAAATAGGACGCAACGTGTTTTTGTTGGCCATTAATCGTCACATGCTCGGCTCCATCAGCCACATTGGCCATGACTGTTTCCATCGGGTTCAATTGTCGGCGTAATTGATCAAAATAAGCAACAGCTATCGACGTTCCACGTTTAATACTACCCGAATCAGGCTGCAGTTCACCCAGCAACAAACGGACTAACGTAGTCTTTCCACAACCGTTTGGGCCTATTAAACCGACCTTCTCACCACGCGTCAAGACGTACGAGAAATCACGGATTAATGGTCGCTCGTTGATGGCATAATTTACATTGTTAGCCTCAACAACGATATTACCAGAACGCGCAACATCCAACGTCATGCCACTGACTTGCCCCAATTGTGACCGACGTTGCTTGTATTCATCGCGCATCGCTTTCAAAGCACGTACTCGACCTTCATTGCGTGTACGTCGTGCCTTCACACCGGTGCGCAACCATGCCTCTTCTTCACTCAAACGTTTATCAAACAAATCATGGTGTTTCTGCTCGCTCAATCGAACGACTTCTCGTCGATCAAGATACGTTTCATAAGAACAATCATACGAGTTCAATTGCCCTCGGTCAATTTCTACAATACGAGTAGCAACGGCTGCCAAAAAATCGCGGTCATGCGTCACGACTAAAATACTACCTGGGTATGTTTTTAAAAAGGATTCAAGCCACTCTATCGCCCCCACATCCAAATGATTGGTGGGTTCATCGAGTAATAATAAATCCGGTTCTGCAATAATGGCTGCTGCCAACAGGGCACGCCGTTTCATACCGCCCGATAAACTGCTCATGATCGCATCCGGATCAAGTCCTAAGCGTGTGGCCATGGTTTCTATTCGCGGTAGCACGTCCCAAGCATGCAGATCATCTAAGCGATGCTGACTTTTAGCCAATGCTTCAAAATCATCTCCCGCAGATAAAATCCGAAATTGCGCCAGAGCTTCGCCTACTTGACCTAGACTTGCAACTAAAAAATGATAAACCGTTTCTTGCTCATGCAACGGTACATCTTGCGCTAAACCAGCTACTCGCAAACCATTGCGTTGATGAACTTGGCCTTTATCCGCAACAATGTCCCCTTGCAAGAGCTTTAACAATGTCGATTTTCCAGCCCCGTTTCGCCCAACCAAAGCAATTCGCTCTTGCGGCTGAATTTGCCAATCCACGTGATCTAATATGCTATTATTTGCTAAGATTAAACTCACGCCATTTAAAGAAACAATACTCATAGAACCATCACCGCATCCATCTCAACTTCAGCTCCACGTGGTAATCCAGCGACTTCAATAACCGCTCGTGCCGGATAAGGTTCAGTAAAATAATCCGTCATAGCCTCATTAACTAACGGAAAGTGAGTCAAATCCGTTAAATAAACCGTCACTTTGACCAAATGAGACAAGTCACCCCCAGCCGCTCGGCACACTGCTGATAAATTTTCAAATACTTGTTTAATTTGCATACTCATATCACCAGGCACAAGAGTCATGGTTTTTGGATCAAGTGGAATTTGACCTGACAAATAAACCGTATTACCAGCACGAATTGCTTGGCTATATGTGCCAATCGCTGCTGGTGCTTCCTGTGTTTGAATCAGCTGCATTATTCCCCCTGTTTTTTTCGATAGAGTCGCATAACCACTTTATTACTGCGCAAACGTCGCATAACACGCGCCAAATGCGTTCTATCCGTAACACTAATTGAAAACGTCACCGCATTATGCCGACCATCTCGCGGATCAACGCTAATATTACCAATATTAGAATCTGCTTCAGAGATAGCCGTCGCGAGTGCCGCCAAAACACCGCGTTGATTGGCCACATCCACCGTAATATCAACCCAAAACTCGCCTTCGACCTGATCATCCCAACGCAACGAAATAAACTGCTCGGGGTTCACACGTGATTTTTTAATAACCGGACAATCGCTGGCATGCACCAATATGCCCCGCCCCTGCTGGAAACGACCAACAATATTATCCCCTGGGATAGGCTGACAACATTCTGCAAAATGAACGACCATGCCTTCTGTGCCTTTGATGGACAATGGTTTTGTTTTTTCAGTCTTATCCAATTCACTGGTCTCTTGAGCAACGACCAACCGAGTCGCTATCACCATGGGCATTTCATTACCAATACCAAGGGAATACAGTAAATCATCCATGGTTTTATAATTCAGATCGAGCAACAAAGCCTGCAATGATTCAGGAGGGACTTTATCATACTCACTCCCTAACTCGGCCAACGCTTGATCCAACAAGCGATGCCCTAAGGTTATGGATTCCGCATGATGTTGGCCTTTCAAAAAATTTCGTATATTACTGCGCGCTTTGCCAGTCACCACAAAGTTAAGCCAAGCCGGGCTTGGGTGAGCGCTGGGTGCGGTAATGATTTCCACCGTTTGTCCATTCGTTAAAGGCATGCTTAATGGCACCAAACGTCGATTCACTTTTGCCGCAACACAACTATTACCGACGCCAGAATGAACGGTGTAAGCAAAATCAACCGGTGTCGCTCCTTTTGGCAATTCCATGATGTGCCCTTTCGGGGTAAAAACATACACTTCATCTGGAAACAAATCTATTTTAACGTTTTCAATAAATTCCAACGAATTTCCTGTGCTGCGTTGCATTTCCAACAATCGCTGGACCCACTCTCTGGCACGCAGTTGGGCCTCGTTGACCTCTAGGCCGGATGATTTATAAATCCAATGCGCTGCCACACCATTTTCAGCAACTCGATCCATCTCACGTGTGCGAATTTGCACTTCTAATGGCACGCCAAAAGGACCAAATAATGTCGTATGTAACGATTGATAGCCATTGACTTTAGGGATGCCAATATAATCTTTAAAACGTTGTGGAACTGGTTTGTAGGTTTGATGTAAGGCACCCATGACGCGATAGCAGGAGTCAATGTCTTCTGTTATCACTCGAAACGCAAACACATCGGATATTTCAGAAAATGATGCTTTTTTTTGGCGCATTTTACGATAGATGCTGTACAAATGTTTTTGACGACCAAACACATGTTCGTAAGGAATATTCAAATCTTCTAAGGCTTCTTGCAAATCGTGTTCAATTTTTTGAGTCAACTCACGGCGATTACCGCGTGATTTTTCAAGAGCCGATTTAATGGCTCGATAACGCATGGGATATAACGCTTTAAACCCCAAATCCTCTAAACCAGTGTAGACGTAATGCATTCCTAATCGATTTGCGATCGGGGCATAAATTTCCAAGGTTTCGACAGCGATTCGTCGACGTTTTGCTGCCGGCATCACGCCGAGCGTGCGCATATTATGCAAGCGATCGGCTAATTTAACGATGATGACCCGGATATCCTTCACCATGGCCAACACCATTTTACGAAAATTTTCAGCCTGAGCTTCTGCTCGTGACTCAAATTTAATTTTCGTTAATTTCGTTACGCCATCAACAAGAGCCGCTACGTCGTCACCAAATTGGGCCGTAAGATCAGCCATGCTCACCAGCGTATCTTCGACCACGTCGTGCAACAACGTAGCCATGATCGTTTGATAGTCTAAACGCATATCCGCAAGAATGAGTGCCGCTGCAACAGGATGAGAAATGTAGGGCTCTCCTGAGCGTCGCATTTGTCCGGTATGCGCTTTTTCTGCAAGCAAATACGCCTGATGGCATTTTTCAATTTGTTCGGAGTCAAGGTAACATTTCAGCGCTTCGTGTAACTCATCAAAGTAGTTCACGCTGATTTATCTCAATCTTCATCCAAAATATCAGCGGTGACAAATCCTTCCGCTATTTCGCGCAATGCCACAACCGTCGGTTTATCATTTTCCCACTCGACATGTGGTTGAGCACCACGCACTGCGATTTGACGCGCACGTTTCGAGGCCACCATCACCAATTCAAATCGGTTTTCTACATTTTCCAAACAATCTTCGACCGTAACACGTGCCATATTTATGTCTCCAAAATTAACTGTTCAAAACTTCTAACAGAAGTACATTTTACTGCGATGTCAATAGGAATGATAGCAGTTTTCGTTGTCGTACAGCTTGACGTGCCATACTTAAACGCTCCGCTCGAACAATTGCCGTCAATTCATAGGCGGCTTTTGCAAAATCATCGTTGACAATAAGATAATCAAATTCATGATAATGACTCATTTCATCCTGCGCGCGTTGCATACGACTCCGAATGATGCTGTCATTATCTTGTCGTCTATTCATCAATCGTTCTCGTAACACATCCAACGACGGAGGAATAACAAACACGCTCACCGCATCGGGATACATCCGTTTAATTTGCTGCGCACCCTGCCAATCGATATCCAACACCACGTCTATCCCAGCCCGCAATCGATCATTAATTTGTGCCACCGAGGTTCCATAAAAGTGATTAAAAACACAGGCATGTTCAATAAAGGCACCTTGATCAATCATTTGAACGAACTCAAGCTCCGAAACAAAAAAATAATGAACACCATCTGTTTCAGCAGGACGTTTTTGTCGAGTGGTATGCGATATGGAGACCTCGATTTGATCCACATCCAAAATGAGTTGATTCACTAAACTGGTTTTTCCACCACCTGAAGGGGAAGCTACGATAAACAAACGACCAACATCCTGATCAATCAGAGTGTTCTGTTTATTTCGCATACGGCACTCCAATCAAAAAACGACCCGGCCATCGTTTCGGTATTTTTATCTAGTGATTTTGAGCTTTGCTCGTATGAACTAGATAAAAATACCGAAACGATGACCGCCGCCCACACCAAAAAAACGCAAGTATACATTAAATTAGAGATTTTCTGTAGTACAAACGTTATACTCGGTTTTTTTATCAAACCTAGGACTATTTCCATGCGCCCAAGTAAACGTGAACCCCATCAACTTCGACCTATTAAAATAACGCGTCAATACACCAATCATGCCGAAGGGTCCGTGTTGGTTGAGTTTGGCCAAACACGCGTTCTTTGCAATGCCTCTGTTATTGATGGCGTTCCACGCTTTCTCAAAGGTAAAAATCAGGGGTGGATCACGGCTGAATACGGCATGTTACCCAGAGCAACACACAGTCGTAATGAACGTGAAGCCAGCAAAGGCAAGCAAGGTGGTCGAACGTTGGAAATTCAACGTTTAATTGGACGTTCATTACGCGGTTGTATTGATTTAAAAGCATTAGGCGAAACCACCATTACCTTAGATTGCGATGTCCTACAAGCCGATGGCGGCACGCGAACAGCAGCCATCACCGGCGCTTGTGTTGCGATGAAAGATGCCTTGGACTGGATGGTCGCACGTGAAAAATTGCGTAAAAAAATTGCTTTCAATTACGTAGCCGCAGTATCTGTCGGTATTTATCGCGGCCAACCCGTTTTGGATTTGGATTACGCTGAAGATGTTCTCGCCGATACGGATATGAATGTGGTCATGAATGAAAAAGGTGAATTCATCGAAGTGCAAGGCACAGCCGAAGACGGCAGTTTTAATCGCACGCAGTTAAATGACATGTTGGCATTAGCGGAAACGGGGATTATGGAATTGCTTGAGCTGCAGAAAAAAGCTGTGGGTTAGGAAGGAGCCACGAGCCCTTTCTGTGCAAACATTAACAATTCCCGCCTTAAAACCGAAGATCAGTAGGATCGCCCTCTCCCATTGATGGGAGAGGGTACCCGATAGGGCGGGAGAGGGTAGATTAAATCGTAATGTGTCGAGCATGGCAACCTATGCAGTAGCAACAGGCATCGTTACCAAACTTGGGTCAATAACCACCCCACCTGCTTTATTATCCTGAGCAAAAAATCGATAGCCCATAGCGCCCGCAGCACCGGCCACAAGAGCAGATCCTACCGTCGCACCTGCGATACACAATGGTGCGGAAACACTTGCCATCGCCGGAACCACAAGCAATGCAAAGTATGGATTACCCACAAGAACACCCACTGCGATAATGGCCGCAACTGCGCCAATAACAAATGCCACAAGACTAAGCCAGGGTATTATTTTTGAGTTTAATATCATAAGCTGGAAGTTCGTGAACTCCTGAGTAATCATAGCCGTGTGTGATCTTAAAATTTGAACAAATTCATGCTTAGTCTTTTCACGAGCGATCAACTCACGCTCTTGCTGCTCTATATCTAACTGAGCCTCACCTAACTGCACTAATTTAGCTCCTAACCGTATCTTCCATTTTAACAAAAGATTGCGCCGTACTTCGCAATCTTTTGCGGCATCCAAAGTACTCCCTGTCATTCGACCATCCAGCTTATTAAACTCAATGCTCATGTCCTGATACTGAGCTCTCAAAGTCTTAATTTGAGCTGTTGTATCCTGAGCCACATCATTTTGTTCAGACATACCGGAAGAACGCGTTGCCTGAAGGCGTTTTTCTAACCTCTCCACCAACTGATTGCTGTCATCCATCCACTGAAGCATACTCTGTTCAAAAGCCTGCAATGCTTTTTCATGCTCGATTAATTTCAACAATAATTCTTTGTTCTTCTCAAGACGAGCACGCTCAGCTTTGAGTTGATTTATTTTGGTATCAAGCATCTGCTTCGAACGTAATAAGACATTTTCCTTGGGTCTCGTTGCTACTGTATTATAACCGAATGGTCGAAAAAGCATTCCTGTCGCTGAATAGAAAGGTGCCTGATTATCATGACTAACTTTAAGTCCTGGTATGTTATAGGGTGTCAAAAGCGTCGAGCAGTAAGCAAATAGATTAGAAGCCAATGCAACCGCTGCCCTAGGATTGATGAGTTTTGCTACGGTAGTCATATTTGGTCTGACTGTCATACTTTCAGGCGATTCGTGACTGGAGAGAACTTTTTTTCCATCGTTCCCTACCTTGTCATCACATTTCTGACGCATTGATGCTAAAACGGCCTTAGACAGATTTTGAGAATTATCCGAACTGCCTTCCTCAGGACGAATATCTATTTGATAAGAACCGCTGCTCAGCATTAGCTTACCATCATTCACAGCCTGATCTAAAAAAACGTCATAGCTAGCAACATCCGACTTCCCCTGAAAATGGTCATCAAAATAGCGCAACGTCTCTATGTCCTTATCTAACGTTGCAATGGATGCCAATAAATCCTTCTCAACCATCACCAAGGTAGGTGCGGACGATTTTGATGGTTTTTCTGAGCGCTTCATATATTCATCGATCGTATGTTTATATACGGGTGAATAGTCTTCGTCATAAGGCAAGTCAACTGATTCGCCCCCTGCCTCAGGGAAAGGAAGATCACCAATTTTCTTAATGTCGTCATAAGAGGGTCCTGTGTACTCAGGATTGGTAAACCTAGAATCATTTGGATCCAACTTATTCTGTGCATCAAGATCCACTGCAATGAAAACCTCAGACGTTACATGATGAATATTATTTGTAATCAATTGAATTTTACTGAAATCGATATCAGATAATCCCATAATCTTAACTAAGGAGCTTCTTCTAACTTGCAACACGTTAGCTATTTCAGCGTCTGTCTTTAGATTATCAACCCGTAACTCCGTTTCAAAGTCCTCTATTTTCTGTTCGGTAATGCCCGTTATTGCGGCATCATACTCCAATAATTGATCGTTCGATAAACTCAGATTGGTTAGTGTTTTCGTTGTTTTATCCAAGTACCAAAGTGAATTCAGCCTGCTTGATTCATTTTTTACCCGTATAAAACCGGATTGGAAATAATGATTAAAGTCTGGTGCATTATCCAAAGTGGGAATCTCAGACATAGTAATCGCACAACATGTTTTTCTTGATACATGATATTCATACAATCGATAGGCAGAGGAACCATCCTTTTGAAATGTCACGATGGTCGGTTTAGTTTTTGAAAGTGTGTCCGTATTGATAGACTCGTCATCCGCAAAAGCCATTAAGCAATGACCCATTTGTTGATGATGCGTTACAGTTAATATATGACTGACAAGAGCGCCAAAGCTAGGTGCGTTAGGGGTGCGTGGTCTGGATATGTTATCCAAATCATTTTGAGTCAAAGGGTATTGTAACGTTGGTATGTTGAGAGCAAGCAACTGATCCGCACTAATTTCACCTATCGTTAGGTTTTCTTCACCTTTAAATCGCACCGTATATTGCAGAACACCGTTAGCTAGAGTGCTTAAATAGATTACGTCGTCGTCCAATTCCGAATCACTTGGCGTCAAATTGATGCTGTGCTTAATAAAACGTTTCACTTGCTTCGCACGTTCGTTGATAACAATCGATGCATGATTATATAGCGACCAAATATTGGTTATCTTACGCACGTCAGCCAGTTTGGTTGCGGCCGTGTCCACCGTTTTAGTATTCATGGCATACTGAATTTTTGTTTTTAATTCAGTTAGGGTTGTGCCATTAACAAAATTCAAAAGTTCTTGTCGTTCGATTTCGTTTGTAAGACTCTCAAAATAGGCGCACAAACGTTCACTTAGTTTTTTGGGTGATTCGATGGTCAAATTGTTTAACCATTCTTTTCCAGCCCAACTCAATACGGAAATATAATCTTTAGCTTGCGGACAGGTAGCAACATTAAGCCCACTCAATAGACCAAGATGGGCAATACCTAACTTAAACGTAGTAGCATCTTCAATGTCTGGAATGGGAAGCGCACCCACCTTTTCCTTAGTCATCTTAGCAATGCAGCTCAGTAAAAAGGTAACGGAACTCGTCATGTACCAAGCACTTACTGTCTTGGTTTTACCATGATCAGCCAGTGTTTTCGCCATAAGAGCAATCGACTGAGCCACTGCTTCTGAATAAGTAGTGGAAAAGGCCTCAGGATTAGCTGTGAGTTTAGTCTCAAAGTCAGAGCCCATAATGGTTAGAATATCGCTTCGTGCTTTTTCAAGAATAACTAAAACATTATAGTAGGGATTCTTCATATCTAATTTAGTTGCTGTCATAGGTCCGCCATGGTTAATAACACTGAAACTCTTCTGGTATACCATCTGGTATGCACGGAATTAAACACCGATCAAAATGATTGCTTTTGCATCTTTGTTAAATTCTGTTGAACTTAGTGCTTCGAATACTACCTTACTAATTCAATTTTGTCCACTACTATTGCACTCTGGCAGCACAGAATACTGGACTTTGGACAGAAAGACATGAAAAGGGCCTCATGTCTTTCTGTCCAAGAAATTTGAGATCTGTTATTCTTTCGACTTTGGACAAAACGGCATGCAAAAAGACGCATGCCATTCTGTCCAAAGTCCAAATATTCATTTCACATATCTAAAAAAGGATCATAATAATGCGGGTAAGTATAATCGGATTTGGAAATATGGCAAAAGCTTTTGCACACGGTTTATTACGTGACCCCGAAAATCACATACAAGTCGCATCTCCGTCCTTGCACATGGGTATTCGCGATGATGGGATTCATACTCATCATAATAACCAAGCCATTATTCCTAAAGCCGAAATCATCATTCTTGCGGTAAAACCCTCTCAAATGGATGCCGTGTTGACTGAAATAAACCCCTTACTGACCAACAATCAACTGCTTATTTCCATTGCCGCCGGTCTTACGTTCGAGTGGTTTAACAAGCACTTACCGAAACATACTCCGCTGGTTCGCGCAATGCCGAATTTGGCTGCAAAATGCGGTGAATCGGCCACACCGCTTATTGCGAACATCTTCGTCACCCCCGCTCAACGAACCACTGCAGAACGCATTTTTTTAAGCAGCGGAATCATCACCTGGACTGAGCAAGAAAGCGACCTGGATGCGTTCACAGCACTATCCGGCAGCGGGCCGGCCTATTTGTTTTTGTTCATGAATGCGATGGTGAATGCTGGGGTCACTTTAGGACTACCTGAGGAAATTTCTCGTACGTTTGCAATACAAACGGTTCAAGGTGCTATGACTTTAGCGAAGACCGAACAACTTAGTCTCACTGAGTTGCAAAAAACCGTGACATCAAAAGGCGGTACTACAGCAGCTGCAATTCGTATTTTTCAGGATCACAATCTTGAGAGTATTGTATTAGAAGCCATGAAAGCGGCGTATCAACGATCTCGGGAATTGGGTAACAGCAATTCTGGGTAAATAGATAAGGCCAATGCTGTAGCGTGTTTCAGCCTCTTTATAAACTATTCTTTCGCACAATTTTGCTATTCTTAAAGTCAGATTAACGATAATATCGCTCGTGT
>JAUYQG010000178.1 GCA_030695645.1 Legionellaceae bacterium
CTTTTCTTTGCATTGGTGAAAACGGTGTCAAATATTTTTTACAGAGATGATCGCTTGTTGGCGTCGTCATACATTGTCATGCTTAAACGAGAATTTTCTTAAGAGTAATGGATCTCAAGTTTCTTGGACAGAAAGACATGAAAAAAGCCTCATGTCTTTCTGTCCAAGAAACTTGAGATCCATTACTCTCAACCAGTTCATTAATTACACTATATGCAACTGTTTTCATAAAATAGATCGATTTCACCTAGTAATATACGTCTGTAAATTTCACAGATCTGAAATTACTTGGACGGAATTGCATGCGTTTTTTTGCATGCAGTTTTGTCCAAAGTCCAATAATAGAGTTAATTAGATGAAAATCCTATGCGTTCACAATTATTACGGTTCTCAGTCCCCCAGCGGTGAGAATACAGTATTCGATTCGGAAGTGCAGTTATTACGAGAACACGGACATGAGGTTATTGAATACACACGCCATAGTGATGACATTAGGCAACAGGGCGGGTTTGGCACACTAAAAGGGGGCGTCAGCGTGCCATGGAATCCTTTTTCATTGCGACAAGTCCGCGGGCTGATAGAAAAAGCGCAACCCGATGTGATGCATATTCACAATACTTTCCCATTGATTTCTCCGTCGGTTTTTTATGCGGCCAGTGGTACTAAAACGGCCACTGTTCTAACGCTGCATAACTATAGGTTGTTTTGTGCCAACGCTCTTTTACTGCGCAATGATAAGCCTTGTACCCGTTGCCTTGATCAAAAAAGTGTGGTGTCGGCTCTCAAATATGGTTGTTACCGCGATAGTCGTTTGGCTACCATGCCGTTAGCGGTATCAACTGTTTTACATCGAAAACTCAAAACCTGGCAAAAACAGGTGGATGCATTTATTTCATTGACTGAGTTTCAACGCAGTATGGTGCTCAAAGCTGGGTTACCTTCGGAAGCTATTTATGTTAAGCCACATTTTTATCCTGATCCACCCGCTCCCATCGAGAGGAGTTTCCGAGAAAACAAAGCCATATTCATTGGCAGGCTTGGGCCGGAAAAAGGTGTGCGATTGTTGCTGGATGCTTGGGAGATGTGGGGCTCTGATGCACCTCATCTAGAAATCATTGGCTCTGGATTGGAAAAAGCTCAACTCCAACAACGATCGGTAGCTTTGGGCTTGAATAATAAAATAAGCTTTCTAGGTCAGATCTCGTTTCAAGAGACACAAAGCCGATTACAACGAGCGAAAATGTTGCTGTTACCATCACTTTGTTTTGAAGGCTTTCCTATGGTTATTCGAGAAGCCTTTGCTCTAGGCGTACCTGTCGTTGCATCAAGGTTAGGAGCTATGGCTTGTTTGATTGAGGAACAAAAAAACGGGTTGTTGTTTGAAACAGGCAATGCGTTTGATCTTTTGAGTGTATTGAAAAAAACATGGATGGATCAAGACAATTTAGCAAAAATGGGGGAGGTAGCTAGAGATACTTTCGA
Source organism: Legionellaceae bacterium (assembly GCA_030695645.1). Classification (GTDB taxonomy): domain Bacteria; phylum Pseudomonadota; class Gammaproteobacteria; order Legionellales; family Legionellaceae; genus JAUYQG01. The sequence continues at coordinate 1,483 of JAUYQG010000178.1, forward strand.
GAGCCAATATACAGCCAACGCAAATTACAACATACTTATGGATATCTACAGAGCCGCAAGTTCATCAAGACGGACACTATGAAAAACCTTAATTCCAGGAGTAACAAGCCCCTCAGTGCCTGTGAGGAAAGCATCAAAAAAGAGCTTGGTGATTTTTACGCAAAAGCGGAGGTTCACTGGGAATCATATAGTCAGATTTCTCTTGCGTGGGTTCATTTAAAGCGTGCTGTTAGATTGTACCTTGCTGACAAACCTCATCTTTTTTCGCTACTGTATGGTTCCGTACCTAAATACCGCGGGACCGTGGTCAGTAAAAAAACCGAGATCGTTATCGAGGGTTATCCTAGATCGGGGAACACCTATGCCGTAGCAGCATTTCATTATGCGCAACAAAGGGATGTGATCATTGCCCGCCATCAGCACTCTGTGGCACAAATTCTGTTTGCAGTGAGATATGGTCTTCCTTGTATCGTAATGATTCGTAAACCAAAAGATGCTATTTTATCCTACCTGATCAGGGAGCCGTCGATTACGCTGTATGAGGCAATTGGTTTATACACGGACTACTACAATGCACTTAATTCGCATAAACATAGTTTTGTCATTGCGACATTTGAAAACGTTACCATCGATTTTAACGCTATCATACGTCAAGTGAATGCAAAGTATGATTGCCGGTTTCGACAATATTATCCTAACAAGCAAAGCGAGACGGAAATTGTTTCGCGCATAGCAGACATGGAGAAAATAGATTCTGGTTCAAGCGATCTGAGATGCACTCACGTTGCAATGCCAGATAGTGCTCGCTCTGAATTGAAAGAATGGATTGATCTCATCACGACGGAGTATTCCTTCGAAGAAGCAGAAAAAGCCTACAATCGTTTTATCGGCTGAAAAAGATATGAAAATTTTATTCATACAAAAGTTCGGGTTTGGCAAGCCAGGAGCTGCCGATGCTTTTTTTCTCCCGCTTACGTTGGCTAAATTAGGTCATGAGATAACCATAGTTGTTAAGAGTGAGACTGTTGTAGAAAGCCTATTGCAGCATGGTGTCCAAATTGTGCATGTCAAGTCACATGAGAACTGGAACATATCGTTACGACATATCGTGGCAAGAAAGAACCCGGATATTGTACATGTATTCATGCATTTGGGTTGTGGTATCTACCCTTTTTGGTTAACGGCCTCGTCTAAGCCGATATTTATTCTAGATATTCGATCGCCTTTGTTGCGGCACGGTTTCCTAAGACAATGCGTACGTTTCAAGAATCAGTTTGAAGTCATCGGTTTTGACGTCATCACAGCGCATGCTATTGAATCGGCACATACCGTGGTGGGGAAACGTCATGCTATCCAGTGCGTTCCGCCTGGTGTTGACTTTGATTTGCTGACTGAACAAGTCAATACGCATCCGTGGCAGCAAAGCAGAATGCTTAAAGCAGTATATATTGGTAGTCTTGACAAAAAACGACGGATCATGAACCTGTTAGAGGCGACCATCCTAGCATCCACTCAGACTCCCTTGTTGTTGGATATCTATGGGACAGGTAACGATGAAGCTGAGATCAAACAATTTCTTGAAGATAGAAAAATAAAGACTATTCGCTTAATGAAATTAATGCCAAGATGTGAGTTGTTTAGTAAGTTAATGCAATATGATATTGGAATATCCTATATTCCATCCGAGTTGTATGACATGGCGCCACCATTAAAAACCGTGGAGTTTTTAGCCTGTGGTCTACCCGTTTTAGCTACCGATACCATAGGCAATAGACTGTTTGTGCAATCCCAAATAAATGGTCTTCTTGCCAAAGAAGATCCTGTTTCGTTTGCACAAGGAATAGTAGATATTACCAATGCTTCTTGGCTGGGTGCCGCTCGCTTAAATGCTCGACGATCGGTTGAACAATTTGACTGGAAAAGAATTGTGTCTGAACAATTACTTCCTGTATACGATGACGCATTAAACAAAAAAGGGAACTTATGACAAAACAAACAATGCCATTTGATCAAACCACGGCAGAAGATATTCTTGGTTATCCAGTCGCTACTGACGTGATCGACAATCACATATCCAAGATTTGTAGCTGGATTTCGGAGGGTGTTGTGGCCAAGTACTTCGTTTGTGCCAATCCGCATTCTTTGGTTGTTGCTGATGCTGATCCGTTGTTTAGGGATGCTGTTCGTCATGCGGATATCATTACACCCGATGGAGCTGGTATTGTTTTAGCCTCAAAAATCTTGGGAGGGGTTATTAAAAATCGCATTACGGGCATGGACATTTTTATCAAGTTGAATCAGGCATTACATGAGCGTGGAAACGCAACTTGTTTTTTTATAGGGTCGACACAAGAAACGTTGGATAGGATTACGCTTCGAATGAAACAAGATTTTCCTAATGTTCGGATTGTTGGCACCTATTCCCCACCATTTAAGTCGGAGTTTGATCAGGAAGATAATAACGTGATGATTGATCTGATTAATCGAGCCGCGCCGGATGTGTTATGGATTGGAATGACTGCTCCAAAGCAAGAAAAGTGGATTTTTACGAATAAAGAGAGATTGGATGTCAAATTTATTGGCGCCATTGGCGCTGTCTTCGATTTTTACTCGGGGAATGTAAAACGTTCCCATCCCTTTTTTCAGCGTCTGGGCCTTGAATGGTTACCACGATTACTGAAGGAGCCTCGTCGCTTATGGCGCCGAACATTTATGTCAAGTCCGATATTTTTATATAGGATTTTTAAACAAAAATATTTGTAACTCCCCAGGTTGTGGATAAGTTTAGTGTTTTCACTGAACACGAAGCAAGCATGTCATCCTGAGCGCAGTCTTTTTGCGCGAAGGATCTCCTGAATTTTGCACAATCTGAGATCCTTCGCGCAAAAAGACGCGCTCAGGATGACGTACCTGGGGAGTTACAACTATTTGTAACTTTGAGAGAAAAATCAATGTCTGACCAGTTCATTCGAAAAGCAGTATTTCCTATTGCAGGCTTAGGAACGCGGTTTTTACCTGCGACCAAAGCGTCACCTAAAGAAATGTTGCCTATCGTCGACAAGCCACTCATTCAATATGCTGTTGAAGAAGCTTATGAAGCCAATATACGCCAAATGATCTTTGTGACGGGTCGCTCAAAACGATCTGTAGAAGACCATTTTGATACGGCTTATGAGCTTGAGATAGAATTGGAGCGCAAGGGTAACGTAGAACTGTTAGAGTTAGTGAATGCGATTAAACCGCCTGATATGCAATGTATCTATGTCAGACAACCGAGAGCACTTGGCCTTGGGCATGCGGTTTTATGTGCCGAGTCGAGTATTGGTCATGAGCCTTTTGCAGTTTTGTTAGCTGATGATTTGATGGTAGGCAAACCTGGTGTGCTAAAACAGTTGGTTGATTTTTATGCCATACATCAAGCATCGGTGATTGCAGTGCAATCCATTCCTATTAGCGAGACAGCCCGTTATGGCATTGTGGCTGGGAAAAACATCAATCATCGAACCATGGATATCGAGTTGATTGTTGAAAAACCACGCCCTCATGAAGCTCCTAGTGCCATGGGTGTTGTGGGACGTTATATTTTAACGCCTACTATTTTTGATAACATTCGAACTCAGTCCTCAGGTGTTGGAGGTGAAATTCAACTGACTGACGCCATTGCTGAGTTATTAAAACATGAGAAAGTATTCGCTTATCAGTTTGAGGGTACTCGCTATGATTGCGGTACCAAACTAGGGTTTCTTCAAGCGACAGTCGATTTTGCTGAAAAACATGCAGAAATAGGAATGGAATTTTCTACTTGGCTGGAATTAAGGCAACCCACATGACCCGCGCTTGGTTGGCACGGTGCACATCGCGATCATCTCTTGGTTGGTGATTGGAATGGCCACCGAGAATGTCATTGGTTGGCGTTGTTGACAAAAAGATTTGGTCGATAATGCCACAGATTTAGCTACTGCTCGGAGGTGATTTCGACGCTCGAAGAATGGTCAGATTCTCGCAAAAAAAAGTAATTGTACTGAATGTGATTTACAAGTTTATAGCCATGCATTATAAGCAATTCAATAGGTGAGCCGCCTACTACAGAAATTGCATGTCCAAATGCCTCGAGAATTACAGCCTTGGGGTGTAACAAGGGTGGCGCTTCGTTGAAAAACTGATTTAGGATGGGGTATTCGTATCCTTCTACATCGATCTTTAGAGCCCCTAACTTTACAACACCAACCTCCAGCAATGCATCGGTGAGAGTAACACATTGAACTTCGATATCCACAAATAGTATATAGGTTACGATGTGACAGCAAGAGCTTCTGGGTTTTTTTTTCACCTATCATAATCGCTATATAACAAACCACATCCCAAGAATAAAGGTACTCTACATGACAAAAAAACGACTGACAATCAGAGCACAAGGTCGCCTGATATTAATTTCCACCTACTTTTTAGTTGATCCTCACGGTAAATTTGTTCTCACGCAATTATCTGCTTTTCGTGCCCGTTCTCTTGTCCGAATTCTTATCTAACAAGGGCGTGGGCTTCATTCACGGGCACGTAATGGACACCACATGATAAAGATCCACCTCACGAAGACTGT
>JAUYQG010000185.1 GCA_030695645.1 Legionellaceae bacterium
TGTTATTGGGTGGAATCGATCTATTTTATGAAAACAGTTTCATATTGTGTAATTAATAAACTTGTTGAGGGTAATAGATCTCAAGTTTCTTGGACAGAAAGACATGAGGCTCTTTTCATGTCTTTTTGTCCAAAGTCCAATAATTTAAAAAAAGAGGTAACTCCCCAGGTTGTGGATAAGTTTAGTGTTTTCACTGAACACGAAGCAAGCACGTCATCCTGAGCGCAGTCTTTTTGCGCGAAGGACCTCCTGAATTTTGCACAATCTGAGATCCTTCGCGCAAAAAGACGCGCTCAGGATGACGTACCTGGGGAGTTACAAAAAGAGCTTTAATATTACTCGATCGGCTTTTGGGTTTTTATTTAAAAAATATTGTAAAAACTCATTTGAAACGGATGACTGTATCACTAATGAATATTTTAACAAAGAGGGATCTTTGATTGATAAAATCAATTTATCTTTGGGAGAGCCTGACATTATTTCCCATCGCGTGACTTCTGAAAGTTTTTGAAGTATTGCTCCGCCAGTATCAATCAAAATATTTATTTTCTGTAAACCATAATGTATTGGATCGATTGCCTCACCATTATGTCCATCTCGATTGTCAAATAGAATCATGAATTTCTCGTTTGATTTTAAACTATTTTGCGAGATATATTCATCAGGGCTGGCATAAGACCATAAAAGTTGTTTACCACTCTTGCCACCATCAATATCTGAACCTGCTTCTAGTCCCATAATAGAGTAGCCGTTATAGTATTTTATTTTACATTTAAGGTTAGATTTGCTTACATGTATTTTTATGGAGTGATTTTTAAACGTAAAATTTGCTAATTCATTTTCATCCGGAGCATGATTGATGAGATCTAAAATGCCGCCAACTTGCTCTGGATCAATCAATCCCATAATATTTTTGTCCGTGGAATTTAAATCTTGAAGTCCTGAGCAATGAACTTTTGTTTCCAACTCCTCTTTTGTGGGATTAAGTTTAATGATTCCAGAGGCTATAATGAACGTGTCTTTGGGTAATATTTTCCCTGGCGGTACGAAAACTCCTTTCCCCAATAAGGTGTTTTCCATATGACATATAGCCGTATTTTCTTCTATGGATTTAACCCAAATTGAAAATTGATGGTCATCAAAATCATGTTTGAAATTGCCGTCCAAATTTCTATATCTATTTATCTTAGCTAACTCATTCTTTTTGACATATAAATTTTCATTCCAAACTCGTCTTTGAAGTAAGGTTAAAATAAAACTCGTTGGATATTTTTTAATGTTAACATCATGACAAGGAAGTTTTTCACCGAGTAAAAGTTTCTCGGGAGACGGTAGGGCCGGAAGTAGTGACGCTAATTCTTCGTTTTTAAGTGATGTCAGATTCATTGGTAGATAGTTTAATTAAGCGATTAAAAAAATTAATTGACCGGTTTCCTAATTTCTTTTCCAACCCTAAAATGGTTAACTTAAACGGTTGAAGTGAGTCAATATTGGTCTTGCTAGCAAATATAATGTTATTGGTCGTGGTTGTTGTTTTATAAATAAATACGTCTGGGAAAAAACCACTTAGCAGTTTTAAAAAAAAGGGATCAGGACGTTCGTGATAATTAACAACAAGCCAGCCTTTTTTGCTCAACACTCGATGACACTGATGGATGAAATTCATCTGCATTTGAAATGGATTCATGCTATAAGCGTTGAACATATCAGCAAAAACGATATCCGTACTCTTATCGTCAGCATTTTGTAGCCATTGTTCAGCGTCAGAGATCGTTATTGTAATATGCTTGCTCTGTGGTAACCCAAAGAACTCAGAAGCAGCTTCATATACACGTTGACGCAATTCCACAGCATGTAAATCGCACTTAGGGAAGATAGAGTTGAGACTACGAAGGAGGCAACCTCCTCCTAACCCTAAAATAGTGGCGTGCTGCGGTCTAACAAAGGCAAGCACCAACATCATGGCATGTGTGTATTCATGAACCAATTCAAGTGGTTTTATCAAATGAATACAGCTTTGTTCATAAATTGAATCAAAAGATAAACTTCTATAAGGAAATCGATCGGTGACTAAAATTTCACCAAATTTATCATGGGTATGAAAGACAATAGAGTCGCGATAGGACTCTCGTCTATGAGTAAAAATATTGTGTTTCGGCAATTACAACCCCAGATTATCAAAACATAAACGTAACTACACACTCCGTAGAAAGGAACGGCCATATTTGGCGCATCTTGAACGAAAACGATTTCGAACAATGCTCATCCCAGCCTTCGCCGGGACAGGCCCAGCCTATGCATGCTGCGCTTGTTCGAAACCGTTTTCTTCAACCGGCACTCAAATCTCACCGTTCTCCGAGCGTCAATAGCACCCTCCGAGCAGTTACACATAAACAAATAAAATGCAACTCATTAAAATTCAATGATCATTACGAAAGTGCTGATGATGTTTTTTAGAAAATTCATGTGCGCAAGGTCTATTATATCAGTATTTCTGTGCTTCGCTTAATTTAAATCGATATCATGTAGCAATTCTGGGTGAACGAGGTAGGGTGGGCAAAGGAGCTTGCGACGTGCCCACCGTTGTACCACTGCTGGTTGGCACGTCGCGGGCTCCTTTGCTCACCCTACGAATTCAGTGATATTTTGCGAAAAATAATTTTATTAAAACGCTACATAGCCCTAGAACAGAGGGCCTTATCGTTCACCCAGAATTGCTG
>JAUYQG010000021.1 GCA_030695645.1 Legionellaceae bacterium
AAGACGCATGCAGTTCTGTCCAAATAATTTTAGATCTGTGATATTTATAAGCTTACAATACGTGACACAACCGGCTTTATTTGTAAGAGAATATACATTCAGGATAATTAGTAATCTAATTTAGAATAACAGATCTCAAATTTCTTGGACAGAACGACATGAGGCTCTTTTCATGTCGTTTTGTCCAAAGTCCAAAACAGTAGTCGACGCCAGAATTAGGTATCAAAACCAGCTCCATCATTTTCAGGAGCTTCGTTAGCTTGTTGTTCGATGAGCTCTTTCTCTGCTTGTGCTCGTTCATTGCGCTTTTTTTCTGATTCAAGTAATGTGGTGGTTGCTGTGATTTCAGTGTCTTGAGCGGCTGTTAATCCAACTTCTTGTGCTTTTTCTTCGCTCATAGCCTTGTCTTGAGTGGTTTCTTTCGTTTGTTCTTGCTTTTGATCGTCCGCGTTTTCTCTTCTTTGTGCGTTTCCTTGTTGATTTCGTTTTCTTTGTGTTTCTAATAAATTAGCTTTCTCTGTTTTTTGTTTTTGAAGGAGTGTTTCCTGTTGACTCTTTTGTTTGTTGATCAAGGCATTTGTGTTTGTTGATTGCTTTTGAATTAATTGCTTGTATTGAGCGCTTTGTTGCCCCCCTTGCTCTACCTGCGCGACCGTTTGTTTTTGTCCTAGTTTGGTTTTAGAGCCACTTTGAGCTTGAGTTATATTCGTTTTGTAACCGGCTTGCTGTTGTTGTAGTGCTTCTTTTTCTTTAGTTTGATCTCGACCTAATTGCTTTATCTCTGCTTTTTGTGCTTTCTGATACTCGGACTTATCAATTTTTTGATCTTTAGTTAACTGTGTGCTTGCTTCATTATGTTTGCGCGTTAGTTCTGATTGATCCGTTTTTTGTTGTTGATGCAAACCTTTTTGTTCTTGTTGTTGTCGTTCAAGTACGGCTTCTCTTTGTATCGTATCGTCCGGGCTAAGAGTATTTTGCTCTTGTGAATGTCTTGATGTAAGTTGCGCTTGCGCCTCTTCCTGTCGTTGCATAAGGGCATTTTGTTCTAAGCTTTGCTCCAGTTTGAGATCTTCCTGCGCTTTGATGTGTTGTTTTTCTAATTTTGATTCTAATCGCACGTGCTTTTTTTCGAGTTGTTCTTGTGCTTTTAGATGTTTTTGATCAAGTTTATCTAGTTTTTGTTCTTGCTTTGTGGTTAATTTATCCAGTGACTTATCGTATTTTCGTACTAATTTTTCTTTTTCCTGCTCGTGTATGCCTTTTAAAGCCTGTCTTTCTTGGATGTGAGCTGTATTCAGTTCGCTTTGTTGGAGCTGATGCAATGAGTCTAGTTGACCAGCTTCAGTCGTGTGATCTTGTTTTTGAGAGTTGTATTCTATACTGTGTTTTTCTTCTAATTGTCTTTGTTCCATGAGATCTTGTTCTGCTTTTTTTTCAAGGTCACTCTTTTCTGCAGGATTTATTTTGTGTTCTTCTCGTTCTTTCAGGATAGCTTTAAGCTCTTCATCAGTGCGTGCTTTCGCCGCTTTTGTGGTATGGGGGCCATCTTCCAGCGTAAGGCGTTCATCAGACCGGCCGGCTAGGGTATGAAGATAATTTTGAGGTTTACCATGGATCCGTCGATAATCCAACTCTGTTTTAATCAATGTCTTCATAGCAAGGTCTACTTTATCATGTTCCCCTTGAGAGGTACTGTTGTTGGCAGAAAGCCCTGGCTTTGTTGTTTTGAGTGGCGTTGTTTTATTTTTGCCCATGGCAGTAGTCCATTGTTAAATCATTTCCAATTAGTCTAATTATATATCATTTTGTGATTTATTTCTCATAAATTGTAAGGAATTTGGATTCACTCAGGTACGTCATCCTGAGTCTGCTAGCCATGTATGGCAAACTCTGGATGACGTACTTTGGGGGGCTTTTTATTAGTCAAAAGTCAAACACGCTCAAAATGCTAGCCCATTCTGATGAGCGCACCGGCAAGACTGATAGGCGATTTCCTTTCCTCAATAGTTGCATATTGGATAGTTCAGTGTGGTTTTTTAATGTGTCAAGAGAAATCATGTGAGGAAATTTTTTGACAAATCGAATATCCACCATGAACCAGCGAGGGTTATCTGGCGTACTTTTACTGTCAGGGTGTTCGCTTGTGGGATCGTAAGCGGTGTAGTCTGGGTAGGGCTTACTGATTACTTCGGCAATACCAACAATGCCAGGAGGTTTGCAATTGGAATGGTAAAAAAATATCTGATCATGAATACGCATATCATCGCGCATAAAATTACGTGCTTGATAGTTTCGTACGCCATCCCAACACGTCGTTTGTTGTGGGGATGTTTCCAGGTCTTCAATGCTGAAGCAAGTTGGTTCCGACTTCATTAGCCAATAGTTTGTCATGGCGATCTCCGGTTATTTTTGCAAATAGACAGGGCGAGATGTTCTAACTCATTCCAAATATAAGTGCTTTGAGTCGATTTTATCTGGACATCCAGCTGCTGGCAACGTTGTAGTAATGGATACAATTGGGTTAAAGTGAATCGTTTTATAGCCATTTCGTATAGTCTGACACGTTGTGGCCAAATTTTTAATTGATTACAAGCCGTATTCCATGGGACAGATTGGTTCATATGCTGTGACAACTGAATCAGTTGGCGAATTTCTTGACTAAGAAGCCAAAGAATAAACGTAGGCTCGCCACGATTTTGACTGACTTGACGTAACAAATGAATCACCTTGTCTGCATTGGCAGCTAAGCAAGCGTCAGCTAAGTCATACAGCGGGTATTCGCATTGATCAGTAAGATGTTCCTTGACCAGTTCTATTGAAAAAGTGAGCCCAGTAGTATTTATTAGACTGAGCTTTTCAATGACTTGGGCGCAAGCTAACATATTGTTTTGGCTATATTGATGAATGAGTGCAGGAACGGATGATTCGTAATTCATAGTTCTACGTTGTAATTCTTGAGCAATCCAGCTCTGTAATCCCGAGGCAGTTAAGGGAATGGCCTGAACTAACATGGCGTTTTTATGATTTGAAAGCCATTGTAATTGTTTTGTGGGTACTTGCGTTGCTTGTATTAGAACTAGGCTTTTAGGATTAATGTTGTCAAGGTAAGCTTGAATACATGCTTTTCCCGAAGCATCTATTGTTTTCTTTTCATACCGTATATCCAATAGGACGTAAGGTGCGAATAGAGAGTAACTGTTAGCCTCTTGAACACACAAGGCCCAGTCCGCGGTGCTATTAATGTATACTATTTTTTCATCGCACTCTCCTTTGGATCGCCAGGCTTTCTTGATGAGTTGTGTTGCTTCATTAATTAAAAAATGATCTTGACCAGTAAGGCAATAGAGTGGGGCAATGGTATTTTGTAAGCTGTGTGCTAACGATGTATTCTTGATCATCATTGTACTTGATTTCCGATACGATCTAAAATTTGAATTACGGCATCACGGCGCATTTCTCGTTTCAATATGGCCTCTTCATCATTTGAGCCCAATATGCGATTACTGTTGACCGTTAGTTGTCGAGTAACAACCAGATTGCTGGATGGAATAATTTCCTTTCCTTTCGCGCGTTGTAGTTTATAACGAAGGGTGTAGATCATTTGATATTGTCTCGGCGTGGTACTGGAGCTGACGCTTGTGATTTGTTGTTGCTCACTTTCCTGCTCTATAATCAACCAGTAGTGTGCTACTGCCACATTCGAACAAACTCGGATATGGTATGCTTCAAGCTGCTCTTTTAACAGTGGTTCTAAATCATGGTTAGCTTGTTGAATAATAATTGCCACGTCATTAAGCCATGCTGGCATATCCGTAATACCACGCAAGTGGAAACCACAACCCAGTAAGAAGAGAGAAAAAAGTAGTATACTGTGTTTTATCTGGCGCATATTTGTAATTCTTCACCCACTGACAACTAAATTAATTAAATGACGGTGTGCAACAATAATTGATTTCGTGATGGTTTTTCCAATCAAGAATGCTGCAGCATGTTCTTTTGCCATGTCAATGAGACTGTCTTCAGGTGTGTCTGTGTTGCTGGTAAATTCAGCACGTAATTTACCATTGACTTGAACAACGAAGTCAACCTCATCGGTTTTAAGAGCGCTTTTGTCAACTTTAGGCCATGGTGCATCAATGATTGCTTTTTCAAAACCAAGTTGCTGCCATAATGCGTGACAAATATGTGGCGTTATGGGGGCTAATAAACGCAACAAAAAACTAATACCGGAGTGAAGAAAATACTTATCTTGTTCGGTTTGCAGTTCATAGGCTGTCAGTTCATTAAATAATTTCATGCAACCAGAAACCACCGTATTAAACTGTTGACGTTCGTAGTCGTTCGTTGCTTGGAGTAATGTTTGATGCACGATTAGTCGCGCTTTTTTTAGTCGATTCTCACATTGCTGCCATTGTATCGATGTGCTGCCATCAGTAACCGCTTCATTGATTTCAATAAATATATCCCGATGTTGTTGCGCAAAAGCCCACAGTCGTTTTAAGAATCGATGCGAGCCCTCTACACCAGCATCTGACCATTCTAACGACTGTTCGGGTGGTGCTGCAAACATGACAAATAAGCGCGCGGTGTCTGCGCCGTAGGTATCAATTAAATGGTTGGGGTCAACGATGTTCCCTAATGATTTGGACATTTTCTGACCGTCTTTTAAGACCATGCCTTGACTTAAAAGTGCCTTAAACGGTTCGTCTGAATTAACTAAGCCTTCGTCACGCATCAGTTTATGAAAAAAACGTGCGTACAGCAGATGCATCACGGCGTGTTCAATACCACCAATATATTGATCGACAGGAGTCCAATATTTAACGCGATCATCCAGCATCGCATTAACCTGGCCCTTGCAGGCAAACCGCGCGTAATACCAAGAGGATTCGACAAACGTATCGAATGTATCCGATTCACGCAGAGCGTCTTGTCCGCACTTTGGGCAAGTTGTGTGAAGAAATTCATGGCATTGAGCTAACGGGGATCCACTACCCGTTAATGCAACATTCTCAGGTAGTCTTACCGGTAGATCGGCTTCGGGAACGGGTACAATACCGCAGACTTCGCAGGTAATCATAGGAATGGGTGTGCCCCAATATCGTTGTCTAGACACGCCCCAGTCACGTAGTCGATAGTTTATTGTTGCTTTACCCGCTGCCTGCGTTTCTAAGTACGTGGTAATTTTTTTTCTGGCTTCTGTTGACGTTAACCCATCAAATTGTCCTGAGTTAATCAGAGTACCATCACCTGTATAGGCGGATTTTTCTAACCCAGGCAGATTATTTTTTTCGGGTTTAATCACTTCTTGCATAGGCAGGTCATATTTTTGGGCAAATTCCCAATCGCGCTGATCATGCGCAGGTACTGACATGACAGCCCCTGAACCGTATTGCATTAAGACAAAATTAGCGATCCATACGGGAATTTCGTCTCCTGTGATGGGATGAACTGCTTTCATACCGGTATCAATGCCGCGTTTTTCCATGGTTGCAATTTCTGCCTCAACCATGCGCACACCTTGACAGCTTTCAATAAACTTTTTGATGTTTTCGTTATGTTTGGACGCGTGTTTCGCAAGAGGGTGATCGGGGGCCACAGCCAAATACGTTGCTCCCATAAGGGTATCAGGGCGTGTGGTGTAAATCTTTAAGCGCTTTGGAAATTCATTGACTTTAAAATAAATTTCACTGCCTTCAGAACGACCAATCCAATTGCGTTGCATTTGCTTGACCTGAGCGGGCCAACCATCGAGTGTATCGAGTCCTTGCAATAATTCATCAGCATAAGCAGTTATTTTAATAAACCATTGCGAAATTTCTTTGCGTTCAACTAATGCCCCAGATCGCCATCCTCGACCATCCACGACTTGTTCATTTGCTAAAACGGTTTGATCAACGGGATCCCAATTGACTACGGCATTTTTTTTGTATACTAAACCGCGTTCGAATAATTTAATAAAAAACCATTGTTCCCAGCGATAGTAGCAAGGGTCACAAGTCGTGATTTCACGACGCCAATCATAAGCATTACCCAATCTTAAAAACTGTGCTTTCATGGCGGCAATATTTTGCTTAGTCCACTCAGCAGGGGGAATACCGTTTTTAATTGCGGCATTTTCAGCAGGCAAACCAAAAGCATCCCAACCAATAGGTTGTAATACGTTTTTACCCAAAGCACGGTGATAGCGGGCAATCACGTCACCAAGAGTATAGTTTCGGACGTGTCCCATGTGTAAGGAACCACTGGGGTACGGAAACATGGAGAGGCAGTAGAATTTCTCTTTATTTAAGTCCTCTTGGACATTAAATGACTGCTTCTTTTGCCAGTATTGCTGGGCCTGTTCTTCAACTTCTTGAGGTATATAACTGATATTCATGGCTCGATTATCAAAATCATGTCGATTGATAAGGATAACGCCTCTGCTTAAAGAACGCAATCAAGCCGATACATAAGCTTAAAAAAAGTATCGGTTGATCTCCGACTACAACCCAAGGAGATGCGCCAGTGGCAGGGTATATCATGCCTTCCAACACGCCAGAGCTAAATGCAGGTAATGATTCGCTGAGATTGCCATGATTATCAATAATGGATGATAATCCATCATTATTGGCTAAAACTTGATAACGACCTGTTTGTATTGACAAAGCTTGAGCCATTTGTAGCTGTTGATGCACTGCAAGTGAATGGCCAAACCATCCGTCATCACTGATAGAGACAATCCATTCGGCACGTGGCAATTGATTGCGTAATAGCTCGGGATAAGCCAGTTCATAACAGATTAATGTCGCGATAGGATGCTTTTGTACGGTTATTAAAGATTGATGTGCTCGTCCCGCCCTCATGTTGGACGTGGGTAGGTTGAGCCATGACATCATTCGTTGAAATGGTCCTGGAATATATTCGCCAAAGGGGACTAAATGTTGCTTCATGTACGAGCCTTTGCCCAAACCCAGTGTGGTTAACGTGTTGTAATACTCTGTTTCATCTGAAGTGGTAGCTTGGGGAATACCCAGTAATAACGTACTTCCTGCGTGTTTTGCGCTTTGGTTTAAGCCCTCTAAAAAGTCACCAACATAATTTGCTGGTACTGGAATGGCTGATTCTGGCATAACAATAAGTTGTTTTTTTCCGATTAACGCATTGGCATCATGTTGGTATCGTTTTAGTAATTGCCAAAATATCGTTTCATCCCATTTATCTCGCATCGATAAATTCGCTTGAATGACTCCAACTGAAAGTGGTTTTGATTTTATTTCAGACCAATGTATTGATTTTAAACTGGTCGGAATAAGTAGTATCGCAATGAACGCGAAAAGCCAAATAATTTTGAATTTGAATGGTTGTGTTTGAGTTGAGGAGACCAAAAATGTTGCAGCAAGACATGTAAAAAAACCGACACCGTATACACCAATAATAGGTAATAAATATTTCAAAGGGGTATCCATTTGTCCAAACCCAAGCAACAACCAAGGAAAACCACCTAAACAGGTTGAGCGCAGAAACTCACCGACACACCAAAGTGCACTGAATAAGCAACATAAAAATATAGGTGAACGCGTTTTTGCAAGGTGATGATATAAACCGGAGATTAATGCTGGAAATAAGGCAATGTAACCAATAAAAACGGTGGTAATCAGAGCGGACAGGATGGTATTCAGGTGTCCGTAGGCGTGAATACTAACATAAATCCATGACACGCCTAGTCCCATGAACCCTAAACCAAAGATGAATCCGGTCAAAAGAGATTGTTTTAAGGATTTTCCTTGTAATTCGGCATATAACAGTGCCATGCCCAGTATAGTAAGACCAGGAAAATGAAACGGCGCGAAGCCAAAAGGGATTAAAATACCTGCGAAAAAAATTCGAAGTAAATACGCATAGGGAATAGCAGAACTAGCTAAATTTAATCGTTTGCTTGACGTGATAGTACTATTCATGGAGATACTGCAAGTATATAACTGTGATCAACAATAAAGTAATTGGGCAAAAAGGTCAATAGTTTTAGATTTTGGACAAAACGGCATGCAGAAAGACATGAGGCTCTTTTCATGTCTTTTTGTCCAAAGTCCAATAGCTTATAATGAAAACTCTTCACCAAGATACACCGCCCGTACCTGTGCATTTGCAAGGATAGCCTCAGGGGGGCCTTCACATAATATGCTGCCTTGGTTAACGATGTAGGCGCGTTTGCAGATGTCTAATGTTTCTCGGACGTTGTGATCCGTGATGAGTACGCCAATTTGCTTATCGCATAAATGTAAAATAATTTTTTTGATATCGAGGACTGAAATGGGGTCGACACCCGCGAAGGGTTCATCAAGTAAAATGAATTCTGGTTCGATCGCGAGAGCTCGGGCAATTTCCACGCGCCTACGCTCACCCCCGGACAAACTCATGCCGAGATGATTGCGTAAATGAGTGACATTAAATTCATGCAGTAATTTCTCTAATATATCAAGACGCGCATTCTTATTCAGATCATTACGCAGTTGTAAAATTGAAAAAATATTATCAGCAACAGTCATTTTTCGAAAAATGGATGCTTCTTGCGGCAAATAACCAATCCCTAAGCGTGCGCGCTGATGCATAGCTGTTTTGGTGATATCTTGGTTATTTAAAATAATTTGCCCGTTATCACAAGACTGCAAACCAACAATCATATAAAAACAGGTTGTTTTTCCCGCACCATTTGGGCCAAGTAATCCAACGCATTCGCCTCGCTTGATGTGGATGCTCACGTCATTGACAACGGTGCGAGATTTAAATGATTTTTTAATATGATGTGCCGACAATTGATTCATAACGGTTTCTTCTCTCATAAAACGTCCTCTTTACTTCCGTTTTCCAGGACAGGGGGGGAAGATGCCTGAAGGGTGGGTGAGGTGTTTTTTTCTGATGTGTGCGATATCTTGCTAGGGCGATCGGGGTGAAAAATAATAAGAGTACGTTCGTTATCTTTCTGTTCTGAAGTAACGTGTTGATGGAGCGTATCGTAACAGATAATCGGTGCTGAAAATGAGTTGTTGCCTTGTTCGACGTGCGCATGTCCGATTAATTTTATCGTGTGTTTTCCCGGGTAATAATAAATGGTATCAGCGTAGGCGTGTAACAAGGGCTTATCAAGCGCAACCAGTACTGAATAATGCGCTTGATGCTCAGTATCACCTCTAATAATAGCTTTAGTGAGTTGATTCTTTGCATTACTTTCCGTAATGGCTTTGACTGCTCGTATGTGCGTTGTTCCTTGATCCAGTTCCACATTACCGATAAAAATACCCCGATGAGTCTCCTGATTGATATCAGCGGAACCGGCATGCATTTCAAGCACTGCCTGGCTATCTTCTGGGAGTGCGAAGGATGGGGCGTTTAAACCAAACATCAGACAGGTCAGTAAACTTGCTTGGATTCTAACCATGTTGTGGTTCATAATGACCTCGTGCATTACCTAACAGTTGTACTCTGTTTTCAGCAAGATATGCCTTCATACCAGTCGATTGCATTTGATTGTTTGCTTGTTTTAAGGTGACCTCTTTTGATGTTGTTGCGAGTTTATTTTTTGGGAAATAAGTGATTTCGTCGGTAGTAAGTGTCGTTTCTTCTGTTTGTTTGTATTTTTTTTGATGCACAATAACGTTGTTATTGAATGTAATCTGCTTGCCACCGTAGAGTGCTGTGGCTGTTTCTGAGCGAATTTCCCAGGGTGCTTGATTTGATTCTTTTACGACAATGTGGGGTGTTGTTAGCAGATGCGTATTGTTTTTAGGAATATGTTGCATCAACGGTGTTTGTAAAGAATGGATTAGTCTTCCTTCGACATCAAATTGCTGCACGGAAAGTTCCGTGACAATGGTGTCGATAGCGGTGGAGAGCGTCTGCTCATCCAGGGTTATTTTAATGGAGTGAGGAGCGTGAGTAAAATACCAAACGGAGCTTGCTACGGATAGTATCGCTGTAATTATCCAGCCAGTATGCTTTGTTAGGCTCATTGTAACGGCTCTCCCAGTATTATTGGATTTTGGACAAATAAGATCGGGTTTTTACGATTCATTTTGCTAAAAATCGTTCCAGCGCTTCATTCATAATCCCTTGAGCATTTAAAATAAAGTCACACGCTTCTCGAACACCACCTCGCCCGCCATGTAGTTCCGTATTCCAATCAGCACTTTGTTTTACTGCGTCAACTGCATTTGAGACAGCAATGCTGAAACCAACTTGCTTCATAATAACTAGGTCAGGAAGATCATCACCAATATAAGCAAATTCATCATCACGTAATTTGAGTCGAGATTTAAGTTCTTGATAAGCTTGGCTCTTATTTATTTGTCCTTTAAAGTAGTGACGGATATCCAGTTGCTTCATACGATGCTCAATTACGGCATTGACCGAGCCGGTGATCACAGCGACTTCAATTCCGGCCGACATCAATAGTTTCAAACCTAAACCGTCTTGAATGTTAAATGCTTTCAGTTCATTACCGTTGTTATCGATAAAAATAAGGCCATCCGTTAGTACCCCATCAATGTCACAGATAACACAGCGTATTTTTTGGGCTTTTTCGATCAGTTTATTCATTAGGTTCATCTCGTCAGTTAGGAACGGGACAGAAATAACGTCCCATTCCTTAGTAAACACCTGCGCGCAGCAAGTCATGTAAGTGGACTACTCCAGTTGGGCGACTTTCGTCATCAATAACCACTAGAGAAGTAATACTGTATTTTTGCATAATCGATAGTGCTTCGGCTGCCAATAATCCTGGGCGAATTGTTTTGCAGTTACGACTCATCACGTCACATAATCGGGTTGAGTTAATATCATGATTATTCGTTAGTGTGCGACGAACATCACCATCCGTATATATTCCGGTTAAATACCCGTTGTTGTCCACCACGCAAGTCATACCCAGTTTTTTTGCTGTTACTTCGATGAGCGCTTCGCGAATTGTAACTTGTTCCATCACAATGGGCAACGTATCACCTCGGTGACAGATGTCATCAATGAGTAATAGCAATCGTTTCCCTAACACGCCACCGGGGTGGGATAATGCGAAGTCTTCGGCACTAAATCCACGCACTTGCAACAGAGCGATGGCCAGGGCATCACCCATAACTAAGGATACCGTGGTGCTGGTTGTTGGAGCGAGTCCAAGAGGACATGCTTCATGACGGATACTGATATCTAAATTAACATTGGCAGTGAGGGCTAAGGTAGACTCGGAATTGCCCGTTAGAGCAATTAAAGGAACATCGAGTCGTTTGAGCAAAGGCAATAAAACAACAAGTTCTTGTGTTTGTCCTGAGTTGGATATCGCTAAAACGACATCTTGCCGAGTAATCATACCCAAATCGCCATGACTGGCTTCACCCGGGTGCATGAAAAACGCGGGTGTCCCTGTACTGGATAACGTAGCTGCTATTTTATTAGCAATATGTCCTGATTTACCCATCCCAGTCACCACAACGCGACCTTTACACGCAAGCAATAATTCGCAAGCGGCTTCAAAGCGTTGATCGATACGCTGAGTTAATTCAAAAACCGCTTGGGCTTCCGTTTCAATGACCGCTAGGCCAAGTTTGCAAAAGTTCATGAGGATACACCGTGTATTGCTTGATGATGTAGGGATATTAACATATTGGACTTTGGACAGAAAGACATGAAAACTGGTCAGAATAATAATCCCCAAAATTTTTTTTCAAATTTATATCAATCGGCATTGGAAATACTGCGGTACCAGGGTATATAATCTAGGAGGGTATCGACCATTAGGATTAAATGTATGCTTGATAATTTGGTGGAAATCACCAATTTAACGTTTGGTCATCGAGAGCGGTTGATTTTTGATGGCGTTAATATGTTAGTGCGCCGTGGGAAAATAACGGCCATTATGGGACCCAGTGGGAGTGGTAAAACCACATTACTGCGTTTGATTGGGGCCTTGTTAGTCCCCGATGCGGGTACTGTTGCGGTGAATAGCCATGATATTCACCACTTATCTCACAAAGCATTATACGCATTGCGACGTAAAATGGGATTGTTGTTTCAAAACAGCGCTCTTTTCACCCATCTTTCCGTATTTGATAATGTGGCTTTTCCGTTACGTGAACACACTAATTTAAATTCTGCGATGTTACGTGATGTTGTTCTCATGAAATTAGAAGCTGTGGGTTTGCGAGGTGCTGCTCAGTTGATGCCAGCGGAGTTATCTGGCGGGATGTCAAGGCGTGTGGCATTAGCGCGTGCTATTGCTCTTGATCCCGAATTGATGATGTATGATGAACCTTTCACGGGGCAAGACCCTATTTCTATGGGGGTTTTGGTTCGTTTAATTAAGCGATTGAATCAATTACTACAAATCACCACCATTGTTGTTTCTCACGATGTGGAAGAAACATGTTCTATTGCAGATTATGTTTATCTCATTGCGAATGGCAAAGTTATTGGTGAAGGTGAGCCGCGCGAGCTTATGCAATCTACGCAACCTGAGGTGCATCAGTTTATGCATGGTGAAGCGGACGGTGCTGTGCCGTTTCATTACCCAGCAAGACCATATACCGAGGAGTTATTAGATGCTTGAAATTGTTGAGCGCTTGGGAAATGCCGCCATAGACAAAGTGCAATCATTTGGAAGTTCTGGTCTTTTTTTGTTCCGTGTTATCTGTAGAAAACCTAATTTTTCTCGTTTATGGCCTGCTTTACGTAATCAACTTTATTTTGTTGGTGTGTTGTCTTGTTTGATTATTGTTGTCTCCGCATTGTTTATTGGGATGGTGGTTGGTTTGCAGGGTTATAATACGTTGAAAAAATTTGGTGCAACCAGTCAGTTAGGGCAATTATTAGCGTTGAGTATTGCTCGCGAGCTAGGTCCTGTGATCACAGCGCTGTTATTTGCAGGACGTGCTGGTTCGGCATTGACGGCTGAAATAGGCTTAATGAAAGCGACGGAGCAATTGGCCAGCATGGATATGATGGGTGTTGATCCGTTAGGCCAGATTATTTACCCTCGTTTTTTAGCCGGCTTTATAGCGTTGCCTGTGCTTGGTTTGATTTTTTCAGCAGTGGCTGTTTACGGAGGCTACTTTATTGGCGTAGAGTGGCTAGGAGTGGATCCAGGTAGTTTTTGGTCTAATATGCAAGCAGCAGTTGATTTCCGTATTGATGTATTAAGCGGTATCATCAAAAGTTTTGTATTTGCTTTCTTAGTTATTTGGATTGCTGTTTTTCAAGGTTTTACATGCGTGCCCACGGCAGGCGGAATCAGTCAAGCGACTACTCGGACTGTCGTGTATTCTTCGCTGGTGGTATTAGGGTTTGATTTTTTGTTGACTGCAATGATGATCGGGGGTTGGTAAATGAATAAACAACGTGATCGCTATATAAATATCAGCGTCGGTTTTTTTATGCTATTTGGATTGTTGGCTCTTAGTGTCATGGTCATGAAGGTGAGCGGTATCACGGGCTACAACTCAGGAGCGCTTTATCCCATCACAGCTGATTTTACCGATATTGGTGGTTTGAAAGTAAGAGCCCCTGTGACGATTGCCGGTGTTAAAGTAGGCGAGGTGACACGAATTGAATTGCAACCCGAACAATTGAATGCCAAAGTAACGATGATGCTGAGTACGGATAAACCGATTCCTTATGACGAGGTATCCGCACGGATTTTGACAGAGGGATTGTTAGGATCAAACTACATCAGTATTGTTCCAGGTTTTGATGGAGAGAATGCTAGTCATCCTTATTTGCGCTCGGGTGATGTGATTGCAAAAACGCAAGAAGCGATTATTCTTGAAAACTTAATTGGACAACTTTTATTTAATATCAAAAAATAGGTGATCTATGAATAGGATAAAAATAGTCATGTTGTTGTTAAGCCTGGTTTTTTCGCAAGTGAGTCATGCTCAACAATCACCTGTGCCAATGCTTGAGAACTCAGCGGATCACATTTTGCAAACTTTGAAGAAAAATCAATCGAGCTTGAAATCTGATCATCATATTGTTTATCAAGCGATTCAACATTATTTGTTACCCCATGTCGACCTGAATGGCATGTCTCGATCCGTATTAGGACGCCAAGCGTGGGCTCATGCAACAAGCGCTGAAAAAAAAGAATTTACGGATGCTTTTACGCAGCTGGTTGTTCGTACTTACGCCAGTCCATTGGCAGAGTACTCAGGTGAAACAGTTAAGTTTTTACCTGTGCGAGGTTCATTGGACACGCGCTTTATTCGAGTTAATAGTATTATTTCGCGACCTAGTGGCCAAACGATTCCTTTGAGTTATAATCTAGTTGCAAAAGACGGTGACTGGAAAATATACGACCTGAGTGTGGAAGGCGTAAGCTTATTGCAAAGCTTTCGTTCTCAATTCGGCGAGATGCTGCAAAATGCATCGATGCATGATTTAATTAAACAAATGCGTGAAACAAAAAAGGCGGCATAGTGTTATCATGAAAAACGATATCGTATTTAAACCGTCTAATGAACTAACGTTTCATACTGTTCAAGCAGATAGGGAACGGCTACTGATGTGTTTGCAAGATGCAACGTTACCTGGTTTACATTTTGATTTAAGCCAAGTGACGCATTGTGACAGCGCGGGTCTTGCTTTACTGCTTGAGGCAAAAAGGTTATGTAGCCATTATAAGAGGCCTTTTGTCATTCATGACATGTCTAAGGAAATACACGCATTGGCTGAATTTTGCGGTGTGGAGCCGATATTATAGATGAGGAATAATAGAAATAATGAGTATTAGTAACGAACAACTAGAGAATCAATTTAGTAGTATTGCAGAAGTGGATTATGTACGTGCTGAAGGTGATGGCTACCATTATCAGTTGACCATCGTGTCAAATGTATTTATAGGTAAGTCGAGAGTAGCTCGACAACAATGGGTATATGCCATTTTGAACAAGCATATTTTATCTGGCGATTTACATGCCATACAAATGAAGACATGGACAAAGTCTGAGTGGGAGAAGCAACATGGATAAATTAATTATCAATGGTGGTAAACCATTGCAAGGTGATGTCATGATTTCGGGGGCTAAAAACTCCGCATTGCCTATTATGGCGGCCACATTGCTTGCCACAGATAATGTCACTATTTCCAACGTTCCACATTTAAAAGATGTCACTACGATGATGGAGTTACTCGGGCAATTGGGTGCAAAATTAGTTGTTGATGAAAAAATGAATGTGCAAGTTGATGCAACTCATGTAAATGAGTTGGTTGCGCCATACGAATTAGTGAAAACTATGCGTGCGTCTATTCTGGTATTAGGGCCAATGTTGGCTCGTTTTGGACAAGCAGATGTCTCATTACCCGGTGGCTGTGCCATTGGTACACGCCCGGTTGATTTGCATTTAAAAGCATTGAAAAGCATGGGTGCCGATATAACCGTTAAAAATGGGTACATTAAAGCACGATGTAAGCGTGGTCGTTTGCAAGGTAGAACCATGGTATTTGATACGGTAACCGTAACGGGCACGGAAAACGTTTTGATGGCAGCTGCCTTGGCGGAAGGTAAAACCGTGATTAAAAATGCTGCTAGAGAACCCGAGGTGGTTGATTTGGCACATTTTCTAACGCAATTAGGCGCTAAAATTACCGGAGCAGGTACTCATACTATAGAAATAGAGGGAGTTGAGGCACTATCGGGTGGCGCTTACTCCGTCATGCCCGATCGTATTGAAGCGGGTACTTATTTGACTGCTGCGGCTTTGACTCGTGGACAAGTCACAGTACGGCGTGTCAAACCGGATAATTTGTTATCTATACTTTGTAAGTTTGAAGAAGCTGGAGCGACATTAACGATTGGTGAAGATTGGGTAAATTTGGATATGCACGGAGCACGTCCGATAGCCGTTGATATATCAACAGCACCTTATCCTGGTTTAGCTACGGACATGCAAGCGCAATTTATGGCAATGAATACGGTTGCTGATGGCACATCATCTGTTATTGAAAATATTTTTGAAAATAGATTTATGCACGTGCAGGAGTTACAACGCATGGGTGCCAAGATTCGTTTAAATGGCAATACAGCCATCGTTACGGGTGTGGAGAAATTGACTGGCGCGCCCGTTATGGCAACCGATTTGCGTGCTTCAGCTAGTCTTATTTTGGCAGGACTTGCTGCTGAAGGTGAAACTACGGTTGAACGCATTTATCATGTTGATCGTGGCTACGAACGTATTGAAGAAAAACTATCAATACTGGGTGCGGATATCAAGAGACGATCAACACAGTGATAACTCGAATCGCTTTAGCTGGTTATTTACATGATTATCTCAACTGCGACACTATTCAGGATTACGCGCCGAATGGGTTGCAAGTGGAAGGTCGTTTAGATATTCACAAAATTTGCACTGCTGTGACGGCATCAGAAGCTGCCATAGTAGAAGCCGTTGCAATGGGTGCGGATGCCTTGTTGGTGCATCATGGATTTTTTTGGCGTGGTGAGGAATCTGTAATCACAGGTATGAGGCGACGTCGTATTGGTCAATTATTAGTGAATGATCTCAATTTGTATGCGTATCATTTACCCTTAGATTGCCATCAGACACTAGGTAATAATGCTTGTCTTGCTCAGTTATTTCAAGCTCGCAATATGACTACTCATGATGCCGGTAAAATAGCAAAGGTACTTTGGTCTGGCGAGCTTGCTCAACCCGTATCGGCACAAGTATTTTCTGAACAACTTAACACATTGTTCCAGAAGAAACCAATTTGCGTATCGGGAAGTGAATACCTGATCAAACGTATTGCCTGGTGTAGTGGCGCTGCGCAAGATTTTATTGAAGATGCTTATCGATTGGGAGTTGATGCGTATTTAAGTGGAGAAATTTCAGAGCGAACCTATTATCAGGCGCAGGAACTAAATATGCATTATTTTGCCTGTGGCCATCATGCAACGGAACGTTTTGGGATCCAGGCTCTAGGTGAGCATTTAGCAAAGCAATTTAATTTGGTACATCAATTTATTGATAGTGAGAATCCTGTATAGGATGTTTAGGAATTGGACTTTCAGATCGGTGAAATTTACAGACATATATTATTGGGTGGAATCGATCTATTTTATGAAAACAGTTTCATATAGTGTAATTATTGAACTTACTGAGGGTAATGGATCTCAAGTTTCTTGGACAGAACGACATGAGGTTCTTTTCATGTCTTTTTGTCCAAAGTCCAATTAGGAAGGGATTATGTTGTTTTTGAAAAAAGGATATTCAAAATTACCCACGCTAGCGTTTGATATGCTAGCTATTCCGAGTGCGTGGTATTTTGCTTATTGGTTGCGCGCTAATATGCAGTTTTTGCCGACTGGGTTATTGAAGCCCCAATCGTTATATACGCTAGCGGTACTAATGGTTGTTCAGGTAAGTTGTTATTATCGCTTTAAAGTTTATCGAGGACTTTGGAGGTTTTCATCTGTTGATGATGTTGAACGTATTATTCGGTCCGTGATGAGCACGGTACTTCTGATTATTCCTATTCTTTATGTATCAATGCTCGATCGTTTACCTCGCTCAATTTTGCCATTATATGCTATCACTCTAGTGACCATATTGTGCAGTGGGCGACTATGTGTACGACAGTTTTGGGATAAGCGGTATAACGCATTAAAAACAAATGAAGTAAAACGGGTATTAATTATTGGTGCCGGCCAAGCGGGTGAGAGCTTGCTTCGAGATTTAAAGCGCTCGCCTGCTTATCTACCCATTGGTATGCTCGATGATAACCTAAGTAAACGCGGTCTTGATATTCATGGTGTTTTGGTGTTAGGCACTATTGCGGAGTTGCCTAAGTTTGCCTTAGAGCAGCATATTGATCTTATTCTTATTGCCATTCCTTCGGCAGGTTCAAGTCTAATGCGTCGCATCGTCAACTATTGCGAACAAACACGCATCCCATTTCGGACGTTGCCCAGTATTCATAATATAGCTTCAGGTCGTGTTGAGATTAATTCACTTAGAACGGTGAATATTGAAGACCTTTTGGGGCGCGACCAAGTTATTATCCACTGGGATAAAATAGAGGCGAGCATTGAGGATAGACGCGTTCTTGTAACCGGGGGCGGGGGCTCAATTGGCTCCGAGTTATGTCGGCAAATTGCTTCATTTAAGCCATCTAAACTCCTTATTTTAGATAATAATGAGTTTAATCTTTATAATATAGAGCAAGAGTTTCATGCCAAATATCCAGATGTTGCCATACAGCTTGCATTAATGAATGTGACGGATGAAATTGGCATTGAGCATTTATTTGGCGAATTTAAGCCTGAAATTGTATTTCATGCTGCGGCCTACAAACATGTGCCCATGTTGGAAACCCAAATTAGAGTAGCAGTGCATAATAATGTGATTGGAACACAAGTGATTGCTGAAGCAAGTGTCAGGGTACAGGCTGCAAAGTTTATCCTTATTTCGACGGATAAAGCTGTAAACCCAACGAATGTCATGGGTACAACAAAACGTGCGGCTGAGATTTATTGCCAGAATTTGAACAAACGAGTTCAAACGCAATTCATAACCGTTCGTTTTGGAAATGTTTTGGGATCAACGGGCAGTGTTGTGCCCTTATTTCAACAACAACTGGATAACGGTGGACCATTAACTGTGACGCATCCGGATATGCAGCGATATTTTATGACGATACCAGAAGCTACGCAATTGATTTTACAAGCCATGGTGAATGGTCAAGGTGGCGAGATCTTTGTATTGGATATGGGTGATCCCATTAAAATCAGTTATTTAGCGGAACAAATGATTCGTTTAATGGGTAAAGTACCGGGTAAAGACATTCACATAAAATACACAGGTCTGAGACCGGGTGAAAAATTATTTGAAGAATTATTTCATGATTCAGAACTGTTAGTGGAAACCGAGCATAAAAAGCTGTTTCAAGCACAATTTCGCCAAATTGATTGGAATGAACTTTCGCATATTTTTAGATTGATCAATAAGGCATGCACATCACAACGAACCGATGAATTATTAATTTTATTGAAGAATTTAGTGCCTGAATTTACTTATGGGATAACTGCTCACCCAGCTCGTCATCCTGAGTATCATGAATAAAGTTGATGTGGTTATTATCGGTGCAGGCGCCGCTGGCTTGATGTGTGCTATCGAAGCCGGCGCCAGAGGGCGACGAGTTGTTGTGCTTGAAAAGAGTAATAAAGTAGGCAAAAAAATTCTCATGTCCGGAGGAGGGCGTTGTAATTTTACTAATATTCATACCACACCCGAGCAGTATATTTCGCAAAATCCACATTTTAGTAAATCAGCTTTAAACCGTTACACACAAGAGTCTTTTATTGAGATGGTCGATCGACATAAGATTCGCTATTATGAAAAAACACTGGGGCAATTGTTCTGTGAGCACAAATCCAGTCAAATTGTTGATATGCTATTAACCGAGTGTCAGAAAAACCAGGTGACTATTAAATTGAACCAAATGGTAAGTTCGATCGAAAAAACAAATGGTTATTTCATTGTCAAAATAAGTGAAGAGACGTATCGGAGTGAGTCACTTGTTGTGGCAAGTGGCGGTTTATCGATACCAACCTTAGGATCCAGTCCATTTGGTTATCAAATTGCCACTCAGTTTGGTTTGACCGTGCATCCCACGAGAGCAGGACTTGTGCCTTTCACGCTGCATACGCACGATAAACTTAGGTTTGAAGGATTATCCGGTATTTCAGTAGAGAGTCTCGTCAGCTGTAATGGGCAATCGTTTCGAGAAAACATATTGTTTACTCACCGCGGATTAAGTGGGCCGGCTATTTTACAAATTTCATCGTATTGGCGACCAGGTGATGACGTGACTATCCAGTTATTACCGCAAATTGATTTATACGAAGAGCTTATACAAGCTCGTGAGGTGATAGGTGAGAGTGCTTTAAAAACGGTGCTAGCTAATTACCTAGCAAAGCGTGCATTAAGCGCTTTTGTTGAGCCCTCGATATTGGATAAACCATTAAAACAGTTTAACTCTAAGGAATTACGTGCTGTTGCTGATGGATTGCAACATTGGTCGATTAAACCGAATGGTACTGAGGGATATCGGACTGCCGAAGTCACGTTGGGCGGGGTGGATTGTGATGAATTATCGTCACAACGTTTTGAGGCTAAAAAAGTGTCCGGTTTGTTTTTTGTTGGTGAAGTGGTAGATGTCTCGGGTTGGTTAGGTGGGTATAATTTTCAATGGGCCTGGGCATCGGGATGGGCCGCAGGGCAAGTGGTTTAAGATTTAGGAAGATGCTAATTCATTTTTTTTTCGGAATATTTGCATTCTCGCCAACTTTTGGTAATGAGTTCTCTTTTTCATTCTTTTTATTTTCTCCGGATTTTTCTGAGTGGTTTCCAAAAAACTTCTCTAAAAACCAATGTTTCCTGTGAAGTAAAGGTGCCTCCAATTCTACTTTTCTCTGTACTGATTTTTTGAGTGATTTAAGAGTGGTCTTTGTAGAACTGGGGATGATGTTTCCCTCATGCCATTTCGAACGACTAGCGGTCAACGCTTGATTGGCTAACATGTCATCTATTTTAGTCAAAAGCTCCGCAGCACTTAAAGTATTGCTACCCGCTAATGATTTATACTCTTTCTTTAATGCATCAAATTTTTCACGTGTTTTTTTTGACTTAGGATCATGTTTTGGGATTTCCTGAAGTCGTTTGAATAACACCTCCAAAACCTCAGGATGAGGGTGCTCGGGATAGGCCTTTGCAGGATTCGGTAATCGGTAAAAAGATTCTTTATCAGGAGAGCCTGCTTTTAATGTGGTGGTATAGGGAAGTGTCGTTAAGAAATTTCGAGGTACTTCTCCTTCTATACCCAGAGCCTGATCCATTATATCGGCCGCCGTGCTACGGCAGGTATTATCTTTATTTAGAAAATACGTGTTGTTTAAGATCTTACTACGCGCTGTTAGTTCTTCACTGTGATTTTCATCGACGATTGAGGGTGGTAATGTTAATGTATTGCATTCATTAAATTTCTGAAATTTGAAGTGATACTTTTCTGATTGTTCCACACTAGTGTTCGGTAAATAACCAGATATATGACTATTTTCTATTACCTCCTTGATTTCCTGAGCTCGGTCATGCTTTAGATTTGTCGTTATCCAGTCTAGGTTGCTGCGAGATAGGAATTCCATTTGTTGTTCTGGGAATTGTTTATCAAAGTTCGTTAGTTCGTTATCGAGTAACTCTAAATTAGTCAAACTTCGGGAGCTAAAACTATAGTAAAATACTTGATCTTTAGTACGAATATATTGCGATCGCAATAATGTATCTAGATAGCCCCTCTCAGGCTTCACCGGGATCCGTTTAAAGCTACATCCTTCCAAGCTTTCTTTCACGCCAGGATGATTCGCAAGATCACGCTCAATCGTCTGGATCAGTGAAAATACATCCAATAATTGTGTGTAAGTGAGGTCGAAAGCTTGATATGAGATAACTACCTCGTCCGAATCTTTCCGCGTAGGTCTTTCATCAGCTAACCGTGCCAACGATCCTTTTTGAGTCATTGCCTTTCCTGCCACACGCATGTGGTCTCTGAATGTCGGATCTTGGCTAAACTCATCGTAATTTGTTTTTCCTACGCGCACAAGCAGTTCTGGCTTTCCGTCTACAGGTACCGCACCCAGCATAATAAATGAATGAAGACCCTGTTTTCCTACAGAAATAAAAAATTCCGTGTCCTTGTTAAATACTTTATTTTTTACTTTATTTTTCATTTATCGCACCAATTGATGTCAATATATACTATTATATTAATATATAGACATTATAGCAAGTTGGTCTCAATTTGGGAGTTGGTTTGAGATGAAAATTATTTTTATATTTGGTGGTACTGGGAATACAGCCGAAGAGATGAGCGGTATCATTGAGAGCTTAACGTTTTCAGAAAATGTCGTTAGAATCTACTTTAATGGCTGCCATGATCCTGAGATAGGTGGCAGAATACTGGGAGTGGGCTATATCGATCCAAATCTTGATACTGTTGCTGAAAAATTGCGCGAATGTTTTACCGATGGTGGCACGTTGATGTTACAAAGACTGAATGAGGAGTTTAATCAGTCGATTCGTATTTTTGGTAATACGCCAAGTCAGATGGTAGTTGATGATATCATTTTATCAGGGAGAAGTCGTGGAGGGGTTGAGTGTTTTTCGGTCGCGCGGCATTTGGATGATCTAGGAAAACCGATATCGCTATTCTCATTGGAACCTGTTCCTGGGGATAGTATGCAATTTGCGAAACAAAATGATTCGGAGTTTTTAAAAAACAGTGATTTATCGAAATGCCAGAATTTGGTTCATGCCGAAATTGCTCTAGGCGTGTATGATAAACATGTGTTGTCATTCCATAATAAATATTTTAGGCAAATGGTTCCTATCCTTCCTGATAGCTGCAAGACTTCCATTTATAAAGTTCCTAAAAGTAATCATTTCATACCAAATGCTTTCCTTCTAAATCATGAGACTGATTTTTTTGAACAACAAGGTGTTTTGTCGAAAAGAATACATTACTCTGAAGCTGATTCCGAACAATTTTTGGTGCCTAAAATTGTTCAGCAAAAAATTCATGGGGCACATATTGAATCGATTGCGCTATCAACTCGGTATAAAAAAAGATTGTCTAAGGCTGTATACTATGATTTAAAAGAAATCCATCGCAAATCAAGCGTTAAAATTGGTCAAGCACTGCGTGCATTAGATGCTGCCGATTTAGCTGAGTTCCATCCATTATCTCAAGAGGTGATCAATAATACGTCCAATGATGGTAAGGCACTTCGTGAGTTTTTAGTCGAGTTCGAAACTATTAATCATTTTATTTTTAAAACATTGAGTTCTGATAAAAAACAGAAGCTGGTTTCGGAGTTCAATGCCTACCGAGTAGCTGTTTATGATTTGGTTCAAAATTATTTTCATCAAGATCATGTGACATTTCAACAAACGCAAATATTCCAACATGCGATGCTGGATGCACTTCAATCGTTTAAAGATGGGTTACCTTCGAAAATATATACGGAATTTCAACAATTAACGCAATTATTTCTACAAGATAATGTCCTGTTTTATCCTGATTTAACTCAATACATCGATGAAACAGAATGTTTCAATACCAAAACTTCGAATTTAGCACAAGAAAAGATACCAGCTGAACAGATGACTACCGCATCTGAGTTGGCTGAATCTTTGTATTTTATGTCGCAGAGATCAAGAGATCGTGTCTATCATAAACTTAATTTAAGTCAAGTCGTCAAAAACGCCCATGATCTTGTGGATGTCATTCGATTTTTTTCATCAGCTAAAGTAGGCGATGTACTAAAGAGCCGTAAAATGAAAGGATTGATGAAAAACATGGATGATATTAATCACGTTATGGCAAAACTATTTACCTATGACCAAAGAAAAGAGGTTTATCATGCCGTGAAACGTTCCGTGTTTAATTTTAGACCAACATTCCATCAGCTGGGAGAGTTTACTCAATTTTTATCACTGAAAAAAAACATATCGTTGTTAGAAGAACTTAGTTTTGAGCGAATGACTTATGACGATTTTATGGATCTTCATGATTTATATGACCAATTTAGTGATGATCAACGGCCTATTTTAATGCCAATAGTAATTAAAAAACTAGGTGATTATTGCACGAAGACTGGACAAGATTTTGATTGTGTCCTCAGTTCAAGTGGAGTCTTATCCTCAAATCAATTGGATGAATCAAATACAACACGTAACTTAGGACAACGCTAATGCCATTATTTTGGCGGAAATACGTCATTAAAACGAATGTGCTTATGTTGGGATAGAATGTGCTCACGTTTTTTATGCGCACCCAGTAATTTATAAACAACGATTGGCACAATCAAGCTGATTAAACCAATGGTAAAGGCTATTTTATAACTAACATCCTGATCAAATACAAGAAACACTAAACAACCAACCATAAGTACGATTGCGATGATTGCAGTATAGGGTGACCCGGGAGTTTTGTATTTTAAATCAGCCGTTGTGTAGCCTGACTTATATAGCTTACGTCGGAAATTGATTTGAGCCCAACAGAGTGAAATCCAAGCGATGGCACCAGTAAATCCAGACACGAGAAGTAATGCAATGTATAACGTTGATTGGGAAAAAAAATAACTAGCCAATAGTAAAATCCAGATTGCAATCAGTGTCACGATGCCGGCATTTTGGGGTACCGCATTGTGGTTAAGCTTGGCTAACGGAGCGGGAGCCATGCCATTTCTGGCTAACGCATTCAGCGCCCGAACAATGCCATAAACGCCTGAGTTTGAACACGATAAAGCGGATGTTAGTGTGACAAAGCTGGTTACTGCTCCTGCCCATTTTAAACCATAAAAATTAAGTGCTTCGGCAAAAACAGAGTTAATGATATTGGCTTTTTGCCATGGAAAAATCATCACAAGACAAAACACAGGAATAATATAAATAAATAGAATACGAAGGGTAACGTTGCGAATAGCAAACGGTATCATGCGAGCTGGATCAATGGACTCACCAGCAGCAAGGCCTACGATTTCTGAGCCTTGGTAATTGACCAGTAAGAGCACCATGGCAGTAAGTAACGGCATCACCCCATGTGGAAAGAGACCACCTTGCTTTAAAAGATATTTAGTACCAATGATACTGCTGGGCTGATCACCATGTATTATTCCAAAGAAAATAAATACGGATAACACAACAAAACTGAATAGGGCTGCTATTTTAATGATAGCCAACCAAAATTCTATTTCTCCAAAAGTACCTACTTTGGCAAAATTAATGCACGTGATGACTAGTCCGAAGCATATCGCCCACATATAACCGTTTATCCCGGTAAAATAGTGCATAATAATGCCGCCAGCAAGGCATTCGGCAGGGATATAAGCGACCCAACTTAACCAGTAAGACCATCCAACGCCACACGCAAGAGATGGGGAGATAAAATCTGCTGTGTAATTGATAAACGAACCAGCAATGGGGATGGCAACGGTCAGCTCACCCATGCAGAGCATAGTCAAATAAACAATGAGACCACCTAATATGTAGGCAATAAAAACGGATGGTCCTACTTGTTGAACAACACTGCCAGTGCTTAAAAAGAAACCCGAACCGATGATACCACCTAACGCAATCAGGTGAACATGACGAGCCTTTAAGGCCCGACGAAATTCGCCATCATTAAGGGTATTTGGAATAGGGGGAGTACGATTAGTCACTGGCTCTGATCTCTGGGTACAAAAAATATGGCGGAGAGAGAGGGATTCGAACCCTCGATACGTTTTACCGTATACACACTTTCCAGGCGTGCGCCTTCAGCCACTCGGCCACCTCTCCGAACTATACTGCGCGCGGCCACAAACTTAAGTTTGTGGCCGCGCGCAGTATATACTTATTTTCAAATTAAGGATGATTAAAGTATAAGGGATCCCGAACTTAATAAGCCACCCTTTGTGCATCCCATCGTCCTAACAGTAATCTGGGCGCACAAAGGGTAGGTTATTAAGTTCGAGATCCCTAAACGCAAGAGTATACTGGAATTATCAAAAATTAAAATATTCCACGTGAAATTAGTATAAATAAATTTTGTCCAAACTCACGTTTTTAAAATTCCGTAGGCGCAAAAATCTAATCGTGAAAAAGCCAATATCTTCAGGTAGAATGGGTATATATAATTTAATGGACTTAATTCAAATGTATAAAATCATTGCACTATTTCTTATGGGCTGTGCGTTTTCCACAAAAATGTATGCTTTTACTTGTTATATTACTATTGTTAAAGACTCCTGTTGGAAAAAATACAATGTTATTGTAAAAGCAACGAATGGTACGAGTGGTGCTGAAGCGGTGAGTGTTACGGTACCTGCCGGTGAGCCTTGGGCTAGGCAAACGTTTGAATGCGCCGCTGGAGAAACGCTAGCTTTGGAAGCTCAATTTAACCCAGTATTTTGGGAGAGTGATGAGGGTCGTAAATTCCCAGCGCAACGTTATTGGAAACTTCCCACGGAAATTGAAAGTGGCGTTACGGGATGGAATGTGACGGTTTGTTATCCAAAGTGGTTCTCTAATGTACCATCTCTCCCCGATGCGGCAGAAAACTGCAAATGTGATACGGACAGTATTCCTCCAGTACCTCCTCTCAAACAGTGAGAGCCATCGTATCGAATACGTTAACCCAATCAATCATGCAGATCTTTAAGTTAATGCTACACTATAACTATAAGCGTTAACTATTTGGATTGGAGTAACCGCTATGAGTGATCGGATGAGCACCGGCATTCCAGGCTTAGATGAAATTTTTAACGGGGGATTAGTCGCACAACGAACGTATTTGCTTGTTGGCGCTGCAGGTACAGGAAAGACAATATTATCATTGCAGTGGTTATTGCAAGGTCAAAAGAATAAAAAGCCCTTGTATATTACTCTAGCGGAACCAGGTATCGATATAGAACGAAATGTAAGTGGTTTTGGCTGGAAACTTGATAAAATTAATCTGCTAGACTTAAGTCCAAAAATTAATGGAGGCAAACGCGTTTACTCGTCTCCCATTGAAGAATATCACGTATTTTCTCCCAGCGAAGTTGAACAACCAGACACCTGGAAGTTGCTTTATAAAAATATTGAAAAAATCAAACCAGAACGTCTAGTTATCGACTCCGTGACTCAACTGCGTTATTTATCTACGGATGAATATCAATTTAGAAAACAAATGTTAAATTTGGTTTCATTTTTAAATCAACATAAAATCACCACATTTTTACTCTTTGAGCCCATGGAGTTAGAACGAGAAGCATCAATTGCATTAGCAGTAGACGGCATAGTGAAGATAAGCTCGAATGTTTCTCAAAGTCGTGATATTGCACATCGGTGCATTGAAATTACGAAATTACGAGGCTCTGATTTCTTGTCTGGCTATCACCCGTTTTCGATTAAACATGATGGAATTCACATCTATCCTCATCGTATAGAAAAGATGACGGAAATAAACGTTAAACAACACATGATTAAGTCAAACATACCAAATTTAGATATGTTACTTGCTGGAGGTATTGAGTCAGGTACCACAACCATTATTTCAGGTCCAACCGGTGTGGGGAAAAGCTCGTTAGGGATTCAATTTTTAATAAGCTCTTGTTCGAAAAATAACCGAGCAATTATTTATACCTTTGAAGAGCCGGCTAATTTCATTATTAAACGTTGTGCCGCAATTGGCATGCCGATAACAAAGAAAACAAACGAAGGTTCACTGAAAATAGTGCGCATTAATCCTATGGAAATCTATCTTGATGAGTTTTTACAGATGATTCATCAAGCTGTTGAGATCGATAAATTTAATCTTATTATGATCGATAGTTTGGGGGGGTATCATCTTGCCATGGAACAATATGGTACATTCATCTCTCATATACAAAATTTGAAGATATACCTGAACCAACAAAATATAACCGCTTTTTTAATTAATGAGGTTGAAGAAATCACAGGCAATCTTAAGGTAACGGAGCTAGGGGTTAGCCACTTGAGTGATAATATCATTTTATTACGGTATGCCGAATACAATAGCCAAGTGATCAAAGTAATTGCCTGTTTAAAGAAAAGGCTAGGTAATTTTCAGCCTGAATTAAGAGGGTTTGCCATTACTTCAGAAGGATTAACGGTAGGTGAAAAATTAGAGAATTTACGTGGTATTTTAACAGGAATTCCGACATCATTATGACTAAAAACGATCACTCTCCTAAAAACACATCTCAGAATACCGTTTTATTGCTCATCAGGAATACGACTGATCGGCGCTTACTCCGTAAATTTATTGAGGCATCAGGATACACCGTTAAAATCGGTTTCAAAAGCGTCGCTGGAGAATGGATAGAAAGCAGCTTAATTATTAGTGACGAGCAAAATGCCAAGAAGTTTGCTCGTGATATACTGGTCATCAAAAAACAGTCGGCCCCCTTGTTTTTGCCAACGATAATTCTACTACCGGAACAAAAAAACAGTATTCCGTGGTTAAAAGCGGGTTTTGATGAAGCGTTAAAGTTACCGCTAATAAAAACCGAATTTCTTTCTAAGTTAGATGTATTTTTACGCTTACGAACGCAATCGGAAATGCAATATCAGTTAATATTTGAACATATTAATATTGGGATCTACCGGCTTTCGTCTCAAAATCGAATAGTATTAGCTAATCTAAATTTCGCTAAAATACTGGGTTACAAAACCACGGAAGAGGTTATTAATAAAAGTTTAGAGGAACTAGGGCTTACGTTTGACTCGGAACGAAAAAATGGGGTAGAGCAACTTCAACATATTAGAAAAACAGATGGGTATGAATCCCTTTGGACACGAAAAGATAACACAACAATTTATGTTAAAGAGAATGCGATTGTATTTAAAAATGGTGACAATCAAGAGCACTACTATGCCAGTACCATCGAAGACATCACCCAGAAAAAACTAGCGGAGCAGGCCTTAAAACTCAGTGAAGAAAAACATAGGCAACTTATTGAATATTTACCTTATGGCTTTCTTATTTTATTAGATGACACCATTTCCTTTGTGAATAAGGCCATGAGAACCATATTGCATGTTGTGGATCCATCACAACTAATAGGGGAACGTTTTTTAGACCGAATACCGTCTAACCAGCAAGACGCTTTTAAAAAACATATTATTCTTATCAAAGATAAAAAACAGGCTCCTTACTCTTGGCAACAACGCTTATTAGCATTGGATGGTCAATTAATTGATGTGGAATTACTTGCCTGTCCTACTATGTATGAAGGGTCACTTTCCATTCAATTGATCATTCATGACATTTCGGCTCGCGTGATTGCTGAGAAAAAAATAAACTATATGGCTTACCATGATTCATTGACGGGTCTTATTAATCGATCGAAATTAGAAATTGTCACTAACCAAATACTCAAATTTGCTAAATGGTATAAAAGGCACGTATTGGTTGTTTTTATGGATTTGAACCGGTTTAAAACGGTTAATGATGCTCTAGGCCATAGTTTTGGCGATGTACTATTATGTGAATTAGCTAACCGATTAAAAAAAACATTTCGCCCAGCGGATGTTATAGCACGTATTGGTGGTGATGAGTTTGTCATTGTGATTGCTGATATTGACGACGTAGCCACTGCTACTCAGATGTTTATTGAAAAAATTAGGCACTCTCTTGCCGAGCCTTTTATGCTGTCTCCGCATAAATTTCATATCACTGCGAGCTTGGGGATGAGCATTTATCCAAGGGATGGTGAGGATGGTGCAACGTTAATTAAAAATGCGGATATCGCCATGTATTATGCCAAGGAGAGTGGGGGAAACAGTTTTAAGCTATACAATCAGGTGATGGCAATTGATGAACAGCAAAAAGTGTCCTTGGAAGAAAAAATCCGAGATGCCCTGATCAATAACGAGCTTTTTGTGTGCTATCAGCCTAAGATTATAACACAATCAGGTAAGATGTCAGGGGCTGAAGCCCTAATTCGTTGGCAACATCCTATTGATGGATATATAGAACCCAGTATTTTTATTCCATTGGCAGAAGAGACCGGACTGATTATACCTATTACTAAAATGGTATTTACTCAAGTATGCCAACAAATTCAAAATTGGCAAAAGAGAAATATACCTCCCATTGACATCGCTATTAATCTTTCAGCGCGTATTTTTACAAATACGGGGTTTATCGATGACGTGATATCTATATTAAAACAATATGAAATTAATCCCCATTTAATTACTATAGAAATTACTGAAAGTATCCTAGTGCAAGACGTAGAAAACAACATAAATTCCATTCATAAATTAAAAAAAACCGGTTTAAAAATATCCATTGACGATTTTGGTACGGGTTATTCTTCTTTGAATTATCTAAGGTATTTAACTATCGACAGCTTAAAAATCGATTTAACGTTTGTAAAATACATCACAACGGATCTTGATGATGCTCTCATAATAAAAACAATCATCAGCATGGCGCATAATTTAAATATTAAAGTAATAGCTGAAGGTGTGGAAACGAAAGAACAACTGGAGTTATTAAAAGAGTACCAATGCGACGAAGTACAAGGGTTCTACTTTTCTAAAGCGGTACCAGCCGATGAGTTGATAAAGTTTTTGTCTAAGAACGGGTAAATTTGGTGCAATATGAACGTGATCAAAGAACTTGATATGAAA
The DNA here is from genome assembly GCA_030695645.1 of Legionellaceae bacterium. GTDB lineage: Bacteria > Pseudomonadota > Gammaproteobacteria > Legionellales > Legionellaceae > JAUYQG01. Next base: position 30,199 of record JAUYQG010000021.1, read on the forward strand.
CATTTAGCGCAATATTTAAAACCTCGTCCAAAAGAATGTCACAAAGGCGATTTTGGAAGAGTGTTAATCATCGGTGGAGATTTAGGTTATTCGGGTGCAGTCAGACTTGCAGGCGAAGCAGCCTTGCGTGTGGGAGCTGGGTCCGTCAGTATCGCAACGCGTCCTGAGCATGCCGTATCCTTAAACGTGTCCTGTCCTGAATTAATGTGCCATGGTATTTCTAATGTTAACGATTTAAATAAATTATTAGAGCAAGCTACTTTCATTGTCATTGGACCAGGTTTCGGAACAAATAAGTGGAGTCTGTCTCTGTTGCGAGCGGCACTTAAGCATAAAGATAAATCAATGCTCTTGGACGCAGATGCTTTAAATCGTTTAGCAGTCACTAAAATCAAAATGAAACGAGATAATTGTATTTTTACGCCACATCCAGGCGAGGCTGCAAGATTACTTAATTCAACACCACAAAAAATTCAGAAAAATCGGTTAGTCGCCATTCATGAACTGTATGAGTTGCTAGGAGGGACTATCGTTCTAAAAGGTTCAGGAACCTTAATCTTATCAGAGTTAAATCAAGCTGAGATTTGTCATGCCGGAAATCCTGGAATGGCCACTGCTGGGATGGGTGATGTATTAAGCGGCATTATTGCAGGCCTTGCAGCTCAAAACATCCCATTAGATGATGCAGCCAAACTTGGTGTGCTGGTTCATGCCATGGCTGGTGATTTATCCGCTGCAGAAAAAGGTGAGAGAGGCATGATTGCGTCTGATCTGATATTGAGTCTGAGAGGCATTGTAAACCACGTGACCCCGAGGACGCTAAGATCTTTTAGCCAGTGATGCTCGATGATCTATTGACGTTTCACTTACCTATGTTGAGAACGATCTGATCATAGAAAAGGCTTGTGAACAGCCCCGCTGAATCAAGAGCTTATTCAGTTAGTGCATCCGCTTAATGTTCCATTAGCATTGATTGAGCATAAAGAGACACTCAAATCTGAACGTTCTCCGAACGTCAACAACACCCTCCGAGCAGTTACAATGTAACTTGATATTGTGGCTCAATGATACGGACAGCGGCAAGAATCTAAAACGTCATAAAAATTCGAAAGACATGTTTGATAAATTAGGAATAGAATAGCCGAAAATATGGCGAATAAAATAATTTTTTTCTGGTTAGCAATGATGTTGTTGACGAAACCATTAATAATCATCTATGCTATACTTAATATTTAAGTACTTATGGCGAGGTTATCATGGCTACTGCAACTGTTAAAATGTCACTTCATTTGTCGAATCAAACAAATGACTTACTAGAGCAAATGTGTGATGACAATCAATTAACCAAATCAGAGTTTATTCGTAGAGCTATTGCCCTTATGGGTGTAGCTATGAATTACAAGAAAAAAGGTGGTCATTTAGTTGTCCTTGATGATAAGGATAATAAAATGACGGAGATTACTGGATTATGAATTTAGACGATTTTAAGCACTTATTATCACATCTTGATATAAAAGCAGAATCTAAAAAACCAAGGTAACTCCCCAGGTTGTGGATAAGTTTAGTGTTTTCACTGAACACGAAGCAAGCACGTCATCCTGAGCGCAGTCTTTTTGCGCGAAGGATCTCCTGAATTTTGCACAATCTGAGATCCTTCGCGCAAAAAGACGCGCT
>JAUYQG010000022.1 GCA_030695645.1 Legionellaceae bacterium
CATTAATCATACAATATGAAACTGTTTTCATAAAATAGATCGATTCCACCCAATAACATATGTCTGTAAATTTCACAGATCTGAAATTATTTGGACGGAATTGCATGCGTTTTTTTGCATGCAGTTTTGTCCAAAGTCCAAGTATTAACTAAGTGCAATAGCTTCACCATTCGGTAAACGCGCATTGGGAGATATCTCTAAAAGTGGTATCAAAACAAAATCACGTTTTAACATCTGCGGATGCGGTATGCACAATGCCTGCTTATTCATTGAGATATCGCCGTACAGTAAAATATCGATATCAATAGTTCTGGCTCCCCAGCGTCGTTTGTGGATCCTGCCTTGATTTCGTTCTATTTTCTTACAATACTGCAACAGTTGGTGTGGAGGGAGGGCGGTTTGCATGGCAATAACGATATTATAAAACATAGGTTGAGCTCGTACACCCATGGGCGCATTAAAGTAGGTTCTGGAGATGTCTGTGATGATCGATTTTGGGCATTTATGCAATGCTGAAATGGCAATCTGCAACTGTCGCCTAGGGGACTTTAAATTACTTCCTAAACCAAGATAGCATAGCGACAATTTTATTTACGCCGTTTACTGGTCGATGGTGCCGTCGTCGTGCATTCAGAAACCATTCGCGCTTGTTCGTTCACGTCGACGTCTTGAAAAGTGGTCCACCATTGCGCTAATTCCATGGATTCATCACCCGATAAGGCACGTAACGCAAGAAAATCGTAGGCGGCACGAAAGCGTGGATGTTGTAATAAATGGAATGCTCGATTACCCGCACGTTTAGCAAAACGATATTGCAACAACCATATTTCTCTCATGACTTGTGTATGGCGCTTAGGAATGGTGATGAGTTTGTTTTGCTCACTAATAACGTGCGACATAGCTTGTTCTAAAGCAGGTAACGGGTCGATACCATCTTGGTGCAATAATGACGTTCTCTCCATGAAAGGGAACCATAATAATATCGCATACAAAAAAGCGGGATTTACGGGTCTGCCTTCACGAATGCGTGTGTCGGTGCTTTCTAAAGCGAAAATAAGGAGAGCATTCACAGGATATGTACTTTTGAACAACGCCTCTGTCTGAGGGAAGAGATGTTTAAATAAGCCATATTGCTCAAGTAGTCGTTGAACCGATTCCGATTCACCGCATTGATAAAGTTTGAGCATTTCATCAAATAAACGCGAACTGGATACATGAGAAATGAGGTTGCTGAGTTCAGGAATAGGTGCTGCTGTTTCGGGAGCCAGCTCAAAATGCAATTTTGCGCTGAATCGTACCGCACGTAGCATACGAACAGGATCTTCTTGATAGCGCGTTACTGGATCACCTATCATACGAATGATGCGTTGATTTATATCGTCAACACCTCGTGTGAAATCAATGATCGATCCATCCTCAATGTTGTAGTACAGTGAATTAATGGTGAAATCACGTCGCCAAGCGTCTTCTTCTAAGGTTCCGTATACGTTATCTTGAATGAGCATGCCACGGTCATTGGTCTGGTGATTTGTATCGATCGGTTCATGACCCCGAAATGTGGCGACTTCAATGATGTCTCGATGGTATAGGATATGTACCAATTTAAAACGGCGCCCTATGATGCGAGCATTGCGAAATAAGGTTTTAATTTGGTTTGGCGTAGCATTTGTGGCGACATCAAAGTCTTTGGGGGATTTACGCAATAATAGGTCACGTACACTGCCACCGACTAAGTAAGCTTGAAACCCCGAGCTATTGAGGCGGTTTAATACTTTTAGTGCGTTCGTGTTAATATCGGTTTTAGATACATGATGGTCGCTGCGAGAAATGACAAAACTTGTGTCGACAGGATGCTTAGGGTGCCTGGTTTTACGCAACAGCTTTTTAATTATATTGATGATTGTACTTTCTCCAACTTCCAGTTAAGGAATGGTACTATATCATAAGCTGAAAGGGAAACAAATTGAGGGGGTTGCATGGATTTATTGGATCTTAGTTTAAGCATCTTGTCGTTAACCATATTAGAAATCATTCTGGGGATTGATAATTTGGTTTTTTTATCCATTCTCACTGAAAAACTACCGGTTACTGAGCGTAAGCAAGCTCGTTATTGGGGACTTTGTTTTGCTTGGATCACACGCCTGATGCTATTGGCATCGGCAGTATGGATAGTCCACCTGACGGAGCCGTTGTTAACCATTCAGGGGCATTCTTTATCTGCTCGGGATATATTTTTGTTGTCAGGTGGGGCTTTTCTAATTATGAAAGCTACGCAGGAAATTCATTTTGAATTTGAAGAGCAAGATGCGGATGCTCCCCCAAAGCGCTCATCAGCTAAAAAATTTAAGGCTGTTGTTTTGCAAGTGGCTTTGATGGATGTTATCTTTTCGTTGGACAGTGTGTTGACTGCAATTGGCTTAACCACTAATTTTTGGGTTATGGGGATTGCTATAACGATTGCGATTCTGATAATGATTTACGCAAGTAATCCAGTCGGAAATTTTGTTGAAAAACATCCGACGGTGCGAATGCTAGCACTGAGTTTTCTCATTTTAATTGGTACCATGTTGGTTGCTGATGGTTTGTCTTTTCATGTACCACGCGGATATTTATATTTTGCAATGGGCTTTTCTTTAACGGTGGAATCACTTAATTTATTACGACATGATCGCAAGAAAAAAGCAAAGTTGCGGAAGAAAATGTAAAGCACATTATCCAAAGTCCAGTTAGAAGAGAGATTTATGTTAATTATCAAATCGTTCCATATTATTGCAATGGTCGCGTGGTTTGCAGGACTGTTTTACCTGCCTCGATTATTCGTGTATCACGCGGATGCCGTGGATCGAATCAGCATCGATCGATTTAAGGTGATGGAGTATCGCTTATTTTATGCCATCACAACACCTGCTGCTGTGTTGACAACCGTTCTTGGTATATGGCTCATGTCTTACAACTCATCCTATTATTTGAACGTATCTTGGATGCATGCCAAACTTGGTTTGGTTGTTTTGTTGTGGATTTATCATGTGTTGTGCGGTTTTTTTGTTAAACAATTTGATCGGGAATGCAGTAGACGGACGTCCAAATTTTACCGCCTATTTAACGAGGTACCGACGCTATTGTTGATTGGTATTGTGATATTGGTGGTTATCAAACCGTAAGGTATACTGCTTTCTTGGACAGAAAGACATGAGGCCCTTTTCATGTCTTTCTGTCCAAAGTCCAAACTACTCTATTTCCACCATTTCAAAATCTTCTTTACCCGCTCCGCAGTCCGGACAGAACCAATTCTCGGGGATGTCTTCCCAAAGAGTACCTGCTTCAATTCCGTCTTCGGGCCAGCCTTGCGTTTCATCATAAATGAAACCACAAATGACACACATGAATTTCTTATATTGATGCATCGTTATTGCTCTATTAGTAAAAAACGATAATTTAACCAGAGTTGAAGCAGATGTAAAGAAAATCTCTATAATTTATTCAACCACACAAGGATCTACTAGCAATTTCAATTGAAATTGTGCAGAATGTTGCACGCACCATGTGTTTTGATAAATTAAAAGGGGATTGAATATGAAAATGAAATTGGTCGCTGCTGCAGTTATCGGATTAGCCATGTCCACGACATGTGCGGCAACGGATGCCATACCTTTGGATACGGATATACAAAAATTATCATATAGTATCGGGGTGGATTTAGGAAAAAACATCAAAAAACAAGGAATTGAAATTGATGTGCCTTCCATGTCAAAAGGTATACAAGATGCGTTAGCTGATGCGCAGCTGCAAATGACTGATGATCAAATGAAAGAGACTTTAGTAAAATTTCAAAAAGATTTGATGGCAAAACGTACCGCACAATTTGAGAAAAAAGCAGATGATAACAAAGCGAAGGGTGACGCTTTTCTCAAAGATAATATATTGAAAGAAGGTGTTGTGGCTTTGGCTAGTGGCTTACAATATAAAGTTGTAACCTCAGGTACGGGAGCGAAACCAACTAAAGATGATACGGTAACCGTTGAATATACCGGTCGATTGATCAATGGTGATGTGTTTGATAGCACGGATAAAGCAGGAAAACCGGCTACGTTCCAGTTGTCCCAAGTAATACCTGGATGGACAGAAGCATTACAATTGATGCCAGTCGGATCAACCTGGGAATTGTATGTTCCAGCCAGTTTAGCGTACGGATCACGTAATGTGGGTGGCCTGATTGGACCAAATGAAACTTTGATTTTTACGGTTCATTTGATTTCAATTGATAAAAATGCAAACGCTGCGGTTACTAAAAAGCAATAAATGACGTGTTTTGTAAATACGATTATGAGTATGTCGTCCCGGAATGTAGGGCTCATTGGTGGGCACGTCGCTCTCGCTCCTTTGCCCACCCTACGCTCCGGGACGACACGCATTAAAAAACGTATTTATACGATGAATTAAGGTCAGATGCTACCTGTCAAAACCAAATGGAAATGGTACCCGATCTTCTCGTAGTGCAACTAATTGTGTATACAACTCATGGTTAAACGCTTTTTTATTGTTTTCCTTCTAGGGTTCTCTTCAGGACTTCCACTAGCGCTTGTTAGTAGTACCTTGCAAGCCTGGTTTTCAGAGGCAGGAATGTCTGTTTTGGCAACGGGAATGCTCAGCTTGCTGGGGCTTCCCTATGTGTATCGGTTTATGTGGGCGCCGATACTGGATCGTTACTCTTTATTACCTGGCTTGGGTAAACGACGCAGCTGGATTTTTGTGATGCAAGTGCTGTTATGCGTGGGATTTAATGCCATGGCTTGGCTGTCTCCTCGGACATCACCGATGCTGATGGTGGCTCTAGGATTTGTTTTGGCGAGTTTTTCCGCAACACAAGATGCAACCATTGATGCGCATCGAACGGAATACTTGCCTGCTGGTGAATACGGTTTGGGTGCCTCATTAGCTATTGTAGGATATCGTTTGGCATTGTTGGCTGCTGGTGGTTTGGCGCTGATTATTGCTCAATATGCCGGGTGGGTCATTGCGTATCGCTCCATGGGGTGTCTCATGTTTTTGGGCATGATTGCCATACTATGGAGTCCCGAACCATCCAGTCCTTTACCCAATTATCCGTCATTTGCTTCGTCATGTGTTGCCCCAGTTCAAAATCTTTTTTCACAGCCTGAGATCATACCGTTTTGTTTTTTTATTTTATTTTACAAATTGGGCGAAGCGTTTACGACAAGTACCAGCGGTGTTGTTATGCCATTTCTAATTCAAGGAATAGGATTTTCATTGGAGACGATTGCTTATGTTAATAAAATACTGGGTGTTTTTGCCGTTATTTCTGGCGGACTGATTGCGGGTCTTGTCTTATTACGCTGCTCGTTGTACCGTGCGTTGTTGGTATTTGGTTTGATTCAAGCGCTAACCAATGCGTTGTTTGTATTGTTGGCTACCGTGGGTAAAGACGTTGTTATTTTTTCCTGTGCTGTTGTGAGCGATAATTTCGCTGCTGGAATGGGATCAACCGCTTTAGTGGCTTTATTCATGCGCTTTGTGGATCGTCGGTATACTGCCACGCAATTTTCTATGTTAGTTGCATTGGCAACGTTACCGCGCATCTTCTCTGGCCCAATAGGTGCCTTGATACAGTCATGGGTTGGTTGGGTTGGTTTATATCAAATTTCGTTTTTATTAGCTTTAGGATTTATTCCATTTCTTTTGATGCTACGCCAACAACCCTATATTTCTGACCCGTTCCTTAGTATGAAAAAACACGCGCACAATTAAACCCGTGCCTTGGTTTGGCGACTCGAGAACAACGCGAGCGTTATGCAGCGATGCAATTTGCTGAACAATCGCAAGACCAAGCCCGCTACCGGGACTTTTGTTACCCAGTGCTCTAAAAAATCGCTCAAAGACTCGTGCGTGGAACTCTTCGGGAATACCTGGGCCATTGTCTTCCACGTGCAGCACGACTTCTTTTTTGTCTTGATAAACACGCACAAGTACACGCCCGTCTGGCATGCTGTAGCGTATTGCATTGTCTACGAGATTACGAATTAAAATACTGATGGCTGTAGCATTGCCTGGTAGATAGCCGGTGGGCTCATCGTGCTCGAATTCCAGTTCAATTTGTTTTTCTACGGCTGCTGGCGCAAGCATAGCGAGCACTTCGCGCGTAATTTTGGCCAAATTCACGTCGTCTAAGTCGTTGACATTGACCTCTTCAGGCACCAATTTACTCATGGTAAGCAGCTGTTGAACAATATGTGTATTGCGATTAACGCTAGCAATAACTTTTTTTAACGCGATGTTTTTTTCATCGATATCATTCGTGTTTAATGCAACTTGAGCTTGTGCTTTGAGGGCTGCAAGTGGAGTGCGCAACTCATGAGCCGCATCTGCGGCAAAACGTTTTTCGCGTTCAAACCCTTCTTTTAATCGATAAAACAGATTGTTTAACTCATCGATAACCGGTTTAATTTCCTCTGGAAGTGACTTGATGCTCACGGGTTCTAGATGACTAGGCGCTCTATTCGCCACTTCTTGGGCCACACGGTCTAAGCTATCGAGCCCTTTACCAATGACAATCCAGATCAGTAAACCTGATAGAGGAAAGGTCAATAACATGATGTACAGATCATCGAGTGCAATGCGTTGACCTAACTCATTTCGAGTATCGTAGCGTTCTGCTATGACCGTATGTATGCCAGCTTTTGAGTTACTGGTTGTAAATACGCGCCATTTTTGAGCGTCCATAAGTTTATCACTAAAACCATCTGCGTTAGATGATAAGGATATGTGTGGAGCTCCTGATGAATGCAGCAGTAATTTATTGGTGTTGGTCCATACTTGAAAGTTAAACTTATCCAAATAATACTCAGGGGGTTGATCATAAAGATGTGGTCTAGGGTAATATGTTTCTATTTTATGAGGGATACTATCTAGGGTATGTTGAATTTTTAGTAGCGGGCGCTGATGCAAATCATCACCTAATAAAGCTTGGTACGATAGAGCTGAGATTGCCATCAACGTATCGAGATGCTCTTGAATGTCTTTTTGATCAAGATAATAGTTACCGATTGCGGTTACTGTGGTCGTAATGGTAACGGCAAATAAAAGATTAATAAGCAAAAATTTGCGGATGGATGATCTCAAAATGTATGTCCTATTTCTTCTTTTCTACTAAATACCCTACGCCACGAATGGTTCGAATAAAATTAGCATTGAGTTTTTTGCGTAAATTATGGATGTGTACCTCTAATGCATTACTATCGACGTCTTCATCCCAGCCGTAAATGCTTTGCATTAACAGTTCACGTGATAACACTTGACCATGATTTTCAAGTAATTTATGCAGTAAAGCAAATTCACGTCGCGGAACATTGACAGCGACTCCATCCAATAGTACGGAGTGGGCTGCGGGATCAAGAGTCACGTTGTTGTACTGAAGGATGGCATCCGCTCGGCCTTGAGATCGCCTGGTTAACGCCCTTACTCTAGCGCTTAATTCATTTAAATCAAAGGGCTTGGTAATGTAGTCATCTGCGCCATTATCTAGGCCTTTGACGCGGTCTTCAATAGATTCTCGTGCTGTTAATATGATAACAGGGGTTGTGTTGCCATCTTGCCTTAGACTCTGTAATAGTTTTGTTCCCGATAGTTTGGGTAAGCTTAAATCTAAAATAATTAAATCAAACGATTCGGTTTTGATTGCAGTGCGAGCCATTTCTCCATCTTTGACCCAGTCAACGATGTAATCAAATTGAGTTAACCCCGTTTTTACGGCGTCACCTAACAATTCATCATCTTCAACGAGAAGTAGTCGCATTATGTTTTGCTCGAAGAGGGTTCTATGGCATGTTTTGTTAAATAAATGGCTTGGAGGAATACAAATAATAACATACAACCAGCACCACCAAACAACTTGAAATTAACCCAAAAATCGGTGTCATAATAATACGCAACATAGAGGTTTAGCATACCCATAAAAACAAAATACAATGCCCAGGCAAAATTTAGGCGTCGCCATATTCGTTCGGGTAAATTGACGTTGCCTTCCATCATTTTTTGAATAATTGTTTTTTTGCCAATATAAGCTGAACTGAAAAAGGCTAATGAGGATAGCCAATAGATCCCCGTTGGTTTCCATTTGATGAACCAGGGGTTATGGAAAAACAAGGTGGCACCACCCAGTACAAGGATTAATCCCAAGCTAATCAGATGTAGTTTTTCATAGCGCTGATACTTCAGCCTATGAAATAAGACTTGGAATACGGAAGCTGCCATGGCAACGGCAGTGGCATAGTAAATACCAAAAAACTTGTAACAAATGAAGAAAAGTAAAATAGGGAAAAAATCAAAAAGTAATTTCATGTGTTTTTAAGTCTGAAGGATGGTTCTATCAGTATAAAGGTTTGTAAAGGAATTCGCCAGTAATCAATGCTCGCCCCACTGCCATTAAGTTAAGGATTACTTGTTCACAACTCACCTCGATCCGTTCGAGCTGAGGAGGCGTTTACGCCATCTCGAAGCTCATGCACCAAGGCTTCGAATCGCTATAAGGCTAGGTGGAAACAATTTCTTTTATTGTATATATGTGATACAATATGGTTATTGTTGAGTTGATTTACATGCAATTACGATACAAAAAGGTGAGAGACGAGACTTATGCAATCTAAAATTCAGAGTGAACAAGATGCTCAAGAGGTTTGGAATCGATTTCATCGAAAGCATACAAATTTGTATGAGGTTGTCGAAAAAAAAGCAGTGTTGCGATCTAATGACACTTATTTGGATGAGAAGCGTGTAAACGCTTCTGTTGCTTCAATACAAAGATGGTGGAAAAATGTCCGATCTCACGATACCTTAATTCCCATTAACTTAAAAGGCAATCATCATAGTGCTTTTACACATTTGGTCAACAATCAAAACATAAAACGTTCGTTACATGCGGTTAAGCAAGAAGAGCTATTGCACGCGATGCATTCAGGTAATTGGAATGCTTCTATCTTTCAGGAAGAGACATTGCCGCAATTGGCAATGTCTTTATTTGCATCAAAAAAAATAACGCAGCAACAAATTTATTCTATTTTAGAACGACATCAGATAAGTAAAGATTATCCAATCATCGCCAATGTCGCAATCCTAGATGATGATAATCAATTTACCAAGGATGCGGTGGAACTATTACTTCCTACCATTAGTAACCGAAAGTTGTTAAGGGCACTGTCCGCTGAACAAAAAGAAGAGTTTAGGTTATTGGTTTTATCATCCCCAAAATCGGAGCAATATTTTTATATAACTGATCTATGTAAACAGTCAACAATCGTAGAAACTCTCGGGCGTTCGATGATGAATATGGATGCTATTTATCTAACACAGGATAATCATATATTGCATTTATCCAGTGGGGCACGTGATGCGTTAGGTATTGCGCGTTTTGGCGAGGATGAGTACGTCCGTGCCATGCCACGTTTGGGAATACAAACCAAGGAAGACATTGAAGATGGCGTAAGGAAGCGAGCACGTTATGCGGCTATGCATTATCCTGGGTCAAAGCCTTATGGTGACAAACTCCATGGGTGGGCTGGTGTGGATGGAATGGAGGCAACTAGTCATGATATTTATCACAGTAATGTTATGTCGACCACACCTAAGATCATACTTAAGAGTTTGTGGCGTTGCGTTGATATTGTACGAGAGTCCACTCAGTTGACATGGAGTAAAGAGATTTGGGAATGGATTGATTTTGAATTCAAATATTCCTTTAATAATCATAAAAAGTTAGATCATGCTGATATGAATGAGCAGAAAACGACCGAATTATTCTGTGACATTCTATCCTATGGTACTGCGGGCAATGGACCAGCAGGGCGACGTAAAAGACAAGGTGGTTATCTTAATGCAGGGCAAAAAGCCGAGTTAACGTTATTGGGTACCCTAATTTACTTGGATATGATAAAAAACAAGTCGAAATGGTCGGAATTAAAAATAAACCCAAATTACTTGTTATCGCCGTTTAAAGAGCACTTTCAGCATTTAAATGCTATTTATCCAGATATCAAAAACGATTCTGCTGAGATTCAATGGGCCAAATGTTTGTTGTACGTGGGGTTGATGGGTGAACCCAGGGACATTGATACAGAAAAACAATGTTTCGCTGTGTTTAGTATTTTAGATAGAAAACAATCTTTTTCCGAAAAACAGTTTCGCATTGAAAAAACAAAGGGCATCAACACCATTAATCTGATGTACCAGGGTGAGATTCTTTCATGCGACAGTATCGAAATGTTGCTTTTAGAGGCCGAGTTTATTGTGTCTCCATCTTTAATCAATTGGATAAATTACAATCCATGGATAATGACTTTGTGTGCTATTTCGATCGTTGGTTTAATTCCACTCCTTATTTATGCCGGTATACAGGTTTGGATTCAACACACTAAAAACAAACAGAATGAGGACGTAGGCGTTCAATTAGAGATCGATTCAAAAGGCGCCCACAAGCCTAGTGCTCTTGCCGAGAATAGTTTGTTTCAGGGTAACCGATCGCACATCATCCCGAGTAGTCCAGCACACGGCCCACAGTCCTTAACTAATTCTGATTGACTGCCCAGGTTTCAGCTTGTTTTGAGCTAATCTTGGATTTAAACGCATGATACCACTCACGCTGGTGTGATTTCGCTGAGCAATCACACTTAAGCTGTCCCCCGAACGGATGACGTATTGAATGGGTTGTCTGACTTTTCTATAAATAACCAATGATTGTCCCGGATGCAGTTTAGATAAAGTCGATAGTTTATTCCATTGTCTTAATTGTCTCGCAGACACAGAATATTTGTTTTGTATTGACTGGTACGTGTCACGTCGTCCTACAATATGGACGAGCTTATAGTCTTGCGGTGCCGTAAAGTGTAGTACTTTGCGCGCGGGTGCTGTATTGGTTTGGCGTATGGCTATTTTGGTGTTTTGGCTGGGTATCATAACGACCTGACCTTTTTGCACAGCATTCGATTTTAATTGATTAAGTTCTTTGATTAAGTTGGCTGTTGTGTGATATTTTTGCGCGATAACTTGCAGGTTATCACCAGCGCTCACTTGATGACGAGTCCAACTGACGCGTTGATCTTCGGGTAAATTAGCCAAGTTACGGCTAAAATTTTCTACTTTATTTGCAGGAATAAGCAGTTTGTAAGGTCGATAGGGTGCTGTTGCCCATCGATTGTATCCCGGATTCAGCCTGAGCAGATCACGATAAGAAATACCTGCTAATTTTGCCGCATTATCTAAGTCAATTTGACTACCAATATTCACTTCCTCAAAGTAGGGTGCATGGGGAATATTAGGTAACTCAATATGATATCGTTGGGGATTTTGGATGATTTCAGCGAGTGCCAGCAGGCGCGGGATGTACGCTTTGGTCTCGCTTGGTACGGCTAACGTCCAAAAATGAACGTGATTGATATTTTGCTTGCTGTTTTTAATAATACGAGCCATAGTGCCTTCACCAGAATCATATGCTGCGAAGGCGAGAATCCAGTTACCATTGAAAAAATTGTGTAAATAGAGCAAATAGTTAAGAGCTGCGTCTGTAGATGGACCAATGCTTCGGCGCGCGTCAAACCACCAGTCCTGTTTTAACCCTAAATCAGTTCCCGTACCTGGCATAAATTGCCACAGGCCTGCTGCACCAGCTCCGGAATATGCAAACGGATCATAAGAACTTTCTATCATAGGAATTAAAGCGATTTCGCCGGGCATATTGCGTTTTTTGATTTCGGTAAGAATATGATACATGTACGGTTCTGATTGCGCCAATTTGTGCAAATAACTGGGGTGGGATATTAACCAACGTAGCTGGTTTTGTACTTCGGGTTGGGTGACTTCATGATTTAGAGCAAATTGACGGCGTAGTACATCCCAGACGTTGGGTGCTGAGTATGCGCAAGCAGTCTGTGTATGTAAAAAACCAGACAGAATGAAAAATAAATAAATAAAAACACGAGATTTAAACGTCAATATTGAAGCCTTTTAAACGCAAAGGATGGTCAGTTTACTAAAAAATCGTCTTGGAAGAAACCCTTATGGTTTTTTATTAGCAACCCATTATCGAATTAGTAGGCTATACTTTACTATCATTAGCCAAAGATAAAGGGGAGCATCATGACAAAACAAAGAGTCGTCTACAATCTTGATAAAATAAAAAAGCTAGCGAAGCAATCCATTAGCAACGGTTCTGTTACTCAGGATTATGGACTGGATATTGAGGAGGCTTGTGGGTACCTCAACGAAGCGTTGGCAACTGAAATTATGTGCGTACTCCGTTACCGTCATCATCAAATTATTGCCAAGGGAATTGATGGACCACAGGTTGCCGCAGAATTCTTAGAGCATGCTCTGGATGAGGAGCGACATATGATGTTGATTGCTGAACGTATTAATCAACTTGGTGGAAATCCAGATTTTAATCCAGCAACGGTGGATGAAAGGACGGCTACTGAGTATGGTAAAGGGCGAGATTTGTTGAAATTAATTGAGGAAGATTTAATTGCGGAGCGAATTGCGATTATGACGTATCGAAAATTAATTGATTGGTTTGGAACTAAAGATTCGACAACCCGACGCATGTTAGAGGAAATTTTGAAAGACGAGGAAGATCATGCCGATGATCTGTCGGATCTTTTAATTACAAAACATTAAATTGGACTTTGGACAAAAAGACATGAAAAGAGCCTCATGTCTTTTTGTCCAAAGTCCAGTACACAATACTACGCCACTAAATAACTGGACTTCCCGGGATTAAAGATCGTTTTAAAGATCTCGCCCGCTGCTTTTAATTCAGCCGTGAGCGTGAATGGGGGATTAATAATCCATAAACCGCATCCGCTCATGCCGGATTGTTGTCTATCATTCAAGTGAAACTCCATGCGTATGTGATTTTTTGCCTCGATACTCGTTAATCCGCGGATAAGTTGACCGTGTAATTTATTATCTATCAACGGATACCATAAGCAATAAACACCAGTAGGAAAGCGTCGATAAGCCGATTTTATTGCGTCTGGTACGGTACGGTACTCGGTTTTTAACTCGTATGAGGGGTCAATAAATATCAAACCACGTCGTTCTGTTGGAGGAAGTTGTGCGCTTAATTGCTCTAATCCATCGCTATTACTGCAAAAAACACGTTTATCACGATGAGGTAATTGCTCCAGATGGTCAAACTCACCGGGATGTAATTCACATAGAAACAGCCTGTCGTCTGTGCGTAACATATCAATAGCCAATGCCGGGGAACCTGGATAAAAACGATGGTCTTTGGTAGTATTTATTTGTTGAATATTCCGGATATAATCCGAAAATATAGCGGGTAATTGTGAGCGCAAAGCCCAAAGCAATTCGATCCCAAGGGCCGCCTCACCGGTTTTTAAAGCGTGCTTATCCTTGATGTTATATATACCTCGGCCCGAATGAGTCTCTAAATAGAATAATGGTTTATCCTTTTTCACCATATAATCGAGTATACGCGTGAGAATAACGTGTTTTATGACGTCAGCAAAGCAGCCTGCGTGGTATGAATGTTGATAACTAAGCATTGGGTTTTGTCTACTTTATTATGACTTGTGCGCAGTGTAACAGATTTTTAGTATAAAATAATGACGGTCTATTTCTCATTTTTTAAAAACAGCATCTATACTAATAACGTGCAGGTTTTAATTAATAAATGAACATCGGAGACCATCATGGGTTTGAATATAGATTTTGATGATAATAACTTGAGCGCAGATTTCAATGTCGATGAGGAAGAATATGATATTAATGTATCCTCTCATAGAAAGGATGTACGCCGTAAGCTGGAAGATAGGCTCGAACGCAGGCGATTAAAAGAAGAGCTAGAGGATTATGAAGGTGAGTTGGATGACGAGTTTGATTGGAACAACATCAATAAATAGATCAAAATCAATGCAATAAGCGCTATTTGTTGACAATAAAACGAGATTCCTTTATAATTAAAACACGTCAATATAAATAAAACCATGCCGAACGCAAGCGACGTGTGTGTATTTATGCTAGAACAGGATTTCATTGTGGACTATTTTAAGATATGTGCACGTAAGGACAACCAGAAGGCAACGTACTTCATTGGGATTCAGGCGAGTCAGGCGAGTCAAGCGGGTGATTATGAAGTTATCCTTATTACTGATCCCTCGCAGGTTACCGAGTTTACTGATGTAAGTGATACTGGTCAGGTTTGTTTATTATATGAATCAGCTGTGTCAGCCTACTTAACTTCTGTTGGTTTAGAACTCTGTAGTTCTACGTCACTGATGCCGTTTCCTAACGTTGAAGTTGTCATTAAAGAACCTAATCTCAATATGTCCCATGCTAAAGTAGCAAAACACAAACCAACATTTTTTAATCAATTAGCTAACCAGGGAGCTCGAGGTTGGGATTGCGCTGCAAGAAATCCTGGTGATGTTGCCTTCTTAGCTGGCGTTGCTCTTTTAGCCGTTGGCCTTACCCTGATATTTGCGACAGGGGATGTGCCCTTGGTTACCGCTGGTTTGATTATTTCACTGTTTAGTTTTATTCCAATGTCTGGGAAGGCTTTCTGTCCTGAAGGTCGTAGTTGCGGTGTAAACTAATATTGAAAGAATCTAAAGCTGTTTGGTAAGCTTGGAGTGCTTCATCATAACGGTTGAGTTGTGTTAGACAAAATGCACGTTCTCCTATAGCAATAGGATTGTTTGGTTCCTCATCAAGGATGCGCTCTAAACAGCCAAGAGCCTCAATGTATTGGCTTGCGTGAGCGTCTAATAGCATCATGTTTTTTTCCAGGACGACAGCGTGTTCTGCATCAATGTCGCAATGGTCATTGGTCCCACTCCGCCAGGAACCGGTGTTATCCAAGCGACCTTGTTTTTGGCTTGATGAAAATCAATATCTCCGCAAATGCTGTTATCACTTAAACGGTGCATCCCGACATCAATGATTATTTGTTGCAAGTTTAACCATTCCACGTCAACAATGTTGCGTACACCCGTTGCGCTGACAATAATATCGGCTTGACGGACGTATTGTTCCAGATTATTCGTTAAACTATGACACATGGTGACCGTTGCCTTAGCCAATAGAAATTCCAACGCCATAGGGCGGCCAACAATATTGGAAGCACCAATGACTACCGCATGCTTACCTCGCACATCAAGTTGATAATAGTTGAGTAATTGCATGACTCCATAGGGTGTGCAGGGTCTCAGAGTCGGATTTCCTTGGGCTAAGCGTCCAAAATTATAAGGATGAAATCCATCGACATCTTTATTGGGATTGATGTGCTCAATGATGGTGTCGGTATTGATGTGTGGAGGTAAAGGAAGTTGTACCAAAATACCGTCGACATCGTCAGTTTGATTCAGAGTATCAATGAGTGCTAATAATTCATGTTCAGTCGTTTTTGCCGATAAATTATAGGCAAATGACTTAAATCCCACGTCTAAACATGCTTTGCGTTTACCATTTACATATATAGCGGACGCGTGATCTTCTCCAAGCAAAACGACTGCTAGACCAGGTGGCCGATGACCTTGTTGAGTGGCGTGCTCGACCTGTTGTTTGATGGATATTTTGATGTCAGTGGCGACATGTTTACCATTGATAATTGAAGCAGTCATAGCGTCCGAATAATCCACGGTTTTGGTGGTTTGATCTTTGTTTAGATTTGGAATTACATCATATCAGGGAATAACATACAACAGGCTGCGTTCATGTTGATTCAATCCATTGTGACGGAAGGGAATGTGTTTTATACTTTTTCATCCACACTGGCATATTGGAAAGCAAAATATGACAATAATCAACGAGGTTACAAAACATTTTATTATCCAAGCAATTGATATGATTATAAAAAGATCAAAATCTGCGGATGTTTCAATAAAAAATAACGTGGAATGTAAACTTACCTATGTTCGCACCCGATGGTTTAATCAAGGTCTCGTTAATTTGGAATCGGTTGTTGGCGGTCGAAATCTTGCAGTATCCGAAAAAAAACGTGCGGAATTGGAGCGCTTAAAAAACAATATTCATGCTATAGATAACCCCGAAAAGCCGATCTCTAGTGTAATTCATGCTTTAATTTCAGAATGTCTTGTGGAGTTAACTAAGGTACGAGCACCCGTTGATCTTCCTGAGGCTACAACGGAGCAAATGCTGAAAGACTTTGTAACCCCTTTAGTCGATAGTATTTATACGAAGTTAAATCAATTGACACTATTTAGTGTTGATTATCAGTGCGTGCCAGACTCAGATAATGAGCAGGACGAATGTGAGCAAAAACTCGACAATGATCGGGTCGATATCGTGTCGTCCAATTTGGAGCAGCACGAACCTTTGCGTTGCTTTCTCCATTATTTTGGCATGAGTATTGCTCATACAGTCGTTGATGATGCGTATGCAACATTGAAGTTACAAAGTGCAAGTATCATAGCGGAGAAAGAGGCACAGTTTATAGATTCTATTAATGCATGCAAACTGGCTATCGATCAGCTTGATCATACTAGAGTCGACTATGAACAAGCTAAAACAACGCAAGTAACTAACTATATTCTATTGCTAAGAGATAATCTTAAAGCGATCAATCACCGTTATTTATTTACATTCATAGGACAAGGTAATAATAGTTCGCCGGATCGTTTCCTGAACTATACGGACGTGGCCCTTGGGGAAGTTTCAGAGAACTTCATGTTCAGAGCAGGTAGGAAAACCGAGGTTTCTAATAGCCTATAGACAAAACCGGTGTAAGTGTTATACATTGGCCATTTTAGCAGGAATTGGAAATGCGTGTTGCCCTGATAGTTGAATACGATGGCAGCCAATATCACGGCTGGCAAGCGCAGACAGGATTGCATACCGTTCAAGATAGATTGGAACGTGCACTAACGGGTATTGCTGATCATGAGGTCAGTGTCGTTTGTGCTGGCAGAACGGATACGGGTGTTCATGCAACCAATCAAGTGGTTCACTTTGACTCGGATAAAGAGCGAGGTGTCCGTGCTTGGATTTATGGCGCTAATTCACTTTTGCCGAAAGACATGTGCGTGCGCTTTGGAAAAGAAATGCCCGATACGTTTCATGCGCGTTATTCAGCAACGGCTAGACGTTATCGCTATGTGATACATAACTCGCCAATACGACCAGCCTTATTGCAATCAAATGTCACTTGGCAATATCGCCAATTGGATCATCGTGTGATGCATGAGGCAGCTCAGCATTTAATTGGTGAACATGATTTCACATCGTTTCGATCCGTGGAATGCCAATCGAAAACTCCCATGCGTAATGTGTTGAGCATCCACGTCAAACGTAAAGTCGATTTGATTATTATCGATATTAGTGCAAATGCGTTTTTACATCACATGGTAAGAAATATTGTAGGTGTTTTGATGGCTGTGGGTTCAGGACGGAAACCTGTGGCATGGTCGCATGATGTATTACTTGCCAAAGATCGCAAATTGGGTGCTGAAACGGCACCACCTTATGGTCTATATTTGGTTGGTGTGACCTACCCCGCTGAATTTGGTATAGTAGAGAGTGTTTCTGAACCTTTATTTTTTGATTAGAGATTTGAATTATTATGACTGATAGTAGTAATGTACCAACCGATACCGTGAAACCATTGAATTTTATTCAACAATTGATCACGCAGGATCTTACCACGGGGAAATACAAAGAAATCGTGACGCGATTTCCACCCGAGCCTAATGGTTATTTGCATATTGGCCACGCCAAGTCCATCTGCCTGAATTTTGGGATAGCCAATGACTACACTGGGCGTTGTTTTTTGCGTTTCGACGACACGAATCCATTGAAAGAAGAGGATGAATTTGTTCACGGGATTATCGAGGACGTGCGCTGGTTGGGGTTTGATTGGTGTGCTGAGACGTACTCCTCAGATTATTATCAACAACTGCATGATTTTGCAGTGACTCTGATTCAACAAGGCTTGGCATACGTCGACAGTTTAAGTATGGAGGAGATTCGTGCTTATCGTGGGACATTACAAGAGCCAGGGCGAGAAAGTCCATACCGTAATCGTTCGGTAACTGAGAACTTGGATTTGTTTGCGAGTATGAAAGCGGGTGAGTTTCCTGATGGCAAGCATGTACTGCGTGCACGCATTGATATGAAATCAGGCAATATTAATATGCGTGATCCTGTATTGTACCGAATTCGTCATGTTGCTCATCAGCGCACGGGAAATGATTGGTGTATTTACCCAATGTATGATTACGCCCATCCGTTATCCGATGCCTTGGAATACATTACGCATTCGTTATGTACTTTAGAATTTCAAGATCATCGTCCTTTATACGATTGGCTGATTCATCATTTACCGGTGCCGGCACAACCGATACAAACTGAATTTGCTCGTTTAAATTTATCTCATACCGTGACGAGTAAACGTAAATTGCGTGAATTGGTTGAAAACAATTGTGTGAGCGGTTGGGATGATCCTCGACTGCCTACGTTACGAGGAATGCGCAAACGGGGTTATCCACCAGCTGCTATTCGACAATTTTGCGATATGATTGGGATATCGCGTAGTGACTCGGTGATTGATATCTCATTATTAGAGGCGTGCGTACGTGATGAGTTAAATAAAACAGCAAAACGTGCTTTGGCCGTATTTGATCCACTGAAAATCGTGATAGAAAATTATCCTGAAGGTCAGGTTGAATCACTTACAGCGGCGTTTTACCCCCAAGATCCTGCTTCAGAAACGCGTATTTTGCCTTTTTCTAAAGAGATATATATTGAGCGCAGTGATTTTATGGAAGACCCACCGAAAAAATACTTTAGATTATCACCGGGAACCGAAGTGCGTCTACGCCACGCTTATGTCATTCGTTGTACGGATGTGATTCATGACACCTTGGGGAATGTGGTGGAAGTCCGGTGTACCTACGACCCAGCGACTCTGGGAAAAAATCCTGAAAATAGAAAAGTCAAAGGGGTCATACACTGGGTTTCTGCGGCGCAAGCCCATCCTGTCACGGTGTATCAATTTGATCGATTGTTTCATGATTCGAATCCAGGCCGAGAAGATGATTTCATGCAGTTTTTAAACAAAGACTCACTTCAAGTTCAGCAGGCTTTATGCGAGCCTTCCATGGCAAATCAATCGGTACATGCTGTGTTTCAATTTGAACGGTTGGGCTATTACAGCGTGAATCAATGTGCTGAAAATGGCCAAGTGACAGCATGTCACCGGGTTGTGGATTTGAAGGATACCTGGGGTAAGATTGAGGTTAAATAATTATGTTAAGTTTATACAACTCACTAACACGCACGAAAGAACCGTTTCATCCGATCACGCCCGGTAAAATAGGGATGTACGTATGCGGTATGACCGTTTACGATCGTTGTCATCTGGGGCACGCTCGATCCATGGTGTGTTTTGATGTTATCGTTCGTTTTTTGCGCAGTGAAGGGTATGACGTGACCTATGTCCGAAACATCACGGATATTGAGGATAAAATTATCGCACGAGCTCATGAACGTGGGATATCCATTAATGAACTCACTGCTGAATACATTGACTCCATGCATACTGATGAGCGTGCTTTGATGATTCTTCCGCCCGATAAAGAACCGCGTGCGACGGAGCACCTGAGCAGTATGATTCGTTTGATTGAGCGTTTAATTGAATCGGGTCATGCCTATGTGAGCGATAATGGTGATGTGTGCTACCAGGTATCAGAATTTAAAGAGTACGGTAAATTATCACATAAAGATTTGGATGGCTTAATCGCTGGAGCACGCGTCGACGTAGTCAAAGAAAAGCGATCGCCATTGGATTTCGTGTTGTGGAAAATGGCTAAACCAGATGAACCATTTTGGCCATCACCTTGGGGAAATGGGCGCCCGGGGTGGCATATTGAATGTTCGGCTATGGCTATGGAGCAATTGGGTGAACAGTTTGATATTCATGGGGGTGGTTTAGATTTGCAGTTTCCTCATCATGAGAATGAAATAGCCCAAAGCGAGGCTGCGACCTGTAAACCGTACGCTAATTATTGGTTACATGCCGGTATGTTGCAGGTTAACAATGAGAAAATGTCAAAATCAACCGGAAATTTCTATACGATTGAAGATGTTTTAGCTAGGTATCACCCGGAAGTCATTCGATATTTTTTATTAAGCAATCATTATCGCAGCCCATTGAATTATTCCGATGATAATTTGCTGAATGCGGGCAAAGCTTTGATGAGACTGTATCAGTCTATTAAAGATGTGGATTTCAATGTTAATGATGCGTGTGAACCATCCTGGGCGCTGCCGTTTAATACGGCCATGCAAGATGATATCAATACACCGATTGCTTTATCCGTGCTATTTCAATTGAGTCACGAGGTGAATAAGACAAAGTCGCCTGTATTGGCATCCACATTAAAACAATTAGCGTCTATCTTAGGGATACTACAAGAATCACCCGATGGATTTTTACAAGCCGGATTAACGATTCAGCAAGAGGACCCCGAGAACATCACAACACGGATAACTGAGCGAGAAAAAGCCCGTGCGGAGCGCAATTGGTCACGTGCTGACGAAATCCGTAAAGAACTGCTAGCAGAAGGCATTGAATTGGAAGATACAGCCACAGGAACATCGTGGCGGCGTTGCTAAATGATACGTAGAAAAAATATTATACTGTGCGCAATATATACTGCGCGCGGCCACAAACTTACGTTTTAATTCTCGTGTTGACGTGTGAGGTATGTGCACGTAGCTTCATCAGTTAGCGCGATCTGTGCCCCCTCTCCCGCGACGTGAAGTTGGCAAGAAAACCGGTGTTCTTCGCGGGAGGGTTGGGGAGAGGGCTTTATAAATGACCTTGATGACGCGTTTTGTGTTTATACTATACTGCGTGTGGGCACAATTTCAGGTTTTCTTAATGTAAATAATAGGATATTTTTGTTTGCATGAAACGATGGACATATGACCACTCATAGTGGTGGAGCTAAGGTTCCGCCGATATTGATGAACGTAATCAATACTGGTTGGCTCACTTAATCCTGTGATGCTTGATATTTTATTGTTTAGAATGCCTTCTGATCTAATTGGACTTTGGACAAAAAGACATGAAAAGAGCCTCATGTCTTTCTGTCCAAGACATTTGAGATCTGTTATTCTAAATTAGATTACTAATTATCCTGAATGTATATTCTCTTACAAATAAAGCCGGTTGTGTCACGTATTGTAAGCTTATAAATATCACAGATCTAAAATTATTTGGACAGAACTGCATGCGTCTT
>JAUYQG010000186.1 GCA_030695645.1 Legionellaceae bacterium
AATTTTTATTTTTTTAGCGTTGTCGTCTCGTGTGCGTTGCACACTCGCCGACTATTTGATAGGATCCAAAGGATAGATTGAGTAATTGATCTTCTATCTTAAATCAAGCCACTTCCTGTCTCACCGATGGGGTCCACTGTAATGAATTAAAAAAACATTGCAGTGAATTTGTTGAAACTCAATTTAACGGTCGAGCAGTTTCTATTATTATTCTACAGGAGCCCTTACTCTTAGAGGAGGGCTTTACCGTTTCGATGATTGAATTACCTGCCCCACGTTTGGTGCATATGTATCCCAGTGGTTTAGAAAGCATAGGAGTAACGGTTGGTAAAGAACTATCTGAATTTATACAACGATATGATCATGTATTGACCGGAGTTAAAGATCATGGAGAGCATTGCCAACCAGCATTTATTACCTTTGATAATGACAAAACAGCAAAATTCTATGATATTTCTTTAAGAGAGATAGTCTTATTACAAGGTTGGGAAATTGCTAATTTTGCATAGTAGAATATGGAATTTTGTTATTTTAGATGGGGTTATAGAATAACTTGAATTCAGAGTCTCTCTGATGCTGGATTAAATCATGATTAAATTTCTTAATACCCTAAATATGTACGTCAGGCAATAATCACATTTGTAAATCAACAGGTTATTGCTTTGAGGCTCCGATCTAATAACAACCATCTACATTGTAATTTTCGGTGTTGTCTACAACAGAGCATGGATAAAGGGTAATCACATCTCCAACTAGTGCAACTTCCGTATTCCTTTTTAAATGATTCAGTTTTTTCGAGGATCCATCAGGTAATAGGACCGTCACGGTGGAACCTCCGGTTACAACTATATTCTTAGTATGAAATGAACCATATAAGAAAAATAAATCGCTTCTATGATCATATCGTACAGCTATACATGGTGCTCCCACTGTAGCAGCATTATCGCATCGAGCTGATGGATAGTATTCAACTGTTGCTGCATAAGAAATTGATGTCATTAGGAACACAAAAACGGTAAGGATAAAATAGGCCATTGTTTTATTGGTATTAGAGAAAATCATTGTATTGTCCTTCACAGACATATAAAAATAACCGTACCTATATTATAGCGTAGGATTCTTACTCGGCAATATACTTATACCCCATTACCGTTACAGGCAGCCCAACCAACGTATCAGCGTCAATCTTTTTAAAACCGATACGTTCGTAAAAATCGGGTAAGGTGGCATCAAACGTTAACAAATATAGTGTTTCAAATCCTAGGTAACGTGCTTTTTGTTTGATTGCATCAATCAGCAAGCGGCCGATATTTCTGCGTTGGTAAGTTGGATCAACTATTAATGAAGCCAGCCATGGTGTTAACTCAGGGCGAATACCGTCGGTAACACGAAGAGCCGCGCAACCGATGGGCTTTTCTTCATCAAACGCAACAATACACAAGGGTAAGCTTTGGCTATTCAAATGGGCTTTCAATCGCGTAACAACGTCTGTAAAACTGACTTGAGGTACCCAGATTTTTCCCAGAACCTCTAGCCAAATGTTAGCTAATTGTGGAATCACATCTTGGTGATTACTTAATAAATCTAAGTGAATTGAAAGATTGCTGTGTGTTTTTATCAAAATAACATGGGTTTCAGTAACACTCCAACGAGTCCGTAAGAATCCAGCTTTCGTATAGCAATAAATGGCTTGAAGATTGGTTGTTTCTGGATCAACAATCAGCGCATCAAAATGAGCGCAATGACTGCTGATAAATTCATTGATGATATACGGCGCTATATTTTTTCCTCGAATGGAGGTGTCTGCTAGAAAAATATCTATGCCAGCGCACTTGGAACGGGGTATGGCTGCAAACAGGTCGCTGTTTTCTTCAATGCCTTCAGGCAGGTGATCATTCAAATTATAATATTGGATGAAGCCAACCGGTTTCATATCTAATTCGATAATAAAGCTTGGTACATTGTCTTCGTGGAGAATCCTCGGTAAATATTTCTGTGTAATATCGTCAAGCGTCCAAAGGTTTTTCTGAGCGTAAAATGCATTCACTATGGGGTCTTGGAACCAATTATAAAGTAATATCAAGTCATCGATGTTTAAAGGTTTAAATTTTAGGTTCATAAGAATGCTCGGTCTTAAGAAACAATTTTAACGTATCCGCTACAAATCCCCTATATCGATCGCATGCCTCACTATCACCGCATAAAGTAATACGATGAAAACTTAAGACAAATTTTATTGGACTCAGTCGGTTTGCTAAGGTAAATGCAGCCATCAGTCGGTTCTGCGGTTCGAACTTCAACCAATGTTTTAAATAACCATGTAGAATGGTGGCGTAATGCGGACTCGATGATTCAATCAAATGATTTCGCCTTACTGAACTCAAACACGTGGTTAATGAAAAAAAAGGATGGGTGATTACGGCGTCGCCCCAATCATTGATGACCAATTGTTGTTTAGAACTCATCAAAATATTGTTGTCATGAAAGTCGCCGTGCTCAATGGTTTCTGGGATTTTATATTGAGCTAATTCTTTGCAAAGCCGCAACACTTTTGGCTGCCTTTTAATTAAAAGCTCAATCTCATCTGCGGTTAACCCATCCTGAATCAAAGCTTCTTTTTGAGCGAGAAAATCTAAGTATAAGTTCGGCAACGCGGATAATCGCCAATCTAAAACACCAAGGGCTAGTAATTCATCAACATGTGAAATCATACCGATTTGAATAGCGGCATAATGATCGATAGCTTCCATTGCTAAGTTCACATGGTATTTCTTTTGTAAAATAGGCCTTAATGGTTCACCTGAATCGTTCATAATAATAGCGTGAAGTTCAGGGTTCGTTGCTAGGATATGCGGTAAAAGAGCTGGATAATATCGTGACAAGTAAGGCACTAATATTGTTTCAATGCCAAAAGGCTTTGCCGCTAGTTTCAGATATAAATTGCCTTGTAATGAAGGAATTCGATACACAGTTGACCAAGGCATTTCTCGCACAACTTCAATTGGATTTTCAAATAAAAACCCTTGATTGGTTAAAACATGTTTTGCCCACTCAAGTGATGAGGCGCGTTGTGTTGCAATATATTTATGATTCATGATGTGCTCATTTATAAATATCGCCGGTACTCACTCACTACGCCGCATAGAATCACGTCTTCTTCATTTTTAATATTGATTGTTGCCCAAAGATCGTTACTTGCTAATAACTGAAATAAACAGTCTGCCGCTTCTCCGTATCGGCGCAATATAGTTTGATTTTTCACAGGAAAATAAGCCAGTACCAGATCACCTGGATTGGGAATTCGATCCGCATCTACTATTACTAAATCGCCGACATTTAGAGTCGGTTGCATACTGGTGTCTTCAATCAGTAAAGCGAATAAACGAGCATTCGTTTTTGATTGATTAAGATGATCCACAACTACCGCTTTTTCTCGCCCATCACATAACAACGCTTGATCGAGAGAAAAGTTAGCATGGCTCGCTTCTTTCATTGTCAATAAAGGAACAAATCGCGTACCACCGCCATTGCTTAACGATAATTCTCCCTCAGGGTTATCAGTTAAGCATAAAAGATATGAGGCAGATACTCGTAGCTGATCTGCCAATAGTTTAGCTTCCAGTGGTCCGGGGCTTCGCGTGCCTTGCTCCCAGTTACTAATTCTGGCTGCAGATAGTGCACCGATCCGCGCTGAAAGCTCTTTAATCGTGATTCCTAATGCTTTTCTTGATTTGGTAATGCGATTACCAATCTGTTCTTTGATGTCCATAAGATGCTCATTGCAAATTGGTTTAAAAAGCCGTTGACAATAACACGATTTGTTTTGTATCATTGTTTTTAATAAAACGATTTGTGTTTTATCGTTGTTTTTATTAGATAAACAATTAATTTAAAATCACAAGTCGTTTTTAACTATAACACAAAGTTTGTAAAGCATGAAATATAAATCTGTTATAAGGATATGTGTAGATGAGATACATGAAAGTGACTGATGAGGAATTGTCTGCATTAAGAGGTTTGCCCTACATCCAACAGCTGCTTTATTTGACAGCAATCAAGTCTTATGTGGATTATCGAACAGGAGTTGTTGGAATTGCGCGTGGCATCAGTTATCAGTCATTAGCTGAAGAGTTGTATATTGAGCCACATCAGGGCATCAAAAGTGGCAGTCCTAGCAAAGATCAGATCCGTCGCGCTATTAAAGGATTAGAAAAAGCAGGGCTTTTACGTATTCAATCGTGACCTTACGGCAAGCCTGCGTAAAAAAATATTTTTAAATTTATGCCTTTAGGGGTTGACAGGGTTTTTGCGCGTTTCTTATAAATTGACGTGTAATTTTGCCCCGCTAAAAACCTTACGACGAGGTTTAATCCTTACGTTATACAAGCTGCTATAAGCAACGTATCTAACCCCGAAATAATAATCACTCAAAAACCTTCCCAAAGGGTAAAAATTGGCCTTTAAAACATGAGGTATAATGATGCCAACTTAAGATGTTGGTGTGATGTGTATGTCTAAACAGTGGGATTTAATGGTTAGATTTGAGCCGATGTTAAAAGCGTTATATAAGGCATTATCTCAAGATGCCGCCAATGGTGCGGCGCTTTGCTATGATGATACGTCTGTAAAAATCATGAGCGAAATCAAAGTGGCGAAAAC
>JAUYQG010000191.1 GCA_030695645.1 Legionellaceae bacterium
CTATGTTTAAAAAATACCTGTAATTATGCGAGAAAATTGGCGCATTAATCAGAATTAAGTAATGTTATAGTGTGCTCAGGAAAGTGCTGAAACAATAGGATGTTACGGTTTACGATCGTACCGCGAAGCGGTTTAGTTCAAGATGGGGTTGTCATTGCAGGCATTAATGCAGACCTTTATTACTGGGGAATGTTATACACTTCTGAAGTGTTTGTTAACGCCAAGTTTAGAGGTCGGCGTTTGGGTAGTCAGTTGCTTGAGCACGTCGAGAATGAAGCTCGCAAGTTAGGGGGAACACTTAGCCACTGCGATACCTTTGATTTTCTATTCAAAGATTTTTATTTGAAGCACGGTTATAATATCTTTGGGGTTTTAGAAGATTGTCCGTCTGGTCATCAACGGTATTACTTAAGCAAGAAATTATTTAAATGAAAATCTCACGCAAACATTATTCTACAGGGCCGATGTTGTATGAAGCCTGCCTTACGCTCATTGATTCTTGTTTCCCCGGCATTAAACAGCTTGCGGATAAAGGAAAGCATTACAATGCACATTGGGATAAAGCATCAACCCCTTTTGTGTATTATGTTAAAGATGAACTTGTCGGGCATCTTGGCTTGATTCCATTTCAGTTGGTGATAAATAACCAACATTATCAAGCTGCCGCACTTCATGGCGTTTGTGTCAAAGAGGCGTTTCGACGTAAAGGGATTTTTACTGCACTGATGCAAGAAGCAATGTTACACGTCAAACAGCATTATGATCTGGCTTTTCTATTCGCTGACGAGGAAAGGCTTTACGAGCCATTTGGATTTAAAAAACGTGATGAATTTGATTTTTTATTAGAAAATGTTAGCGTATCACACACACCACACCAACTCAGGAAACTAAACTTAGAAGAGCCAGCAGATTTGAACCTGATGCACGATTTATTGCTCAAAAGACTTCCTATCTCTCATCGATTCGGCATTATAAAAGAACAGGTGATTTTCACACTCGATACTTTGTCTAAGGCAATATACTATTCTGATACACACCAGGTATTGATCGCATATGACATTAAAGATGAAACGCTCTATCTGAAAGACATTGTTTTTACGCAACCAGTTGATTTACACCGGATGATTGCATTAATTCCAGAACGCTATTCTAAAATTGTGTTGCAGTTCTGCCCAGATAGTTTCAAAGATTTTAACTTTAAATTGATTAAAACGATGCCTGAAGATTTTATCATGGTGTCAGCTAATTTTGATTTATGCGCATCACCCTTGCGTTTTCCCGAAACTGGGCGATGTTAGCAAATCAATGGCGTTCGCCAGTGATTCCTAAAATCTATAGAAGTTTTAGACTAATACTGCCAAAATATGTCAGTATAAAATAAGAGGTCTATATTTTGTCTAGAATACAGCGTCTTTTTGATCTTATCCAAATACTTCGACGACATCGCTACCCCGTCACGGGGAAACAATTAGCTGACGAACTTGATGTGAGCCTACGTACCCTTTACCGAGACATAGCAACATTACAAGCCCAAGGAGCCTCCATTGAGGGTGAGCCTGGTCTTGGATATGTATTACGCCCAGGATTTATGTTACCCCCGCTGATGTTTTCTGAAGAAGAAATCGAAGCGCTGGTACTTGGTTCGCGCTGGGTGGCACGCAGAACGGATAAGAAACTAAGGCTTGCTGCAACAAATGTCTTAGCTAAAATATCAGCCGTCCTTCCAGAAGATCTGCGGCACCAACTTGAATTTTCAGGTTTACTCATTGGGCCTGTGAAAACTGCAATTGAAAATGATGACGAGAAAGAGGCCTTAATCCGTCATGCCATTCGTCGAGAGTATAAACTTCAAATGACTTATATTGATGTCAAAGGTGATGAGTCCCAACGCCTTATCTGGCCGCTAGCACTTGGTTTTTTTGAAGAGGTACATGTTGTTGTTGCTTGGTGTGAGCTGCGCCTTGATTTTCGCCATTTTCGAACAGATAGAATTGCTAAATTAACACAACTAGAAACACGCTACCCCCAGCGTCGTCAAACTCTGCTAAAAAAATGGCGTGAAATTAACAATATTCCTGAGCAGTAAATAGACACTCACTACTGACAAAAACTGTCAGTCCATGCCAGTAAACTACGTTCGATAATATCACACCACTTAAAGGGGAAAATATGATACTCGAACCAACCGCTATTGTACTCTACGTTGATAATCTTGTGATAAGCAGAAAATTTTATCAAGATTTACTTGGGATAAAGCCAGAAGAAGCCTCACCGACATTCCATTCATTCACATTATCGAATGGAATGGGTTTAGGTTTGAAGGCTAAACATGCTGTTGAGCCACCCGCTGATAAAAACGGTGGTGGCGAATTAGCGTTCACACTCGATAATAACAAAAAAGTTGATGCGTTATTTGCAGAATGGCAAGAAAAAGACATCAACATGGCTCTTCCCCCAACCGTCGTGCCTTATGGTTATACTTTTCTAGCGCTAGATTCCGATGGCAATCGACTACGAGTTGTCTCACTTGGTAAATCATAATGCCAAATTGGATCGCTGTTGCGTCTGCTGAGCATGTCCAAAAAGGTCGATTATCAGGCTTCATGCAAGTTTGCCATGGCAAAGGTGGGCCACTACGGCGCATTAAGCCCAATGATTGGGTTGTCTACTATTCACCAACCGTAACGTTTGGAGGAAAAGACAAATTACAATCATTTACTGCGATAGGACAAATTAAAGAAGGTGAGCCTTATCAAGCTGATATGGGGAATGGCTTTTGTCCATTCCGGCGAGATGTGCTGTGGTTTGAAGCGCATGAAGCCCTTATCACCCCGATTCTCAATCAGCTTGATTTCACGAAAAATCAAAAAAATTGGGGATATCAATTTCGTTTTGGACTAATCGCTATCAGTGAACATGACATGCAACTGATTGCGGAAGCAATGCAAGCCACCATCAACACTAAATAGGAGAGATTTACATGTCATCTATACCACCAACCCTGAAATACGTAGAAGGCTTTACGGTAATGGGATTAAGTACAAAAACTCAAAACACCGACGAATTCAATGAAAAAACAGCGAAATTACCCAGCCTTTGGCAACAATTTTATGCCAGTGATTTAGCTGCCAATGCAAACATATTTGAAGTTTATTCAGACTATGAATCTGATGCAAATGGTTTATACACTGTCACTGTTGGTATCACTGATAATAGTGATCGTACTGGCGCTGAGTTTGCCTCTGTTAAAATTCCAGCAGGTAACTATCTTGTTTTTCAAGGTACAGGTCCAATGCCATCCACAGTGGTTGAGACGTGGAAGCAAATTTGGGATTACTTTGAAGCAAAAAGTAATTATCAGCGCAGTTTTATCAGCGACTTTGAAGCATATAGCGGCTCTGACAAAGTAGCCATTCATATCGGTATTGAATGAAGTGTATAGATTTAGTAACAACTTACAGGCTGTAAGGTAGCATCATCTGGCTTTCTATAGATTAAAACCAGATCCGGTTTAATATGGCAATCACGATGATCATGCCAATTATTTGAAAGCGCATGGTCGCGATGCTTTTCAGGAAGCGGCTTGTCATTAGCAAGTAGCTTTAAAATATCGGTAAAAATGGTCTCTAATATTTCCCTGTATTTGCCTTTCTTTTCCCGCTTGTAGTCTCGTTTAAATTGCGTCGTAGGTTCAATCTTCCTCATCATTTAAATCATCCATGAGTGATTGAATTGTATTAAAAGAGCGTAGTTTCCCCTTTCGTGCCTCTTTCATTGCATCAATTGTTTTTTGATTAGGTACAAGGGGCTCGAAGGGTAGAGATTTATCCTTTGCTACACGAGTCAATAACATACGGAACGCGTCAGATACGGTTAGACCCATTGAAGCTAATACAACGGACGCCTCCTCTTTAATATGCTCATCAATTCGAGCACGAACAATAGCATTTGCAGTCATTATACACTCCTTACCTTATGAGCTACATTGTAGCACAAAAATATAGAAGATTCCAATTCACATCTTAATCCAACATAAGCGATCAATTTGTATTAAAACGAACCTAAAACTGGAGAAAATATTTTTCAATTGCCCCTTTAGTGCCCTTTTGGAAGTATCATCCACGATTAACATCAATATATTCAAATAGATAACAATTAATTACATCGGATTGCATGTCCCATGTTGCCATTTATTCCAATCTATTGTAGTCTATCGCCACTTGTAATTACTTGTACATAAAATAGCCAACATAGAAAAACGATTAAGCAAAGACGGCAAAATCAGTTATCGAGTTAAAATTCGACTCAAGGGCTTTCCTACTCAACAAGCGACATTTGAACGATTAACTGATGCTCGGAAATGGACCCAACAAACATCTCTCATAACATACCCAGCAGTCACATCATTATTCATCTTATGATTTAACAACCGTTTCAAAGCATTAGCAGGCAGATCAATACTATCGGCAACCGTCGCAAAGGTTCTACGTAAATCATGCAGGGTAAATGGCACACCGGACAATTCAGCTACTTTTAGTACCGCTTTTTTACTTGATTCCGCAGTTTTTAGATAATGATTGGTTCACTGAAATACGGTATAGTTACTGAGGTCGGACTACTGAAGAGCTCATATTTAAGCCTAGCGAAAATAATCAACACTGCTACAGAAGACCGACAGTGGGATCTTGT
>JAUYQG010000003.1 GCA_030695645.1 Legionellaceae bacterium
CTACCTTCAAAATAGTCAATGGCTACTTTAGCCACGAATGCTCGACGTTTATAACCCGTTAATGCCTGCGATGCGTCTTTTATCGTTATTTTTATTTTATCAGTCAACATCCCTATACAACCTTTCATTCCTTCAGTTTAATGATGGGATGGATTTTACCTCATATTGAGCATTTACATCAAATATCCCCTGCCGGCTCCGAACTGGTGGGCACGCTACCGCTTTGCCCACCCTACGTTCTACCATTATGGGTATGTTATTCAATTTGAGATCCCTAACAAAGGATCAGACTCACCCATATGAATTTCAATAGCAACACGCTTGTCTACTGATTTAACTGAAACTTCATGCAACGTCCGAAATAAATGATGATTATTACCCTTCCGATTTTTCTGAATCTCAGGTAATAACGACATGCCCTTTGGCTCCGAAAATACGCCGAATGGATTATCCATCAGAACGACTTTACTGTCCTTTTTGAACACCAGTACCGAGCGTTTAAAGGCCTCATACTCCCCCTCAATCAACTCAGGTTGACTATCCGTTGCGATCACCTCACCTGAATCAACAGGCTCTATATCCGTTTGCTGCCAAGCCGTCTTCTTTGGTTTGCATATTTTTTCAATCCCATAAGATGACGCAACAGCCAGCACCAAAACACCCAGCATCAAGAATACGTAACTGGGTACTGCAAAAATACTCACCGGTGCAAACATCAGTGTTAATATAATGGCCGCCGGAACAAGCAAACGTAATAACGTGGCTCGCAGCAATTCGATTATCTTAAAGTGCACTTGCTCGTACTGTTCCCCTGATGTGGCACCCAGCTGCAGCATATCCAAATACAATTGCTTCATTTGATAATCAATACGCTGCCTATCGTATTTGTTTAATAATTGGGTCCGGGTATCATCAATTAAGTTGGTTTGGGATTTCTCCAATTCCTTTTGATACTCTTCGCCCAATGCAATAAATTTATCCATGAGCTTGGCATACTCAGTCTCATTGGATTCTGCAGTGCGCTCAATAGCCCCATACTCAAGCCTAGCAACGGCGCTACGCCATACGATAGTACTCACCGTCAGCATGGCCGCACCAATGATGCTCACGGCCACGGGAAGCGCGATGCCATGCAGGTAAAAACCACACATCATCACAAACGCAACCAGTAACGCCACCGCATAGGCTACGTCATACAGCAGTGCAACATACTTATCATCCCAACGATTTTTACAATCCTCTTTGGCCCAATGCACAACAGTAAATTTCCTTACCAGCACATCCAGTTGTTCTATGTCAACTGGATGATCACGTCGTGTTTGGATGTTCATATTCCGTAAGATGGAGTCCATGTTTTCCATTTCAGACATAACGGACTGCTTAAGAGCAATAAGATGGCTCATATCGGGAGCTAACCATTGCTCTTTTCTTTGCTGTTCAAGTTTTTGCTCTTCTGACTCGAGTTCAGCCATCTGTTTTTGAAGTTTTAAAACAGATGCCTTTATTTTCTGATCATGGATGCTTTCTTTTTCTATTTTTTTCAGCTCGGTTAATACGCTTTTCAGCTGATCATTATAATCGCGCATTTTAAGGTTATGATCCGTTATCCCATCACGATAACGTAACGCGGCTAACGCCAAATCCATGCATAATAGCACGCCAGTCAACAAGTCACCGGCAAAACCGACTGCCCCAGGTCCAACCAACCAAAAACAACACGCGAAGTTGGACGCACCCCAAATCAGATCGTTTAAAATATCGTCTCGACGCTCGTTCCAATGCGCTTTTCGACGTCGTTCCTCATCAATAACTTGTTCTTCTTTACTCACCCATGAGTCAAACGCATGTTCTAAACCACCGTATGCAACAACCCCGCCTCGGATCCAATACAGCGTCCAACTCACGTAAGCTGCAATGATGGTTGACGTCAGCAATTGCTCATGCGCAAAAGGTAAAATACTTTCAATAAAGCATCGATTCCACACCCAACACAATCGGCGGCCATTCGTCATCGACATCTGGAAAATGATGTAATCACTGTCTTGCACATCGTCCGATTCTTTTAGAAAAATCGGAATAAAACCAGTATCTGGAGGTGGTTTTGCGGCTT
Organism: Legionellaceae bacterium; assembly: GCA_030695645.1. Taxonomy (GTDB): domain Bacteria; phylum Pseudomonadota; class Gammaproteobacteria; order Legionellales; family Legionellaceae; genus JAUYQG01. The sequence continues at coordinate 2,111 of JAUYQG010000003.1, forward strand.
TCAGGTACTGGGCAGGGACGTTTAGATCAGATTCCTTCTCGTCAATCTCGTGGAGTAATTGTGTTCGCTCTTCTTCAAAACAAGAATTGATTTGCGTTTCGCTGTTCAAACGCTCCAGCGCGTTTGCTAGCTCGAGCTTCTCTAGTTTTAATCGAAGCTTTCTTAATTCCGCTTGCCCCAATAATAAACCACAACGTTTGATCTGTTCATAACATTTTGCTTTTTCAGTGTATTGGCTTCGGATAACGCCAATATGATCGGTAATCGCTTGATATTGCGCTAAATATTGATACAGTGCGATGCGAAGCTCCTGTTCAAGTGCATTAGCTTGCGCCGCATCCATGTATCGAATTTTTGCAGGGATCGATTTTTTTAATAACTTATCGCAATTGGTTAAGGCTTCTTTACGTGACGATCGTTTTTCAAAAATAACATTCACTGCGTCATCATTAAATCGTGGTAAGGCTTCGGTGTCCTGCATCCCAAAGAGCTTTTGAAGATGAGTATCTACTTCCTTTTGCGCATCATCGGATAACGACGTATACGTGTGACGGATAAAAATCTCATTCCAAGGGTTTGACAAAGTCGGAGTAGCTGACAAAAGTCCAGAGTCAGAGCGTCTGCTATCGTCTAGTTCGGGAGTGCCTTGTTCTGTTGTTTTAATATCGTTCATCTGATTACCCCCCGTCCCGGCCACATAACACAAAAAACCGTGATTAAGAACCTTTTATTATTAGATTATGTTAATGGGCACTTTGTGCTATTTTACATCACTTTTGAGGGGTTGTAAATCAAAATCTTGAAAATTCTTGAAAAACGATAAATCCTTGAAAAACGATTAATATACGAACAATCCCAGTTCGGAGTTTTTTGTACCGGTTACTACTGAACTGATCCCCTCGCCCCCTTGGGGCGAGGGCTAGGGAGAGGGGGTATTTATCATGTGTGTTTACTTCCTACTATTCGTTTTTATCAGCAGTTCTGGATGAGTTGATCAAGCCAAAGCTATAGCGCGTTTCCGCCTCTATTTAAAATATTCTTTCGCACAATTCTACTATCCTTGAGGCCAGATTATCGATAATATCGCCCAAGTGGATATGCACGCTGTGTTAATGATTTGGACTTTGGACAAAAAGACATGAAAAGAGCCTCATGTCTTTCTGTCCAAGAAACTTGAGATCTATTACCCTCAACCAGTTAATTAATTATACAATATGCAACTGTTTTCATAAAATAGATCGATTCCACCCAATAACATATGTCTGTAAATTTCACAGATCTGAAATTATTTGGACGGAATTGCATGCGTTTTTTTGCATGCGGTTTTGTCCAAAGTCCAATTAGGCATGAAGGCTATTGTTACATTCCAGGTTCGTATTTCTGGTTTGAAACTGATTTAGAGTAGAGATCGTACATGGGTGGGCACGTCGCTAGCGCTCCTTTGTCCACCCTACGTCCGAGCATGTTTAAAGGTTGTTTTTTGTACAAAAACAAGTGTTGTTTCATGTAAGGTGAACTGTGATAAATAAGATTTTTTTAACCGACTAGGCCATAAATTATTTTTTTTGATTACATGAGGATTTAACACGGGCATAAATGGGTTCGCCCAGAATCTCTGAGTAGTGACACTTATTTTTGTGGTCTGGCGTAACTTAGACTAAACTTTTATGAAAAGCTGCCGAAGCTATCTATATGTGGATTAGAAAAATAATAAAAATAGGAATGATATGAATAAAATAAGCTCAGCAGTAGGTTTCCCTTATCGGTCGCACAGGGTTGTTTTGGGATTTATTGCCGTGATGACGGCGTTCATGCCGACCGTGTCTATCGCAAGAGCGTCAATAGCAACGGTGGCACCAGCGATACCGAAAGTAGATACTATGGCTGCCACCGTAGCACCTTCGTCACCAATCTATTATGGTCCTGAGTTATGCGCTTATCCGCAATATCAATGCATTAAGGCTAAATCAGGCGATACTTGGACGACATTATTCCCAAATGAAGACCAACGTGATTTGGTTCAGCGTGTGAATCGTACCTACAATAGGTTATCAACCGGCAAAGTGCTTGCTGTTCCCGTGGATTTAGCCCACGTCACGCTTATTGATTTAGCTCCGTTTCCTCATTCGATTTCTGATCATGAAAAACAAGTGATTGTTGATCAAGATAAATTGGCTTGGGGGGCTTATGATGCCGACGGAAAGTTGGTTCGATGGGGACCGGTAGCTTCAGGACGGGATAAATGTCCGGATAGTGCGAATGCTTGTCTAACCTTAACGGGTATATACCGGGTATTTAGCAAAGAAAATGAACACTGTAAGTCGGATGTATTCCCCATCGGAAAGGGTGGGGCAAAAATGCCATATTGTATGTATTTTCATAAAGGTTTTGCACTGCATGGTTCAGATGACATACCTGGGTTCCGAGCAAGCCATGGCTGCGTGCGAATGTTTGTTCAAGATGCGAAATGGTTGAATCTGGAGTTTGTGGACAGCTCGAATGAAAAAAATAATAATATGGGCACTAAAGTGGTCGTTCGCCCTGTTACTACAAATGCGTCAGGTAGGAGTCCATCATGAACCATGCAAACCAATTAACGTTCGTTCCGAAATTAGTAGTGACCCTTTCACTCGTGTTGACGACCTCACTTAGCTTGGCTGAAAGTGCTGAGGCTTATGAGAACCAATCGAAAGATCCAACAAAAAGTCCTTTGGGTTGTAAGGATGTGGGTTATCAGTTCCAATTAAATGTGTTGAATATATTGCCTGAGGTAGAAGGTGATAGGCAATCCTTGTATTTTATCTACAATAGATTGAGTACCCCTATCAATTTGTTTCAAATGTTAAAAGACGATAGCACGCGCAGTACGTACTTAAATCACGTGATTCGTCCACAGCAATGGGCCGTACTTTCAACGAGTGAGAAAGAATTAAAGTACATTTGTACCATTGAGGGAAAGAAAACTCGTTATGGCAAAGTAATTAATTGTTCTGAAAGCTTAAAAGTGTGCGAATATGCTAGAGTAAAGTTTGGGTTGAATAATCGAGGAAATTACTGGGTAGTAAACAGCACAACACGCGGAAGTGCTGTGGGTGATGTTGTGCGTTACGGCATCATACCTCGGTAACGAAACATAATAATAAGGTACGTGTTGGAAATAACGTCCTTTCAAGAGGGGAAATAAGATGAAATCAATGATGTCCTGGTTTTGTCTGGCGGCGATTACGAACGTCACGGTTGCTTTCGCAAATGATGGTTTGGATGCATACCGACTGGGCGACTATAATAAAGCCGCCAATTTATTGACCAATGCGGAGAGTCAAGATCCCATTACTAATTATTATATAGCCCGCATGCGGTTGTATGGTTATGGTCAAATGAAAAATAATACGTTAGCTATTCGTCATTTTAAATTAGCCGCCGATAAAGGTCTTTTGTCGGCACAACAGATTATGGCGCGTTACGAATTAATTGAAAAAAATAATCCCGAACAAGCGTTATACTGGTTTAAAAAAGCAGCAGATTCTCATGATATTTCGGCACAAATGTATTGTGCGGCTGCGTATTTATTTGGTGTCGGGGTGAAAAAAAATCCCGATACAGCCAAACGTTATTACATAGCGGCGGCCAAAAATGGCAATAGTATTGCACAATATACAGTGGCTGAAAGTTTTTTTGAAACCCATCAATCGGCAAATAAAAAACTAGGACTACGGTGGTTGGATAAAGCCATAGAGCAACATAATCCTGAAGCACAAGTGATATTATCGGAGCAGTACGCGAGCGGTGTGTTGCTGGAGCGCAATTTGGATAAAGCAAAGGAAATGGCTCAGTTAGCCGTAGCACAAAACTATGTGCCGGCACTGTATCAAATGGGTCGATTAGAGCGCAGTCAAAAACATGTTGAAGAAGCAGAAAAGTGGTACATCAAAGCCGCATCGACCAATTATATACCGGCCGTAATAGCACTAGCTGAACTGTATTCTGAAACTCCAAGCCCATTGCATAATGCGCATGAAGGATTTTTATGGATGTTAAAAGCAGCCGAGTTGGGTTCAGCCCAAGCTCAGACTGCGTTGGCTAATGTGTATAAAAAAGGTATTGGTGTCGATGCTGATGAGCATTTAGCTATCGAATGGCAACAAAAAGCAGTGATTACTGCCAAGTCAACGCCGGAAAAAGCATCTATCCAAGCCGCTGAGTGGTTGACGGATCGAAAATCGACCCAGTTTGCCGGTACTGTGTATGGGTTGCAAGGTATTTTGGGTGCTTGGCATGATCCTCGCGCCAAGCAGCAAAATAATTATAATCAACCCCCTCAAATGGAAACGATCACCCGCATTGACTTGTATCAACCGCAATTTGTGATGATTAAACCAACAGATATTCCAATTAACGAATATTATGACATGTTGGTTGCCACAATGAGTGACATACAACAGGATAAGTGGATTTTTCCTAGGTATGCGTTGCATGCTCAAGGCGTGGAGAGTCCAAAAGGCAGTATCGGTGAGGATTCTCTTCAGCAACTGGCTTCAACACCCGAACAATCGGATCATTATAAAAAGCTGTTTAAGAGATTAGAAAGTCAGGCGATTTTGGGTGACACCACCGCACAGTTTGATGTTGGCCAAATGCATCAGCATGGTTTGGGTGTTGAAAAAAATGCGCAAGAAGCGATTAAATATTATCAATTGGCAGCGGCACAACAGGATTTACCTTCTGAATATAATTTAGGTTTGTTGTATTTGTTGGGCTCGGATATTACCGCTGATTATAAATTAGCCATTGAGTGGCTAGATGATGCCGCATTTAAAGGCAATGCTTATGCACAATATGTATTAGCCAGAATCTATGATCATGGGTATCGCAATGCTGAAAATCAAGAGGTGATAGCGGCTGATCCAGAACAATCGATGGCTATGTATAAATTGGCTGCGGCCAATAATTTTGGCTTGGCGCAATATCGACTCGCCGAACTATTGGTACGACAAAAGCAGACAGACATTAGTCTGACGGATAAAGAAAAGCGTAATCAATTAATTAAAAAATTATATCAAGGTGCCGCAGCGGATGGTGTCGAGCAAGCTCATTTACCCTTGGCTTTTTATGATGCAATGGACTCGGATATAACGAAACAACAATTGGCATTTTCTGCCGCAAATACAGAGGCTATTGCGGGGAATAAACAAGCCGCTTTGTTATTGGGGTTGATGTATGATCGGGGTATCGGAGTGGAGGCTAATCAAGATTCAGCAATACATTGGTACCAACAGGCTGCTGAGAACCCCGTGAGCGCTTTTATATTGGGAACGTACACGTTCGAAGGGATTGGCGTGTCCAAAGATCCGGCTAAGGCTCGCGAGCTATTGCAACGTGCTGTGGATAGTCAGTTTTCTTATGCGAATATGAATTTGGGTATCTTGAAACAGCGGCAGGGTGACGACTTTTTGCCCGACTTGCAACGAGCATTGGCTCAAGGGAATAGCCGCGCGGGTTTGTTGATGGCGGACTACTACGTCAGTCGATTTGATCAAGAACAAAAGATGAAGCAAGCTCGTGATATCTATCAACAATTTGCGGAGAGAGGCGATAAGCAAGCGCAATTGAAGCTAGGATTTTTGTACGAACAGGGCATTGGTGGACCCGTTGAATTGAGCAATGCGGAACGCTGGTATACCGAAGCGGCTAATCAAGCTCAGCCACAAGCGCAGTATTTATTAGCGTCATTGTATCAATTGGGTAAATTGACGAAGCTTCCAGACTATGCACAGGCGAAAAAATGGTACGCCGCTGCTCAAACACATTATCCTCCAGCAGCGGTAGCGCTGGGTTTTATTTATGATACCGAAGATGACAATTACCAACATGCTATGGCGGATTATCAACGTGCTGTTGATCAAGGTGATGTTGTTGGTGCATTTAATTTAGGTTTACTTTATGAGCGCGGTGAAAGTTGTCCTGTGAACACGGAGAAAGCGGAGCAATTGTATTTGCAGGCGGCTCAGAAAGGTCACAATCAAGCTATGGTTCAATTGGCTGGTTTGTATTTGAATGGTCAGGGTGGTTGGGATGTTTTAAATGAAGCGCTCAATTGGTATAAAAAGGCCAGTGCGTTGGGTAATCGAGATGCCATGTATCAATTGGGGTTAATGTCTGAAACCGGTGTCGCAACGAAACTCGATTATTCCGAAGCAACGCGTTATTACCAAATGGCATTCGATCGAGGTGACGTTAAGGCCGGATTGGCTTTAGCGCGCATGTATCAATACGGTTTGGGTGTTTCCAAAGATCTACACGAAGCCAATAAGATCTATTCAAGCTTATCTGAGCGGGGAAATCCTTACGCACAGTATCAAATGGCTTTATTTTGTTTCAAAGGTATTACAAAGGGATGTCAGCCGGAGCAGGGCGTGCAATTGTTGAAAAAAGCACAAGAAAATGGTAGTTTGGCTGCAACGAAAACATTGCGGTTGGTGAACGCCCAATCGAAACCACAAGTGAGTTTTATTGAGTCTATACAGCTTAAAACACAACCTATGATAGTCAGTTCGTCAGCGGATATTATGTATTTGGACGCATTAAATGCCTGGAATTTAGGAAATGAAGCGGAGTCAAAGGCAATTTTGGCGCATCTTTTAGAGCAATATCCTAATAATGCGTTAGCTAAGCAGGCATATAAGCAGTTGCTGAGTATTGATTCATCCTTAAATCCGCGTGCCGATGTGAAAAACACAGCATATTTGGATCCGGCTAAACAGTAAGGTTGAGTGATTAGCAGGCCTTAATGTCCGGGATCCATTTTCCAAAGTCCAATATACAAGATAGGGCTTGGTTACGCAGATCAAATGCATTGAAATGTGGCATGCCTTTGATCCGTCATCTCGAGACGACACCTTTAGACAACGACTTTTTAAAAGGTATAAAGCCATTATGTCCAAAAACCAGATCATACGTATCCGCGGCGCGCGAACGCATAATTTGAAGAATATCAATGTTGACATTCCTCGCAACCAAATGACCGTGATTACCGGATTGTCCGGTTCTGGAAAGTCATCTCTCGCGTTTGATACGTTGTATGCCGAAGGGCAACGGCGCTATGTGGAGTCGCTGTCCGCCTATGCTAGGCAATTTTTATCGATGATGGAAAAGCCTGACGTGGACTCGATTGAGGGACTTTCTCCAGCCATTTCCATCGAGCAAAAAGCCACCTCGCATAATCCGCGTTCCACCGTCGGTACGATAACGGAAATATACGATTATTTGCGTTTATTATTTGCCCGTGTTGGCGAGCCACGCTGTCCTAAGCATGGAATAGATTTGCATGCGCAAACGATCAGCCAAATGGTGGATCATGTGCTGGCCATGCCGGAAGGTAGTCGCGCGATGATTTTAGCTCCTGTGGTGCGTGAGCGTAAAGGCGAATACGTGCAGTTGTTTCAGCAGTTGCAGGCTAAAGGTTATATTCGAGCTCGGATTGATGGGGAACTGTGTGAGTTGGACGATCCACCAACCTTGGCTTTGCGTCAAAAACATACCATCGAAGTGGTTGTGGACCGATTTAAAGTGCGTGACGATTTATCGCAACGTTTGAGCGAATCATTTGAAAATGCGTTGAACCTGGCCGACGGCATAGTGATTGTCGCATCCTTGGATGGGGCGTTTCCAGACATTGTGTTTTCATCGAAATTTGCTTGCCCCGATTGCGGTTATAGTTTAAGTGAACTTGAACCACGCCTGTTTTCGTTTAATAACCCAGTGGGAGCGTGTACCGAGTGTGATGGACTTGGGGTAGATCAGTTTTTTGATCCTGAGCGAGTCGTGCATGACGCCGAGCGAAGTTTAGCCGACGGCGCTATTCGTGGTTGGGATAAACGGACGACGTATTATTATGCGTTATTGGAATCATTGGCCAATCACTTCAGTTTTTCAATCGACACGCCGTTTTGTGATTTACCTAAATCCCTACGTGAGATGGTGTTGTATGGTAGTGGAAATGAAGCCATTCCCTTTCATTATCACCGCCCACACGGTGGTACTATTGCCAAAAATCATCCCTTTGAAGGGGTTATTCCGAATATGCAACGTCGTTATCGTGAGTCGGATTCGTCAGCCGTACGTGATGAATTGGCGGGATATTTATCATCTCGTCCCTGCGAAGCGTGTGGGGGGCAGCGGTTACGCGAATCGGCTCGGCATGTGTTTATTGATCATAAAAACTTACCCCAACTCGCAGCGTATTCCATTGAAGAGTGTTACGGGTTTTTTAAACAACTTCAGTTACCCGGTTATCGAGGGGAGATTGCGTCTAAAATCAATAAAGAAATCGTGGAGCGGTTGGGCTTTTTGGTGAACGTTGGCCTGGATTATTTATCCTTATCCCGCAGTGCGGAAACCCTATCAGGAGGGGAAGCGCAGCGCATTCGCTTGGCGAGTCAAATCGGATCAGGCTTGGTGGGGGTGATGTACATATTAGACGAACCCTCGATTGGGTTGCATCAGCGAGATAACGAACGTTTGTTAAAAACCTTGAATCATTTGCGTAATCTAGGAAACACGGTGATCGTGGTTGAGCACGATGAGGACGCCATTCGTGCCGCTGATTTTGTGGTGGATGTGGGCCCTGGCGCTGGTGTGCACGGTGGGGAGATCGTGGCATTTGGTACGCCACAGGACGTTATGGAGAACCCTGCGTCGTTGACGGGCCGATATTTATCAGGACAAGAGAGCATACCGATACCCAAAACACGAAAACCAGTTGATGACAGTCGGGTGATTCGTATGACGGGGGTGACTTGTCATAATTTATGCTCCGTGGATGTGACCATTCCTCTTGGTTTGATGACGTGCATCACGGGCGTGTCCGGTTCGGGCAAATCAAGCCTCATCAATGATACGTTATATCCTCTGGCGGCCAATGCGCTGAATCGGGCCAATTTGCGTCGGTCGGGGAAAGTGGTGGACGTCAGTGGTCTGTTGCAGTGTGCCTCGGTTATTGATATTGATCAAAGTCCCATTGGTCGCACACCGCGCTCAAATCCAGCGACTTACACCGGGTTATTCACGCCCATTCGCGAATTATTCGCCAATACCCCTGAATCGAGAGCTCGAGGTTATGCACCGGGCCGGTTTAGTTTTAATGTACGTGGAGGGCGTTGCGAGGCGTGTCAGGGCGATGGTTTGATTAAAGTGGAGATGCACTTTTTACCGGATATGTATGTGGCGTGTGATGTGTGTTTGAGCAAGCGTTACAATCGAGAAACGTTGGAAATTCAATACAAAGGTAAAACCATTCATGACGTATTGGATATGACGGTCGAAGATGCCCGGCAATTTTTTGACGCGATCCCTGTGATTGCTCGCAAATGCCAAACGATGATCGATGTGGGTTTGTCGTACATTCGTCTGGGTCAAAGTGCAACGACGTTATCCGGTGGTGAAGCTCAACGCATCAAACTCGCTCGCGAACTCTCCAAACGCGATACAGGCACGACCTTGTATATCTTAGATGAACCCACTACGGGATTGCATTTCCATGATATTAAACAATTGTTAACCGTCTTAACACGATTGCGCGATCAAGGTAATACGATAGTCGTGATTGAACATAATTTGGATGTGATAAAGACTGCGGATTGGGTGATTGATTTGGGGCCTGAGGGAGGGAGTAAAGGTGGGCAAATTATTGCAGTGGGCACGCCGGAGATGATTGCTGGTAATAAAAAGTCTTATACGGGGAGGTTTTTGAGGCATATGTTGGGGTAGGTTTGGGCTGTTTGGACCAACCTACCGTTTAAATTTGAGATCCCTTATGCGTAGAGGCTTGGTAGTTCGGTTCCTTATCGTTCAATAGGTTGGTTCTTGTGTTATAAATGTCCACTTTTATTTGGTCCAGATCTGTTTTTATACAGGATAGTTGGTTACTGTGTCTTTCGCTCGTACTCTCCTTTGCTATTTCTCCCATTAAGGTCTTTTCTTGTGCCTCAATTTCGTTACTAAGAGCCTCCGCCTTCTCTGAATAACTAGAACCTATTTCAATAGCTGATAGGTTATTTAGATTCTTTATCAAAGCGTCAATTTGCAATTTATACGTCTCAGGCATCGTACTTTTGATCCGTTTTTTAACAGCCGTAGTTGACTTTTCTGTTTTAGTGATCAATTTTTTGTGATTGCATTCCACACCATCAAGACCAAGCAATCTTATTGTTTCTTTATATTTTCTAGATACCATACTATCATTAGCTGGCATGGATGTGTTCTTGGGCGACATTGTATCTGAGATGGTGCCGATTCCTTTAGTTAGTATGCTAATATGAGGCCATACCTTCGTATCAACCGTAGTATGGTTAGGTAGAATGCTTTTATAATTAAGTATTGCCTCATATACAAGCTTGCTTGTTGAGTTTGTTATTCCGTTTAGATTCTCATTTAAAGCATCTATAAGCTTTTTTCCGTCAGCTGCGTTATAACTACTTTCGTGAAAAGCTCGAAGAGCCTTTATCACAGTGAGTTCATCAGCTGTTTTCTTGTTACTATTGATATCTGCTAAGATCTCTTTTAATGGTGATTTTTCGTTTTCCATATTTTTGAAATCAGCAAGTAAACGAAGCTCTTTTAAAGCTTGATCATAGTTTGGTGTAGAAAATCCCATTGCTTTGGCCATTGATACTCCGACAGAGCTTTTAAGTTTTTCCACTTGCTTATTTTTTTCCGCATATAATTCAAAAACGGATTTTGGGTTAAACGTATTTTGTGGTTTCCGCATTTCCTGCTTATAGTCTATATTAGTACAAAAAATCTCTCCTCGATCTTTAATAAGCGCTTGTTGTTTATTTATCCGTTCAATGTCATTGTTTAGTAGGTCAACTCGAGCCTTATCTTTTGCATTCAAATTCGTAGCACGATCACGTGGCCCTTCTATAGCTCGAACTTTTGACATCAGTTTTATTTTCTGTTGGGTAAAATTGTAATCTGATTTTTCATCCTGCTCGCTCGTATATCCCCACGAAGAAATCAAATCATTTTTCCCTTGTGTTTCTACGATCATGCCTACAAGATGTTTATTACTAGCAGGAGGTACGATGGCATGTACTTTTACCTTCCAAAAGCCTAATAAATTCATTTCCGCTGCAAATTTTTCAGCATAGGATGGCGAGTCAAATCCGGCTTCACACGCAACAAAATAAAAATCTTGTAATAGATTTTTATCCATATTCCCATATTTCTTAGATATCAATTGTGCTAGTGCCTTAGGAGATCCTCCTGCTATGGATTGTCCTGAGCTAAACAAATTTCTTTCGGAATGACCTACGTAGGTCATTTCTGTTGTTCCGACGGGAATTTGAGAAACTTGAGATACATCCTGGTGTGGTGTAGCCAGAGGTTGTTTGGTGTTCTTGGACCATAGACTTAAAACCCTATCAAATAAGGATCCTCCCCCTATTACAAATGATGTGTTATTCATCGGATTCCCCAAAATATAACGTACATGTCTATATTATAGGTTAAAAAAACGTATTGTGAATTAAATTTAAACTTTTCTGGGTTTGATCGTAAGGACTTGCGCGTCATCCCGAGCACGGCGAAGGAACTTCTGGATTAGGGTACTGTGCCTGGTATTGTAGATCCCTCGCTGTACTCGGGATGATGTACGGGGTGACAAGATACGACCAACCTACTCAAAAAATCAATTCGCAGTTGAATATGTCATGCAGAACCCGATTTTTTACTAGACTTCCCGTGATGTTTCTACTAACCTTAAGAAGGTGGTTGCAACTGCAAGGTTGCTCCTTATTGTTTCGAATTTTATAAAAATAACAACGGAGATGGGTATGAAACGTTTAATAATGTTAGCAGCAGCAGGCCTAATGGCTTTGATGTTGGGTGCTTGTGGTCAAAATGAACCAAAGCAACCAGAACCAACCGCGTCAGATACAGCAGTAGTTGATCAGTCTAAAGATGAAAATGCGGCTCCTGAAGCGAAAACAGATGAGCAAAAAGCAGAAGAACAAAAACCATCAGCACAAGCTGATCAAGTAAATGTTCAAGAACAAGCTCAAGCTGACGCACAACCTCAAATTGATGCACAAGATCAAGCTGAGTAATGTATGTACTGCCTATCCGGTTGTCACCTATTGTGATGATTTCGTCATTGCGAGTCGGCCAGCCATGTACGGCAAACATCGGAAAAGAGCGCCTCTGTCGAGAGCCCCTCATCCGCCCTGTGGGCACCTTCTCCCCGTGTCCGGGGAGAAGGGGATAAGGAAGAAGTTCTTTGGGGGGCACGAAGCAACCCAGGGAACAGAGCTCCGAACCCTGGGTTGCTTCGTGCCTCGCAATGACGAGTATGTGACAACCGGATAGGCAGGAATTGTTGATTGTATAGACGTTGATGTGGCTCGGTTTCTGTGCACTCAGTTGGTGATGGCCAAGGCTTATTCTGCTACTTCTCTCATCTCATCAATCAACGCCATCAATGCATAACATAAGGGTTGTGTTCCCACGCCACTTATCGCTGAAATACTAAAGTAGTTACCAGTCCATTGTAAACCGTCGATGATCTGTTGTATCGTCGCTTCACGCCGCTCTAAATCCGGGATCATGTCGATTTTATTAAATACTATCCAGCGTGGTTTTTCGAGTAGATCAGGATTGTATGCTGCTAATTCATTGATGATGATCTTGGCATTTTCGATAGGGTCCGACTCGTCAAGAGGGGCTATATCAATTAAATGCAATAATACACAAGTACGGGATAAATGCTTCAGAAAACGATGTCCTAAACCGGCACCCGTTGAAGCGCCTTCGATTAATCCAGGAATATCAGCCATGACAAAACTTTTATGAGATGCCACACTGACCACACCTAAGTTAGGATGTAAGGTTGTGAACGGATAATCGGCAACTTTAGGCTTAGCACTACTGACCGCACGAATCAACGTGGATTTGCCGGCATTGGGCAATCCTAGCAAACCGACATCGGCTAGTACGCGTAATTCCAAGCGAACGTGCCGCGCTTCACCTGCTGTGCCTTCACTGGTTTGTCGTGGGGCGCGATTAATGCTGCTTTTGTAGCGAGTATTACCCAAGCCGTGAAACCCGCCCTGAGCAATCAACACGCGATCGCCTGCGTTACGAATGTCAGCCAGCATTTCGCCAGTATCGATATCGTAAGCAATAGTACCCACAGGCACTTGGATGAGTAGATCGTCACCCTTTTTACCGGAGCAATTCGCTCCCATTCCGGGTTGACCGTTTTGAGCTTTATAGTGGCGTTGAAAACGGAAATCCACGAGTGTATTTAAGTCTGGATTAGCGACCAGATAAACAGAACCACCGTTTCCACCATCACCACCATCTGGACCACCGAATGGTATGAATTTTTCACGTCTGAAACTCAAGCAACCATGACCACCATTGCCTGCGTCAATTTTAATGACCGCTTCGTCAACAAATCTCATTCAGCAGTAGCTACTGGATCAATGGCAACGAATTTACGTTTCAAAGGTCCTTTCGTAACAAACTTTACATTACCTGTTTCTAATGCGTATAAAGTATGATCACGACCTAGACCAACGAAGTCACCAGCATGAAATCGTGTTCCACGTTGACGAACAAGAATTTCACCTGCTAAAACGAATTGACCAGCGGAACGCTTCACCCCAAGGAACTTAGGATTCGAGTCGCGGCCGTTACGGGTACTACCACCTGCTTTTTTATGTGCCATTTCTATCTGCCTCGTTGATACGCTATTGAAGATGTGAGTTATTTACCAATAGCGGTGATTTTAATTTGCGTGTAATTTTGTCGGTGTCCCATTTGCTTCATATGATGCTTACGGCGACGGAACTTAATAATTTTAACTTTCTTGTGTCGACCATGCTCTAATACTTCGGCTGTCACAAGTCCGTTGTTCACAAAAGGTGTGCCAACAGTTGTTACGTCACCTTCGGTTATCATCAACACGTCTGAAAAGTCGATGCTTTGACCCACTTCAACTCGCAATTCTTCAATCTTAAGAATATCGCCTGCCTTTACGCGGTATTGTTTACCGCCGGTTTTGATTACCGCATACATAACTATCTCTCCAATTTGCCCATATTGTAGCCTATATTGGCTCAACAAAGTGCCATATTCTATAAAAATTCAATTACGACTTCAAGTTGTATTTGATTTATTGTATAATTCGCCGCTTGTGTTCGTACTTGGTCGCAAAGTTACGGACCTTTTTTATTATTTTTTGGAGTCCTAATACATGTCAACAACCATTATGCTTGAAGCTGAAACAAGAGCCGTTCAGGGGAAGGGTGCGAGCCGCCGCCTACGTCGTCTTGAAAATAAAATCCCTGCCATTATATACGGTAGTGAGAAGAAACCACAATTAATTCATTTGTCACAACATAAAGTAATTAAAGTACTTGAAAGCGAAGCGATCTATTCAAGTGTGTTTAATTTGCACGTTGACGGCAAAAAAGAACAGGTTATTTTAAAGGATTTACAACGTCATCCCTACAAACCGGTTATTTTACATATGGATTTCCAACGTGTATCTGCGAAAGATGTTCTTGTTCGAATGATTCCACTTCATTTTATTAACGGAGAGGAATCAGCAGGTCATAAAGCAGGTGGTGTTGTTAACCATACTATGACTCAAGTTGAAATTCGTTGTGAAGCTCGATATTTACCGGAATTCATCGAAGTCGATTTGATTGACTTACAATTGGATGATGTGTTGCATTTGTCTCATATTAAATTGCCGGCGCATGTTGAATTTGCTGTTGATCCTAGCGATGTCGATCATGATCTGCCCGTTGTTGGTATTCATGTGAGCAAAGCCGCTCTCAGTGAAGAAGCGGAAGAAGCCGCTGAAGCTGCTGCTGCCGAAGCTGTCGCTGCCGAAGAAGCCGCTGCCGAAGAAGTGGAAGCGAAAGTGAAAGCGGATGCACATGATGATGCGGCTCCTGTAGACGCGGAGTAATATCATTGTCACCACGTCAATTAAGCTGATTGTCGGATTACGCAACCCAGGTGCCACTTACGAGCAAACTCGGCATAATGCCGGTGGCTGGTTCGTAGAGGCACTGGCGCGAGCGGATAATCTTTCGTTAAAATCCGACAAGAAGCTGCGTGGTGAATTAGCTACGTTGTCTATCCATAACGTGTCCTCTACTGTCTTTATGCCTTTGTCGTTTATGAACCTTAGTGGCGAGTGCGTACGAGCTGTCTGTCAATTTTATCGAATTTTGCCCCAAGAAGTGCTGGTTGCTCATGATGATTTGGATTTACCAGCGGGACGCATTCGACTGAAAACGGGAGGCGGACACGGTGGTCATAATGGATTGCGTGATATTATTGCTAAGTTAGGTAGCCCTGATTTTCACCGATTACGGATAGGAATTGGGCATCCTGGGCATAGAGACTTAGTATTGGATTATGTGTTGGGTAAGCCATCACAACAGGATAGACAGTTGATTGAGGACGCTATTGATCGCGCAGTGACGGTCATACCTACCGTCATCACCGGTGATTTTGCCGCAGCGATGACTACTTTGCACACTTGAGAGGTTAAACGATGGGATTTAAATGTGGAATTGTAGGGTTACCTAATGTGGGTAAATCCACGTTGTTTAATGCATTGACTAGAGCAGGCATTGAAGCGGCTAATTATCCTTTTTGTACCATCGAACCGAACATCGGGGTCGTCACAGTCCCTGATAAGCGTTTGGACGCATTGAGTGATATCGTGCATCCCGAACGTGTGGTGCCTGCGGTCATGCAATTTGTTGATATTGCTGGCCTTGTGAAAGGAGCTGCTAGCGGCGAAGGACTGGGGAATCAGTTTTTGGCAAATATTCGAGAAACGGATGCGATAGCTCATGTGGTTCGATGCTTTGAACACGGTGATGTGATTCACGTGGCTGGAAAAGTTGATCCGTTGCATGATATTGAAGTGATTAATACGGAACTTGCTTTGGCTGATATGGATTCGGTGGAAAAAGCCTTATTTAAAGCCACTAAACTCAGCAAAGGCGGAAATAAAGACGCCTTATTTGAAAAACAAACGTTAGAAAAAATTAAAGTGCATTTGGATGCCGGTTATCCGGTCAGAACATTAACTTTGACACCGGATGAGGCCGCATTTAGTCGACGGTTATTTTTGTTAACGTCAAAACCGATTTTGTATATTGCGAATGTTGCTGATGATGGGTATGAAAATAACCCCTTGTTGGATAAAGTTCGTTCATTAGCGGCCGAAGAACAGGCTACTGTTGTTCCCTTGTGTGCGGCAACGGAATCCGAGTTGGTTGAATTGGATGAAGCGGATCGTGCTGAATTCATGGCTGATTTGGGTTTGGAAGAACCTGGGTTAAATCGCGTGATTCGTGCTGGATACGATCTGTTAGGATTACAAACGTATTTTACAGCAGGCGTAAAAGAAGTGCGCGCTTGGACCATTATTCGTGGATCAACAGCCCCGCAAGCCGCTGCGGTTATTCACACTGATTTTGAAAAAGGGTTTATTCGTGCTGAAGTGATCGCATACGATGCGTTCATCGCCAATAAAGGCGAACAAGGTGCGAAAGAAGCGGGCAAATTACGCTTAGAAGGTAAAGACTACATCGTTTGCGATGGCGATGTGATGCATTTTAGGTTTAATGTCTAGGAATGTAGATGGATTCTATCGATGCCGTTATTTCATGGGTTGATGGTTATGATCCGGTATATCAAGAAAAATTAAGGTCTTTCTGTGCTCAAAATGGCCTTGATCACCGGACTGCCGTTGAGCCGACCCGGATCAACCAATTCAATGAAATTCACTATTGCCTACAGGGTTTGCGTCGTTTTGCACCTTGGATCAGAACAATTTACATCATCACCAACCAACAAATTCCTCCCACGGTTACGATGCTGCAAGGCACGACGTTTGGTCATAAAATTAAAATTATTGACCAAAATGAGTTATTGCGTGAGGTAGGGGTTACCTCTTCGGTATTTAATAGCTTAAGTATTGAATGGTTAATCTGGCATATTAAAGGTTTATCGAATCAATTTTTATATTTGAATGATGATTTTTTCATAATACGTGACGTAACGCCTGATGATTTTTTTCGTAATCATCGTATGGTGCTTCGAGGTGAATGGAAAACCCAAGCGGATCAAAAATGGTTTTATCACATGAAAAAGCGCGTGCGATCGTTTATGGGTTGGTCGGCAGCAAAACTCAAAACCAATCCGCATCGCGCGTGGCAAGAAAAAAGTGCTAGGCTCGCTGGATGGGGCACGAAATTTTATTTGTTACCCCATGCGCCTTTTCCTTTAATCAAAAATACGTTTGATGAATGCCTAGAGCAAGAACCGCAATTATTGATTGAAAATGCGGGTTACCCTTTTCGGCATGCAGATCAGGTATCGCCTATCCCTTTAATGGTTCATCGGGATATCAAGCAACAACGCGTGGTTTACGATTCGAATCGCCAAGCAGTCATGGTGAACGGAGCCACTCATTCATTAAAAAAAATCAAATCACGTTTGGGTCATGCGAGTCGTAAGAAAAAAGTTGCGTTTGTGTGCCTGCAAAGTATCGATCAAGCCCCTCCTGCAACGCAGCAAGTGATGATTGAGTGGTTGAAACAACACGTGGAATAAAAGGATTCGTGCTTGAGATATCTCTGAGACGAACCTATATGGCCAGCAATTCTGGGTGAACGATAAGGCCCTCTGTTCTAGGGCTATGTAGCGTTTTAATAAAATTATTTTTCGCAAAATATCACTGAATTCGTAGGGTGAGCAAAGGAGCCCGCGACGTGCCCACCAGCAGTGGTACAACGGTGGGCACGTCGCGGGCTCCTTTGCCCACCCTACCTCGTTCACCCAGAATTGCTAGGCATGCGGCTTTTTGCATGCAGTATTGTCCAAAGTCCAGTACAATAGCCATTACTTTTAATAAAAATGGAATTTACAAACATGCTCCTGTTCAAACATACCAAGCTCACCTGGTCACCTAATAAGCTTTTATGTTTCGTCTTGCCTGCGCTGTTTCTTGCTACTCCGCTTAGCTCATCAGCAAAGAGCATTTTAATGGGCATTACGATTGCTATCATAATTAGCACACCCAGTTATCGACAGGATTTAATCACACTGTTTTCAAATCGATGGTGCCGGACAATACCCTTATTATTTTTAATTGCTTTGTTTGGCTGCCTGTGGAGTCCTGCCAGTTTGGCAGAAAAAGGTCTGGTGCTAGAAAAATGGAGTAAATTACTCTATTTACCCATCCTAATTGTAGGATTTCAAGAACCAAAAACAAGGCGCATGGCTCTTCAAGCTTTTCTTGTCGCTATGTTGATAACGTGCACGTTATCATTACTAATCCATTACACAAGCTATTTCCATACAGTAAAAAGCCATTCTGGAGGCTTATTTCGAAATCACATCATGACAGGCATTATGATGTCATTTGCCACCTATTTAACGGGTCTTTTCTTCTTTCGTGAACAAGGAATAACGCGCATTATCTACCTTTGTCTTGGCCTACTTTTTAGTTATCAAACGTTATTTCTTAGTCATAGTCGCACAGGATACGTCATTTATATCGTATTAATGAGCGTATTGATTATCCAAATGTTCAGTAAACGCCGGGCTTTGATCGGGTTAATATGTCTATCTGCTGTGTTTGCCAGCTGCTACTCCTTAAGCCAACCTATGCAAGACGGTGTGAAAAGAGTCTTTGATAATTTAAGTAGCTATGGACACAATAAAGATACGTCGATTGGTTTTCGTTTGCAATTTCACGATTACGCAAAACATCTTTTTCAATTACATCCCTTAATTGGCGGTGGCACGGGAAGCTTCACGTATGAATTCCGTACGGAGAACCCTGTTCCATCCTGGTCAGCCGCCTCTCCCGGTCACTCCGGACGCTTGCTTGAACCCCATAGCCAATATTGGCTGGTTGCTGCTGAGTTTGGTGTCTTAGGCTTAATAGCTTTGATGCTGTTTTATACGGAGTTACTCATCATGGCGTACCGTTTAGACACGATGCGTCCAATGGCCTTAGCCATATTGCTGTTATTAGCTATCGGCAACATATCCGACTCATTATTGTTCTATTCAGGTTCCGGGTATTTTTTCATTTTATTTTTAGCACTTTGTTTCAGTGAAAAAACTGCGCCTGTTATCGCTTCGACAAAAAGATACAACTCGAAACCATTGAACAATGCGACAAAAAACTCCAATACAATCATGATAACTGAACAAGGATAGATCGATGTCCCACCGTCCGCGCAAGCGTTTTGGTCAAAATTTCCTGCAAAACCAATCCATCATTGATGCGATCTTACGTGCTGTTCATCTGCAACCCACCGATCGAGTGATCGAAATTGGACCTGGTCTTGGCGCGTTAACGCAACCTTTATTGCATAAGCTCAACTCATTGACCGCCATTGAAATCGATACCGATTTACAAGCCGTTCTATCCGCCATGCCGGAAGCAAACCATTTAACGCTCATCAACGGTGATGCCTTGGCCATCGATTATAGTCAATTTGGCCAAGAACTGCGTCTCATCGGAAATTTACCTTATAATATTTCAACCCCATTATTGTTGCATTTATTACATTTTACGCCTTACATTTCTGACATGCATTTTATGCTTCAAAAAGAAGTTGTCGAGCGTCTTGCCGCACCTCCTGGAAATAAAACATACGGCCGTCTCAGCGTGATGGTGCAGTATTATTGTGACGTAGAGCCTATATTAGACGTTCCGCCACATGCATTTCATCCCCAACCCAATGTTGAATCCGCGGTGGTACGCCTGACTCCGATACGTCCTTCACCGTACCCCGAGGTTGCGTTTAGCGATCTGGAGCGTCTGGTGGCCTGTGCATTTTCCATGCGCCGAAAAACTCTCGCTAATAATTTAAAACCCTTAATCAATGCCGCGACCATCACAACATTAGGTATTAACCCATCATTAAGACCTGAGCAACTTAGTGTCATGGAATACGTCCAACTAGCGAAATTTATTTCCAAATAGAGTATACTTACCTCGCACAAGCCCAAAAGGAGGAAATATTTTGTTCAATCGTGATGAAAAAAGGTCCAAAGCCCGATCAACAAAACCATTGAAAGATTTAGTGGCCGTTGAACCCATCGAGCAACTACTTGACGACAAAAAACGTCAAGCATTGTTACTACAAATCAGTGAATCCATTGGTCTAGACTCGTCAAATTTTAATAAACTGGCCTTACCGTTAGTGCACAATGTCACTCGATATTGCCAAAATCTACCCGAAGCCTCGTTGTATTATGCCCATCGTGGTGGATTGATTGATCGGACATTGAATCGTACAGAGGCGGCCTTACAACTCGTTCGGCGTCTCCTCGTTCTGGGAAAAGATGACAAGCCATCTGAAGAACAAAAGCTTTGGTTGTATGCTCTATTTTCTGCTGGTATGTTACGCGGGATCGGAGCATTACACACGGACTATTCTGTGGAACTCTTTGATGCCAACGGCCAACAAGTCAAACGATGGCAACCCTTGCTTGAAGATTTATCCTCTGTGGGAAAATATTTTCATTATGATTTTCTTCGTGCTGATGAGACATCATTTCGTAACGATGTCTCGCTATTACTAGCACGCCAAATCATGCCAAACGCGGGTTTTACTTGGATCATGTCTAACCCTGACGTATTCGCCGTTTGGTTAGCATTGCTGCAAGAAGATCGAGATACCACTGGGCCATTGGCTGCGATATTAGAACGTGCTGATGCCATTGCCATTCAACGTGATATCACGGATTATTTGGTAAAAAATGCCGAGTTTGGCGAAGGCCGTGGCAATCGAATCGGCACATTTGTCGATGTCGCACCTGAAAATAGTGTGGAAAGAGATCGAGTGTTGGGTGCCGAGTTCATTGCATGGCTAACGAAAAGCCTTGAAAGCGGTAAAATTGTGATCAACAAAGTGCCTCTGCACATTCAAGTACTTGCAAACGGGGTTATTATGGATCCACAAGTTCTTGACATTTATATACAAGAACATCGCAAAGTAAAAAATAGAGTTGCCATACAAAACGCGTTTTTAGCTTCGAATTTACATCGTCTTACCGATGCCGCAAAAAAATCTCTGCAATTAGGTAAACAGGATAGTAAACTAGCGACCGCTGGTATTCCATTAGATCCGGCTATATTACCTGAAAAGTTTAAAATATATAATGCAAAATCAGGTAAAATAACCACGATGACATCTCTCGATTTGATT
Organism: Legionellaceae bacterium; assembly: GCA_030695645.1. Classification (GTDB taxonomy): domain Bacteria; phylum Pseudomonadota; class Gammaproteobacteria; order Legionellales; family Legionellaceae; genus JAUYQG01. Next base: position 23,374 of record JAUYQG010000003.1, read on the forward strand.
TACAATATGCAAAACCACAGTCAAGCCAATCCGGTCGAGCTGGGTTCAACTCTCAGTCATTTATCGTCCACTGGGAAATGGGTATCCCGTGAGGAAAATAGTATTGAACAACGTTATGAAAACACACAACGGGTCTGATTATGCCATTGGCGATGTGCAAGGCTGTTTTGACGCCCTACAGCGCTTGCTCGATCGCATTAAGTTTGATGAACATGCCGATAGACTGTGGTTTGTCGGCGATTTGGTTAATCGTGGCCCTCAATCATTAGAAGTCCTGCGTTTTATCAAAAACCTACCCCTACAACCTCGAATTACCTTAGGCAATCATGATTTACACCTGTTAAGTCTCATATTCACTCAACGAACACCCGACTCAAGCGACAAGACCTTGCAGGCTATGTTGACGGCTCCCGACCGTGAGGAGCTGGGTGATTGGTTGCGTAATCAATCGGTGTTATGTCATGATCCATCCTTACATGTTGTGATGTGTCATGCAGGAATTGCCCCCATATGGAGCTTACCAAAAGCTAAAGAATTAGCGAACGAGCTGGAGGCCGTTCTCTCCGGTGAGCATTTCCGTGATTTTTTAACTGGGATGTACGGCAGTAGACCGGATCATTGGTCGCCAAAACTCACTGGCATGTCGCGATTGCGAATCATTTGTAATTACTTTACGCGCATGCGCTTTTGCCATGCTGATGGCCGTTTGGCATTGCAACACAAAGGGAGTATCGCCAACGCATCGAGTGATCTACATCCTTGGTACGATGTACCGAATCGGGTTCCTATCGAGGTGGATATTGTATTTGGGCATTGGGCAGCACTCGACGGGGTCTGTCCTAACCCCCATATTCATGCTATTGATACCGGTTGTGTCTGGGGTCGAACCATGACCGCATTGCGCCTACAAGATAGACAACGAACGTCGGTACCTGGGCTATGAGAGTATGGTGTAACCGTAGCAAGAAACGGCCATATTTGGCGCATCTTGAACGAAAACGATTTCGAACAATGCTCACATACCTAGGTATGCCGCGCTTGTTCAAAATCGTTTTTGTTCAACCGGCACTCAAATCTGACCGTTCTCCGAGCGTCAAGATCACCCTCCGAACGGTTACAATTGGATGTGTTTTATTGGTGTATTTGTCGATGGGCCTAGCTATTGCTGGCCCACAATCCAACCTGTATCGTTGGGTTGATGATGCATCAACAGAGGGCACACACGTTGCGGCAGCACATGACCGTTTAAGACAAGCGATTAGAAACCCTGAGTATATGTTACGCAATTGGATTGAATTACCCATTTCACCGACATCACATCACCGACCAACACTGAATTTAAGTCTACGTGAGGCTATTTTGTTAGCTTTACGCTATAACCCCAACATCCAAAGCGCCGAACTTGATCGTATCATTCAGCGTTATCAGCTGCGTTTGGCTCAAAATGCATTTGAATTACAATATGCGCTTGCCGGTACCGCCATGGTGACAAATTCTAATTACAGCGGAGTGGGTAGTGGTTCGACACGAAGTTATTTAGCATCACCGGAATTCAATTACAAAAACACATACGGCACTCAAGCCGCATTAAAAATGGACAATAACGTTGCGATAGATGGCAATTATAATCCGTTATTAAATTTTTCATTTAAACAACCGCTATTACGTGGCTTTGGAAAAAATGCTAATGAGGCCAGTTTATTGAATGCCATTGACACCGAATGGCTCAACAAACTCAATTTACAACAAGCTGTCATCGATCAGGTAACTCAGGTCATAACATCGTATCGATCGCTGGTTTTGAGTGGTAATAATTTGCAAACGCAGCAACGCCAATTAACAGAGGCTCACCATTCCTATACCATGAACGAAAAAAAAATTGACGCGGGGCAATTGGAACCGTCAGCCAATGTACAACAATCCTATCAAATTGAATCATTAAGCCTCATGGTAGAGCAGGCAGAAAATGATTTTGCAACAACCGCTCAAAATTTACTACAAATCATCGGCCTTGATCCCGACATGCGCATAGCCGTTCCGAGTGATGTTACGTTAGACACGATCAAAGTACCCGATATTGATGAGTCCGTTGCTCTTGCGCTGGCACATAACACGCAATATTTAGCCCTAAAAATGGGCCTAAAAGCCGACGAACGGGCGTATACTGCCGCAAAAAATCAACAACTTTGGCAATTGGATCTAATGGGCAATGTACAAGCTGGAACTGTAACCGGAGTCGACCGAAACACCGTCAGCTCTCGTAGCATTTATACCGGGAATAATGTCGCTGAAGCGGCCAGTGTCACATTAACCATACCGCTTGAAGATATTAGTCGGCGAAGTGCGCTGATTTCAGCTAAAATACAATTAGAAAAAGATCGGGTGAACCTAATTGCCGCGGAGCGAGCTTTAATCACGACCATTAAGAACACCATCACAACCATTGCAAGTTTGGCCAAGCGTTATGCATTAGCACAACGACAGGTTGAATTGGCAGAACAGTCGTATGCCTTAGAAAAGAAAAAACTGGAATCAGGTATTGCTAGTGCGTTGGATGTGAATAATACCCAAAATCAATGGATTCAAGCTCAGATGGGGCTAATCAGTGCCAAGATTGCTTATCTGGATCAATTATCAGCCCTACAACGGTTGCTAGGCACAACATTGGTTGAATGGCATATTAAATTGAGGTATACGGGATGATGATACATCGCAGTCAACTTTTTAAACAATGGACCGCATGGCTTATGATATCACTAGCACTCAGCCTGGTCGCCTGCAGTAAACCTAACACACCCGCTAAACACACCGCTCAACACTATATCGTTCACACGACTACGTTGAAAAAAACGTTAAATTTCACCGGGACAATTCAACCATTACGTGAAAATACGGTTACAAGTCCTATCAATGCCGTGGTAGAAGCCATGGATTATCACTACGGGCAATTGATAAAACAAGGTGAGACTATATTTACGCTTAACTCAGCAGAATTACAACGCGAATACAACGACACACTAACTGACTATTTAAAAGCCAAAGACAGTTACGACATCACACTCAGTAAATTCACAGGAACGGAAGAGCTATGGAAGGCTGGTTTGTTATCTAAAAATAATTACTTAGGTGAGAAATCCGCATTAAATACGGCACGCATTACTCTCATGCAATCCACTCGTAAGCTATCTGAGTTACTCGAAAAAATAGATGATGGTCAACATGACGATCTATCCAATTTAAGTTTTGCCGAGTTTGATAAAGTTCGCTTGGCTTTAACCAGCAAACATAATCTCATCCATTTAAAATCACCCACAACAGGGGTCTTGCTCTATCCTCCCAAGGCAGGGGATGGACGATTAGGACGGCTCGGCGTGGGAAGCTCCATCAAAGCGGGACAAGTGTTAGCTTTGATTGGTGATTTGAGTGGTATTCGGGTTGAAATTGACGTACCAGAAGTGGATATCTCCGATGTTAAAATAGGCATGCCTGCCATTATCCGTGGTTTAGCGTTTGGTAAGCAAGTATTACAAGGAACGTTAATTGCCATCAATGCACAAGCATCAACAGGCAACGGCAACGCATTACCCTCTTTTACCGCCATCGTGGAGGTTCACGCACTGAATGAAGAGCAACAAGCGTGGGTAAAAGTTGGCATGAGTGCCGCCATTGAATTAACCTTACATCGGTCTAATAAATTGTTAATTCCTATTGAGGCGGTTAAGCAAGAAATCGGTCACAGTGTGGTTTATGCACTGGCAGCGAATGGTATGATGGATAAACGGCGCATTACCACTGGTCCCGTCAATGGCGATAAAGTGGTTGTGGAGTCGGGATTACATATCGGTGACGTGGTGACGTATGATAGCACTGACTGATGTATCGAAAACGTATCAAATCGGACCGATCGCTACCACGGTCTTAAAGCAGGTCTCCCTGAACGTGCATGCCGGCGATATGTTAGCCATTGTCGGAACATCCGGTTCGGGTAAATCAACGCTAATGAACATCATTGGTTTGCTGGACAAAGCCGATACGGGTCAATATCACTTCCGTAACTCCGACGTAGCTAAATGTCATGATGATGCGCTGGCCAAGTTACGCAATCAATCGTTTGGATTTGTGTTTCAACAATTTAATCTACTGCCACGGTTTAGTGCCCTACAAAATGTAGCGTTACCGTTAATGTATCGTAATGCCTCTTTAACGGAGGCGTTGACAACTGCCGAAAACACGCTCGCGCGCGTCGGGATGAGCGCGTTTGCAACACATCGACCAACCCAACTATCGGGTGGACAACAGCAACGGATTGCTATTGCGCGCGCTTTGGTTGGAGAGCCCGATGTGATTTTAGCGGATGAACCAACGGGATCATTGGACTCAGCAACCGGCAAAGACATCATGCAATTATTTTCGATTCTTAATGACGAGGGGCGAACGGTCATTATCGTCACGCACGATGAGCAAGTGGCAGCGTGTTGTACGAAACGTATTACGTTGATCGATGGGGAAATCATGTGACGTTATTTTTATACCGCCAAGCCCAACAAGCAATCTTAAATCTAAAAGCATCTAAGCTGCGTTCATGTCTAGCGATATTAGGTATATTAGTGGGAACAGCCGCTATCGTAGCACTCATCAGTTGCAGCCAATTGGCCACCGAAAAAGCACTAGCTCAATTTCGCTCGTTGGGTACCAACTTAATCGCTGTATCGGTGTTTCAAGAAACAACCAAAGGTAAAAACACAGGCATCAATACCATCTCAATATCAGCATGGCGCAAACTTCCAACCAAGGTATCATCCGTACGAAACGTTGCCCCTTATGCCACCGCTTATCAACCCATGAGTTTTGCTGGCAACAACATAACCGGTGTTGTGATTGGTGCCGATGAGGCACTAGCAAGCATCATTCGCATCAACTTAGCGGAAGGTCATTTTGTGTCATTTGTTGAGTCATTTGAACATTATTGTGTAATCGGTGATGGATTAGCTCAACAATTACATCGTTTTAGCCTAGATGATCCATTAGGCAAGCAATTACGGATTGGTCAGGCTTTATATACGATCATTGGCGTAGCTTCGCATTGGACTGAAAATGGTTTTTTTAACGAAGACATCAACCAAGCCGTTATTATTCCCATAGCTGGTATTGCACTAGTCAATAAAGACGCCAAAATTAACAATGCTATTGTATTATTAAAACCAAATAGCAATATTGACGCAGTGATCGATCAAATAAAACGATTTACTCATCATCAGGCGCCTAAATTAGGCGTATTCGTGCGTAGTGCAAAACAAATCATTACCAGCATGGAAAGCCAAGGGCATATTTTTACGCTATTACTCGGTGTCATTGGTGGGATTTCATTACTCGTAGGGGGCATTGGTGTGATGAACGTCATGCTGATGTCCGTGAGTGAGCGCAAAAAAGAAATCGGCATACGCAAAGCAATAGGCGCTAAAAATACCGATATTCAGATCCTGTTTTTAATTGAGTCGATTCTTTTGGCCATGTTGGGAGGAATATTAGGTATCGTCATTGGTGTATTATTCACGTGGGTAGTTGCCTATTTCAGTCATTGGCCATTTACCATGTACATTCGCCCACTTTTAGTTGGCTTCGTAGTGTCCGTCACCACGGGAATTTTTTTTGGTTTTTACCCGGCACACCGTGCCGCACGCATGCAGCCCATAACCGCATTAAGAATTGAGTAAATTATACGCCACATGACAGTTATATTGACTTCGAGCATGGGGTTGTTTAGTATGGGATCCTTAATTTGCATCAGGAACTTACATGGCAAGTAAAATAGCTGCAGCCACTCTTTTTTTAAAAAGGACAGTCCACGGTAATTTCATGAGTGCGCTCTGCGAGACCACAAAATACACGGCTCCTGAGCTGTATGACCAATTAAAAACACCTCGCCAAAAAAACCATGATTGGGCTACTTTTTTTACAGATACGCTATTTTTTCCCTTGACCACTGTTCCAGGTTGGCTCACCGGTGCCTTGGTCGCTCCTTTTATTTATTATTCATTTTATCTTAATTTACCCGCATTTTTTGATGCACCCAGCGATTTACTGTATAGCGACAAAACAAAATTTAAAACCCCGCTATTTTCCGGAGGTCCATTTGTTATTTTCGGTATTCCAGGCGTCATTCTTGGCCTAATACCGGGTATTGCCATTGCAATAGTCAATTTTTTGGGACGACTGATCACGAACAGTGGCATATCCGCGTATCGTATAGCGATTAAAGGGCTTAATTTAGCCGTGTCAGACATGCAAAATGCCGATAAAAAGCCACTACAAATCATTCCTCTGAATAACATCGACAAACGAAACTTCGTCCAGCGACTATTTGGACTACCGGGCAAAATAGTAGGACTCGCAATCGGTTCCGTCGCCTATTTTACCATGACCATCCCACGAGTCATAGCAAGTACCGCAGAACATGTTGTGCGTATATTTTGCACTGCCGTAAATTATCCACTCAAAAACTCGGTTGTGGAAAATTTATTCAAACTACCTGTGGACAAACGCAACAAGCCTGAATACGGCTATGGACGTACCTATGGGTACGGTGTATTGGGTATTTTTCCACTGGGCATCGCATCAGCATTGAGTGGTTTGCTCTTAGGCTCAGGAATTCGACTTACGGTTGAAATGGCAGGGGCTATTAAACAGGCGAGAGCTCAATCACAGTCTTCGGATAAGAAAACGCCGCAAGATTATATACCCACTGGGGAATGCTTCGTAAACAAAACGGAGCAACCTATCGGTCCACCCACTCCCTCTAGCGCCTCTCAATCAAAGCACAATCAAATCATCCCATCACGTGATGAGGAAAAAAGTGTGAGAAGTACCCTTCATTTCAGATACCACACGCCAGCAGTGGTAAACAGGCCTCCAGTTATCGATGATACTTCGACCACATCGGAGTTTGGACAAATCTAACCTGCCTATCCGGTTGTCACATATTGTGATGATTTCGTCATTGCGAGTCGGTGACAACCGGATAGGCAGGAAATCTAATACGAGCCCGCCCGTTACCGAAAGTCCTTGGGGAAAGACTGGGAATTAAATTAGATTTTGAGAATCTTTGTGTTATTCTCAAAATCATTCTTTTTTACAACCACAGGAATTCCATCTGCCGGGATCACGTGGATGGCTTTAAGGACTGTATTTAACTGATAGTCTTTATGGAGCGCTAATTCAGTATGTTGTAAAATTTGTGTCAAAGCGACTTTGATTTCAAACAACGCAAACGCAGCACCAGGACAACGGCGATCACCCCCTCCGAATGGGAAATAGGTATAAGGAATTTCGCTGGAATTAAGAAATCGTTCTGGATTGTATTTTTCTGGGTTTTGCCATACGGTTGACTCTCGATGTGCCAGATAAATAGACAAAACAATTCTGGTGCCTGGTGAAAGAGTATAACTTCCCATAGTGTATGGTTGTTTGACAAATCGAGATGCATACGCATTAACTGGAGTGATCCGTAACGCCTCCTTAATCGCAGCACCCATGTAAGTCAGCTTGTGAATGTTATCAAGTAGTTCTCCCTCTGAAGAAATTTGCTGTATTTCTTCTTTTATTTTTTTCAGCACAGGCTTGTTTTTTAAAATAAAGTATAACGACCAAGTTAATCCATTTGACGTGGTTACATAACCGGCAAGAAGTAATGTCATGAGCTCATCGCGTATTTCTTCTTCGGTCAATTTATGACCATCCTCATCTCTTGCCTGTAGTAGCATACTGAGAATATCAATTCGATCAGTAAGATCTGAGGTGCTACGTTGTTTGATTTCGTTAAATAAAATAACATCAATCTCTTGACGTAATTTCATGATCTTTGCCCACGGTGTCAGCGGGCCCAAATTCCTCTGTAACGGCTTTAAAATCAAGAGAATCGCTGAACCGAGTGGTGTTTTCATAATCTTAATCAAGGAACGTAGACACTGCACAAGATTAGCAAATCGAGCATTATCTTCATCTAGTCCAAAAATGGTTTTTAAAATAACGTTGAACGTTATTTCTCTCATCTCATCAAGCAAAATAATGTCTTTATTTTTTTGCCAACTTGAAATAGTTTGTTGAGTTAACGTAGCCATAATATGGTTATATACGTGCATTCTCTCTCCATGCAAAGAAGGTAAAATTAACTTTCTATGCTCTAAATGCTTTTTGCCATTTAAGGTGAGTAATGAAAAATCGCCAACGATTGGCCCAACAAATGCACCACCCACACCCAGTTTCTCTGCGTCAGTAGTCATAAAAATCTGCTTAATATCATGGGGGGCACTGATAAAAACCATGGTAGGCTGACCGATGAATCGTAACGTAAATGTTTTCCCATAGCGTTCGCGACAAGCTTCGAGATAAGCCATTGGTCGACTTAGAAATTTAATCGTTTGAATTAGTTTTGAGCCTTTTGGACCTGCCGGTAAATGACTATAATTTTCCATTTCAGCTCATTCTCCATATTGGATATCGGTAATTTTCAGTATAGTTGTCGCTGGACGTGTATCACGTGACTCGCGATATACGATCTCAAATTTACGCCTTAAAATCAACTGGAACTGGACAGAAATAGCAATTCTGGGTGAACGAGGTAGGGTGGGCAAAGGAGCTTGCGACGTGCCCACCGTTGTACCACTGCTGGTGGGCACGTCGCAAGCTCCTTTGCTCACCCTACGAATTCAGTGATATTTTGCGAAAAATAATTTTAT
>JAUYQG010000004.1 GCA_030695645.1 Legionellaceae bacterium
GTGAACGATAAGGCCCTCTGTTCTAGGGCTATGTAGCGTTTTAATAAAATTATTTTTCGCAAAATATCACTGAATTCGTAGGGTGAGCAAAGGAGCCCGCGACGTGCCCACCAGCAGTGGTACAACGGTGGGCACGTCGCAAGCTCCTTTGCCCACCCTACCTCGTTCACCCAGAATTGCTATTGATCTCAGCTGACGTTGGTGTTTTGCACAAGTACTGGGTATAATACTAGGCTGTGTTCTGTCTGGAGTAATCCTTGTCTGCAAATATCTGGCAGAAATGTTTGAGTCTTTTACAAGAAGAGTATCCTGCTCAACAATTTAATACGTGGTTACGTCCCTTGCAAGCCGAAACGGTGGATAGCACGCTTGTATTGCTAGCCCCAAATCGATTCGTAGTTGATTGGGTTAAGAAGCATTTTTATTCGCGTATCAATGAACTGGTCAATCAGTTATGTCCGGATGTCATAAAATTAGTAAGTATTGAAATTGGCAGTAAAGTGATGGCACCAACGGAAGGCCCTAAACCGATTATTGCCGAACCAACGGCGACCCAATTCAAAATAGCAACTAAAAAAAATGCAGATCATTATAAAAATAGCTATCTGAATAAAAAGTTTGTGTTTGATAGCTTTGTTGAAGGAAATTCAAATCAGTTAGCGCGAGCGGCCTCACTGCAAGTAGCCGAGCGACCTGGTGATGCTTACAATCCTTTATTCATATACGGTGGCGTGGGCCTAGGTAAGACTCACTTAATGCATGCTATTGGTAATGCTATTTTAAAAAATAATCCTGAAGCAAAAGTTCTGTATTTGCATTCGGAACGCTTTGTTGCTGATATGGTAAAAGCGCTGCAAACCAATGCCATTAACGAATTCAAACGGTTCTATCGCTCACTTAACGCACTATTAATCGATGATATTCAATTTTTTGCGGGTAAAGATCGTTCTCAAGAAGAGTTCTTCCATACGTTTAATGCACTACTTGAAGGTCAACAACAGATTATTTTGACCAGTGATCGTTATCCTAAGGAAATTGAGGGCGTGGAAGAGCGCTTAAAATCTCGCTTTGGATGGGGACTAACCGTTGCCGTAGAACCACCTGAGCTCGAAACCCGGGTCGCTATTTTGATCAGCAAGGCGGAGCAATCCAACATTGAACTACCTTATGAAGTGGCCTTTTTCATTGCGAAAAAGATTCGTTCTAATGTCCGTGAGCTGGAAGGTGCTTTACGACGGGTGATTGCAAATGCTCATTTTACAGGCAAACCCATTACCATCGAATTTGTAAACGATGCATTACGTGATTTATTGGCCCTCCAAGATCGCCTAGTCACTATCGAAAACATTCAAAAAACGGTTGCCGAATATTACAAGGTCAAAGTGGCGGATTTACTATCAAAGAGACGTAGTCGCTCCATTGCAAGACCCCGACAAATGGCCATGGCATTAGCTAAAGAATTAACCAATCACAGTTTACCGGAAATTGGTGATCACTTTGGCGGTCGCGATCACACTACGGTTATTCATGCCTGCAGAAAAGTAAAAGAACTGATATTGGAATTGGGCGATTTTTCCGAAGATTATAAAAATTTGATGCGCATATTATCGTCTTAAAAAAGCGTCGGCATTTTGAAACTCATAACACTCCGGGGAATTAACTATGTTTGAACTCTCAATCAGTAAGCAACACTTATTAACCCCATTGCTTATCGTCGCCGGTGCCGTGGACAAAAAACAGGCAACCGTTATTTTGTCTAATATTTTATTAAAGTTAACCAACAACCAATTGCGTTTAACTGCAACCGATCTGGAAATTGAAATCACAGCCTGTGTACCTTGCATTGCTGATCAGGACGACGCGTCCATCACGGTTCCTGCAAAAAAAATAATCGATATCATCCGCTCGCTTGAAGACGACGCGAATCCGAAATTGATTTGTAAAGAAGGGGTTATGTCCATTAAGGCAGGGCGTAGTCAATTCAAGCTAACGACATTACCTGCGGATGATTATCCTGCAACGGAAGATGAGGCCAGCGAGGTGGAGTTTACCGTTAACACCTTAGCCCTGGTCAGACTATTACAGTCGACCTATTTTGCCATGGCTCAGCAAGATGTGCGTATTTATTTAAATGGTTTGTTTCTAGAGATTGATACCCAGTCCATTACAGCAGTTACCGCAGACGGACACCGCATGGCCATTTGTCGCCTGCCCTGCCAACTGATTAATCAGCACCATCGTTTGCTTATCCCCAAAAAAGGTATTCAAGAAATGCTGCGATTACTCAGTCACGTTACAGACGAAAACGTAGTGCTTTCTTCAAGTAAAAACCATTTTAAAATAGTCACCGATCAATATATTTTTTCATCCAAATTAATTGAAGCCCGTTTTCCACCGTACATAAAGGCCATACCCAAAGATCAAGATAAATCAGTAATCATTGACCGTGATATTTTAAAACGTGCGTTGTCACGAATCATCATCATGGCCAATGAAAAACTACGCGCTGTTCTATTGCAAATTCAACCCAATACCTTGACCTTAATTGCGAATAACCAAGAGCATGAGGAAGGCATTGAATCCCTGGCGGCTGAAACAGAGGGTGACGAGCTTCATATAGGGCTGAATGCCACGTATTTATTGGACGTATTAAATCATGTGAATGAAGGTCCTTTGCGTTTATCGTTTTCAGATACCGACAGCAGTATCCTGGTACAATCGCTGCAAGATGAAAACTATCAATACATCATTATGCCCATGAAATTATGATTTTATCCCAACTGAACATTCATCATGTTCGTAATATTAGTGCGGCTCAAATAACGCTTCATCCACGCTTTAATATTTTTCATGGAATGAACGGTAGTGGTAAAACATCCATTTTAGAGGCTATCTATTTATTAGGTAGTGGGCACTCATTTCGCACTCGTGAAACAAATCCCTTAATCGCCCATAATGAGCCCGCATTAACTGTTTTTGCACGTGCTGATTTTGAGAATTCGATCAGCATCCAGAAATCCAGCACGGGAACAACGCAGGTTAAAATTAATCAGCAAGCTTGTCATCGCAGCAGTGAGTTAGCACATTTTTTACCGTGTCAGCTTGTCTATCAAGATATATTTCAGATTATTGATGCAGGCCCTTCCATTCGTCGAAGTGTTTTGGATTGGGGATTGTTTCACGTGAAACAATCGTATCACGCCTTATGGAAAGAGTATCGTCACATTCTTAAGCAACGTAACGCCTTACTGCGTCAAAAGGCAAGCCCAAAGGAGTTCATACCGTGGGATAAGCAACTGGTAGAGCTGGCCAATGAATTGGATGCATTACGACTGGACTACTTCAACGAATGGTCTGATGTATTTCAAACTATTTTAGCGCAATTAACCCATGTCCCCTGCACCATTCATTATTACAAAGGCTGGGATAGAAAAGGTACCGGCAAGTCTTTAACTAGCATCTTATTAGAACAATTTACGAGTGACTGCCAGCGTCAATACACCCACGCAGGCTCTCACCAGGCAGATATCATATTTGACTCTGCGTCACTAAAAGCAAAGCAGACGTTATCCCGTGGACAACAAAAAATTATATTAATCGCTCTCAAGCTAGCCCAAGCCCACCTATTAGCAATGCCGTGTGTGTATTTATTTGATGATATCACCGCCGAATTGGATGCCCAACACGTAGAACGCCTCGTCCGTTGTTTATCGCAATTAAAGGGGCAATTTTTCTTAACAACGATTGATATCAACCAGCTCACCTCGCATGCTCAACTGCAGGATTCTAGCGTTTTTTCTTTAACGGATGGGGTGATTAGTCAGCGATTCCCGCCTTAAAAACCAATAACCAGTAAGATCTCCCTCTCCTATGGATGGAGAGGGTGCCCGATAGGGTGGGAATTTCTATTGAGCTAAGAGCTAACAGCAATTCTGGGTGAACGATAAGGCCCTCTGTTCTAGGGCTATGTAGCGTTTTAATAAAATTATTTTTCGCAAAATATCACTGAATTCGTAGGGTGAGCAAAGGAGCCCGCGACGTGCCCACCAGCAGTGGTACAAC
>JAUYQG010000012.1 GCA_030695645.1 Legionellaceae bacterium
GCCTCAGTTATGAGATGCGTAACAAGGCACTCCATGCTCGGTTGCAGTTGATTGAGTAGACCATGAGTGTATTATTATAGTTCATCTGTTTCACCTCAAATAGGTTGAGACAGAGCCTGTTAAATATCCTGAGACGTTACAGTATAGACCGATGGTTCACTTCCAGTTACTCCCCACCCTGCCTCTTGGCAACGCAGTTTCTTTCAGTTTCAGAGTTTGTGACATACTCTGGAGCGGACTTGCACCACTCTGGTGTTACGCCCTCACGGGCGTACAATGAGCGCTGCGCGAGTGTTTGATTTTTTTACACCTAGATTCGTATTCTAAACAGTCTTCGTGAGGTGGATCTTTATCATGTGGTGTCCATTACGTGCCCGTGAATGAAGCCCACGCCCTTGTTAGATAAGAATTCGGACAAGAGAACGGGCACGAAAAGCAGATAATTGCGTGAGAACAAATTTACCGTTGATCGTTAATTGTCCTGAGTGTAAATGTTTTTACAAAATGAGCCGATTGTCGTTGATATTATTGGCCGCCTTATAAATATGTCGGATTTAAACTTATTTGGACAGAATGGCATGCGTCTTTTTGCATGCCGTTTTGTCCAAAGTCCAATATACAAGTAATTTGGCATAATGATTCGGATTTAGTAACGAAGCTACTTACTCAATATAAAAACATAATTGATATAACACAACTTAATATAAGACAATTCGGCAACCTTCCACTAGTTTATGCTTGGATGCTTGGATGCTTGGATGCTTGGCAATGTCAAAATGGTCAAATGCCTATCAGATAGTGGTGCATCCATTTTTATCACGGATGGAGTAAGTACATTACTTAGATACCTTGTGACAAAAGAGCGTGTAAGCAAAAAGGACTACGAAATTATCGATATGATTTTAACCGAACATAATATTAATCAAGTTGATAATCTTGGTCATGCCGCTATTCACTACGCGATGCAATCTTCTTGCTTCGAAACATTACAAAAAATAATTACAAAAGGAGGCAATATTCAGCTTAGAACTGCTATAGGAGTATCGGTGTGGGATATATTGCTAAATATTTCTGACAAAAAGGATGTGTTTTTTTCTAACATTAATTGACTAGAGCAAAGATCGCTCATGCGGAATCTATTAATCACAACCTATAAATTTAATTTACTCGATCAATCTGATAAAAAAAATATGCATACGTTATTAACATCTCCTCAAAACAGTGAAGAGGTTAAAACATTATTTGCTCCGCTCCTTGAGCATTGTAACTCTGATTTCTTAAACCAACCTGTTATGCATACATCTATGCCATTTTTAATTTATTTTATGCAAGAAAAGCAATACAGCAAAATTGAGCCCGTCTTGAAAAAAGGGGCCGATGTCAATTGTCGTTATGACAATGGAAACACACTTTTAATGCATTTAATCTTATCAGATGTCCAGTTTATACCAGAGAAATATGAGCTCATTCATTTGGTATTGGCATATCATCCAGATTTAGAGACACTTAAAAATAACGAAAATAAAACGGTTTTAGATCTTGTGAGATTATCGACAGATGAGAAGATTATTGAGCTATTCAATGATTATCTTGGTGACATTTTGGAACCCCAAAAGCGCAGCTATTCTCGGTGAGCCCTACGATCGTTCAAAATGCGCCAAATACGGCCGTTCCTTGCTACGGAGTGAGTAGTTACCTCGAGACAAGGTATGTAAATTAGCGTGAGACATTACAACATGGTACTTGCAGCCTTTGCTACTTCTTCTGCAACGGGTTCTGCAGCAGCGGCGGCTGATTCATTAGCTGCCGCTTGTTGAGCGGCGGCTTGTGCGAGAGCGGCTTGATGAGCCGCTTGTTGGGCAGCCATTTCAGCGGCTTCGGCCGCTGCTTCGTCAGCCGCTGCTTGTTGAATCGCCTCTTCGGCAGCGCCCTCAGCGTGATTGAGCTCGGTTGAAGCATTTGAGACGTCTGTTGTAGCCTGTGCTAGCTCTTGATCAGGGGCTATGCAGTCATCCGCTGCCTTTACCACCTCTTTATCAGCTTCTTCAGCGGCGAGCTGAGTTGGTTCAACTTGTTCAGCAGCTTTTGTCGCTTCTTCTTGCGCGTTTTGCGCGGCTCGTTTTGATTCCTCAGCGGCTTTATTAGCCTGATCAGCTGCTGTCCGAGCTTCAGAAGTTCCTGATGTGTTGGCTAAGCTTTCAGCCTCACCGGCGTGTTGTTCAAGTTGTTGTGCGCTTTGTTGACTGTTGTTTGCATTTTGTTGCAGTTTATCGGCATTATCTTTAGCCGCATCCGCTTTTTCGTGTGCTCGTTGAGCTTTATCGACGGTAGTATCAAGTTTTTGGTGGAACATGTCGGATTTTTGCTGGGCTTTATCCATTTCGAGTTCTTTTCCTTCGAGCTTTTCTCTTGCGGGCTTAACGGCATCTTTCGCCTGTTTTGCCGTTTCTTTTGAAGCATTGGCAGTTTGTCGAATTGACTGGGCTTGTCCTTGAAGTAACTGAGAGTTCTCTTGAGCAGCCTCGGCCGCGGCCCCGCTGGATGTTTCTGCTAGTTTTTCGGCTGGCGATTTAGGTGTGCTTTTTATTCGCTCCATCGGCAAATTTTGTTCGGTTTCGGCATTTTGGGTTACTGTGTCCTCTGGTTTTGTTGTTTCGTTAATGGGTTGTGGATTTTCGGGGGCTTTTTTTGTTCCTGCATTTGCTGCTCTTTGGTTTTTTAGATGTTCGAAGTAATTTTTAACCGCTTCTTGGACAGCTCTTTGAATGAGTATTTTGATGATACCGTCCAGCGGATTTCCGTCGTCCTGTTTTGGCATACAAACTCTCCGAGAAATAGATTACATTTTATTATTTTAGTATAGTATGTATATACTATAACTCCCATCTTTTGTGAACGCGAGCGAACATGAATATTAATGATTTCCATTATATGTGGAGAGGAAGGTCTGTTCGTCCGCTAACAATTCAAGACGCCTATTTATTGTCACCGATTGATGTTCGCAGGCAGGACTCTGGTCGCGCTTTGCTTTTATTGCACGGATTTTCTTCATCGCCAGCGATTTATCGAGAATTATTGCCGTCATTTACTATCTATGATGCCGTATTATGTCCTGTTTTGCTAGGTCACGCTGATTGTATCGAATCCTTTGCCACATCGTCTGCCGCGGATTGGTTAGATGCAGCTAGGCAAGCGTATGAAACGTTAGCCCATCGTTACGACACGATCGACGTTATGGGGTTGTCTTTAGGTGGTGTGTTAGCGTGTAAACTAGCGGAGCATTTTTCGATTAATCATTTGTATTTATTGGCACCCGCACTGCGTCTGCATGGATTCCCAACACTTTTGTTATGGTGTGCTCGCATGTTGCGATGTTTAGGGGTGAAGCGCATTACCAATCATGCGGGTAATTTTCACACCGATTTGCATCAAGAACTGACTTATCGTCAATTACCCATTCCTGCCATTATTGAGATACTAACGTTTATTAAAAAAGCAACATTCGTTGCTCCACGCTGTCCGACTGATTTATTTTTAGGTCGCTACGACGAGGTGGTTGATTCATCAGCTGTTGTGAAACTATTTGCTGATTCCTCAAACACAACGATTCACTGGTTAAATAATTCCGCGCATATTTTGCCTCTTGATGGTGATATAGAGACAATTGCCAATTGTGTGCGAGAACATTATCCTTCTAACTAACGATTGTAACGTGTGCTCTCTCGGAAAAAAGGTCTTTCCCATTCACGCATGTCTAATACAGAGCCATTTTCCGCCATAAAGTCGGCTTTCATGTCCGGTAAGTTGTAATAATAGATGTTGCTGGTATCGTGCGCGAGCGTGTGCTGAGCAAAGCGGACGGCGATATCTGCTTCAGATTGACCGTGCGTTTGCACAAAGCCGCGGGTTGTTCGTAAATACCGTCCGTTAAAACGAGCGTTATCCCATAATTCAGCGTCTAGCGTGTTGACTACCCCGGCTAATTGAACACAAACACTCTCTTTTAGTCGAATTTTTAAGAGATTACTTCTGACCCAATACAAGCTTAGCCAACTGTGTCCTTTCATAGTTACTGATGTAATATTAGCAACCCCTGATAGCTGAGCATGCGCTTTGCCTAATACGATTAATTGCATGGAGCTGCTTTTTATTCCTTGGACTTTGGAATGCCCTGATCCGGCAAATACCGCGCGATGTAAACCCAGTTGTCCGTCCAGCATGGTTTGCCCATTGTTTTTTAGATAAAGATCCAGGGAGTTTGTGTGTAAATTGTTGCCTATGATCGTTCCGTTTCCTCGGTAGACAAATGAAACTAAATAACGGGACGATATATCGACGTGTAATGGACCATATTGAGGGTATTTCTTTTCTACTTCGATGTGTAATTCATTGCGGATTACCGACCATTTTATGTGACTGATATCACGCGGGTCACCGTGGAATATCACATGGGGATGGATGGAATCAGTATGTATGTTAACATCAATAGTGCCTGTTATATTGACGCGTGTGAACGCTGCTGTGGTTTGGTTGGGGTTGATATTTGGTTTTACGGGTGTGGTTGATGCGTGATGCAGCCAAGCACAGCCGCTTAACGACCAAGAGATAAAAATCAATAGTGTGATCCGTTTTATCATAAACAATATTCCCAAACGAGACGATGACTGACTCCGCACGATCCACCTTAGACCAAATAAGGTGTTGGATCAACTAGGCCGGCGTCATTAAAGCCTTTTTTTCTTAAATAACAGCTATCACAGCCTCCACATGCCAATCCATTATCGCTTGCACGATAGCAGGATATGGTTTTGGCGTAATCCAGGCCCAGTGATGTACCCAGTTTAATGGTATCGGCTTTGCTTAAATGAATGAGCGGTGTTTCGATAGTAATGGGGTTCCCTTCGACGCCACGTTTGGTAGCTAAGTTAGCCATGTGACTAAATGCTTGAATATAGTCGGATCGACAATCCGGGTATCCTGAGTAATCAACGGAACTGACGCCAATAAAGATATGATCCGCATTGAGAACCTCCGCCCAACCTAGCGCAATGGATAACATGATGGTATTTCGTGCGGGTACGTACGTTACTGGAATGCTCGTCGAACCCGAGTAATCGGGTATGTTCGATGCCATATCGGTTAAGGCCGAACCACCTAGGCGGCCGACGGATTGAAGGTCGATAATTTCATGCTGTTGAACTTGATAGTGTTTTGCAAGCAGTAAAGCCGCATCGAGTTCAGCGCGATGTTTTTGTCCATAGTTAAAGCTTAGTGCGTAGCATGTGATGTTTTTTGATCGGGCATAGGCAAGACACGTTGCTGAGTCCAGTCCGCCTGATAATAATACGACTGCTTTTTTAAGCATGTTAGGATACCTCGGGGTAAATGGGGGGTAATTTTGTTTTTTTCTTTTTTTGTTTTAAGGCTTCCGTTTTTGAAGAGGCAATATTTAACCATAAGTCATGACCTTTCCATTGGGTTTTACCCGGAGGGCCATACAAGACCGATGAGAGTTCCTTGAGTTGTTTTTGGAACGCTTCGTTGTGCACGGGAATATCATTCAAATTTAATATTGATTGATTGGGCCATTGGTTTTGAGCCCAGACAATCAGTGCGATCCTCACTCGGCCTGGATCATTGCTTTTACAGGCATCGTGTAACTCGCTTTGTGGTGAATGATTGGGGCCTTGTGTTGGTGTTGCTTTAGAGCGAAACCGCCTCCATCGTAGCCATACTAAAATGAATAAAAATAGGACTGGTATTCCGATCCATATCGCTTTTGAATAGGCGACTTTGGATATCTTGGGCCGTGCTGTGTGCGAAACGTTTGGTTGCTTTGGTGTCGTTACCCTAACTGCTGAACCTGGTTTGGGTGTTACATTCAAAGTGCGTGCCGGTAGTGAGGCTATCTCACTCTGTTTTGTGTTGGTGTTGTACCAGGGAATACGGATGGCGGGCAAGGTGACTTGGCCTGGTTTGGTGAGTAAATACGTCACTTGCAAGGTAGCGTTACCCCATAGCTCGCCTTGGCGTAATTCATTTTGTGTTGTTGGTTTGTCTGGGTAGGCATTATATCGTTTGCCGTGATGAAATGTTGGTGTGGGTAAAAGTTGAGCCACGAGTCCGGCGGCTTGTATTTTGATCGTTCGGATAAGCGTTCTGCCCTCTTGTATAGTCGAATCGGTTTGGTCATAGGTTTCGGTTAGGTTTACTTGATTGGAGGGTAGCCAATTATTGATGGTTTGATTTAATGGTAGCGGTTCAACCGTCAGCGTAATGGATTTTGCTTGCAGATTTATTCGCTTTGGTTCAATTCCATCGTAAGTTAGAGCATCAAATGAGGGGGGTAAAATACGTAATTCACCTTTTCTTTGGGGAAAAATAGCATATTGTTGTTCCTCCACGTCGTAAGTTTCTCCCTTGAGTTGGGTTTGATAATGACGCCCCTCTCCTAGTGGAATTAACAAGGCATCTTCTACTTGTGGGGGTTGATATTGCGCATCGAGTAGACGTTGCTGATTTAAAAGTTTTACTGTGTATAAGGCTTGTTGATTGACATATGGTTTTGTTTCATTCACTTCCGCTGTTAAGCGTGTTGAACCCGAATTAGCTAGGGATTCATTCGGAGCAGATGGTGTTTTAGGTGGGGTTTGATTCGTTACCGTGACTTGACTGGGTAAGCTTTGTTCTTGACCTATGCGAATCGGAGGGATGGGTATTATTCCGGTTCGCTTCGGTTTTAATACCAAGCTCCATTGACTGATGGAACGTGCTTGGCCATTGATGGCAGTATACGAGAAACTACGTTCGGTACTTAATACATCAAAATCTCGTAGCAGAGGTGTTAAATCGGGTATCCCGTGGTTTTGCGTGTTATCGTAGGATAGTGTGATGCGTACCGTTTCATTCATCGATATGGTTGGTGGATCAAGTTTAATGGTCACGGATGCAAGTGCTATATTCCACCAGAGCAACAAGCATACTATTATTATTCGCTTCATCACTCACCTCGTCTACGTAAATAATCTCGCAAAAATTTTTCGCGTAACAGCCCGCCCGGATCATCGGGGATCAATCGTAGCCATTGATCTTTTGCTTGTTGTTTGTCGCGGCCGGCCTCTGATTGAATTGGATTTTTTTCTTTATTGAGTTCATTTTTGGGTTTGTTTTGCGGTTGTTGGGGTTTAGCCGGTTTATCTTTATTGGAATTGTTTTTATCTCGATTATCGTCACTAGGTTTTTTGTCTGGATTGGCTTTATCCTGGTTTTGTTGGTTTTGTTGGTTTTGTTGGTTTTGTTTTTCTTTTTGTTGTTTCAGGAGTTTTTCAATGATCTGACGATTGTAAACGGCGTCCTTATTCGTTTTATCGATCGCTATTGCTTTCTCATAAGCGTGAATGGCTTGTTCGTATTGTCCCGTATGCGCAAGAGCATTTCCAGCATTGTAATAAGCATCAGCCTCGTTTGAACGTGCATAAATCGACGCGGCTTGTTGATAGTCTTTTGCGCGAAAGGCAGCTGTTGCTCGCCAGCCGTCTCTGTCAAACGTTTTTTGTGCATCGGCATAATGACCCGCATCCATCATGGTTTGTCCTTGATGATCGCGCGTTTGCCATAAATCTTGCCAATGAAACGCATGGGCTGATGTTAATGTACCAAGCCATAGCAAAAGAATAGGCACGTTTCGTATATTCATGTCGTTATCCTCTGTAACCAGCCACGCCAAAATCCCGGCAATAGTAGTAACAAAGCGGCTATGATAAACCAACGTCCCTCATCACGCCAAAGTGGGATATCATTTAAATCATTCGTTTGATAGGTACTTTTGGTGTGAGTTGTCTTTAACCATCGCTCAATATCCGCGTTATTACTGGTAAATGGGATAACTTCTCCCCGCCCCGCTTTGGCCAGTGGTGCAAATAATGGCAAGGCGGTTTTGTCATCTAGCATCGGCATGACTGAGACGTGAAAACCACTGTTTGCAAGGGTTTGGGCTGCGTTAACGGCCGGATTAGACGGTATTTGTGCGGTGAAAACCAACAATTCTCCCGATTGTGAGCCGGTTTCAGTGATTAAAGTTTTGGCTTCTTTTAAAGCGTGTTCTAATTGGTTACCACCTACTGGCATAATTGTCGGAGTAAGAGATGATAGAAGTACTTCGATCGTTTGCCCATCGTCGGTGAGTGGTGATACCACGAACGGTTCACTGGTGTATACCATGAGACCAAACTGTCCTGCGTCGCGATGCTGTAACATATCGCGTATTTTAAATTTGGCACGAGTGAGTCTGTCAGGTGCTAGATCGTGCTCTAACATGGTGTCCGACATATCCAATACTAACATTCGCGGTCGAATGTGTTGATACGTAGGTACCTCGATACGCAACCAAGTTGGTCCAGCTAAGGCAATAATCATACATAAGCCACTGCTCATGAGTATGAGTAATGGCCAGACTCGTTTGCTTTTACCCTGGATTTGCAACAAATGCGGAAGCAGATGGGCATCACAAACATGGCGCCAAGCATCCATCGATGATTTTTGTTTTAATAAACCAAACCCCAACATACCTAATGGTAGCAAGGAAAATAACCAAAATGGACGAAGAAAATGAAGATCAACGATCATGCTTCACCTCCTTGCTTTGGTGTGATGGATACGCTGGTTAGTAAGCCATTTTGTTGCGCCAGTACGTACAAAAATAGTCCGAACCCGAGCGCTAAAAACCAAGGATAGTATTCATGTTGTGGTCGAACGGTTGCTTGTTCCTGCGATACTCGCGCCATTTTATTGATGTCGTGGTAGATGCGCTGTAGCGATTGCAAATTGGATGCTCGAAAATACCGACCGCCAGTCATTTGCGCAACGGATTTGAGTGTGTTTTCATCTAAGTCGGCCGATCCGTTGCTGCTTAGAAACATGCCACTAAACGATTGAGGATCAATCTCAGAGTGCAAACCGATGGTATAAACTTTAATACCATCCGTACGAGCAAGTTCGGCTGCCTTTAGCGGCGGTAAGACACCGGAGTTGCTCACACCATCGGTTAGAAGAATAATCATCCGACCGGCAGTAGGCACGTGTTGCAGACGTTTTATGGCTAATCCAAGTGCATCGCCTAAGGAGGTTGATTTGCCTGCTAGGCCAACGGTGGCATCATCCAACCGCATGAGTACACTATGACGATCATAGGTAAGCGGTGTGAGAAGATAGGCTTGTTCCCCGAAGAGAATAAGGCCTATTTTATCTCCCGATCGATCCTCTACAAATTGCTGCGCCGCTCGTTTAACGACGGCTAAACGGGTAACACGACGTCCGTTTAGGCTCATGTCATTAATCCCCATGCTGGGGGATATATCCAACGCCAGCATGATATTATAACCATCATGGGATAGAGCTCGAGGCGTTCCGACCCATCGAGGGCCTGCCAGCGCCATTAACAAAAAGCACCAACTTATAAATAATAACATCAAATAACGTTGGTTCGTAATCGTCTTTTTTTCATGCTCAACCAGCGTCTGCATCGCTTTGAAAAAGGGTACTTTTAAGGCAATAGATAATTGCGATGAGGCACGTGGTAATAAAAACCATATGAGTAATGGGATCGGAAAGGCCAGCAGCACCCAAGGCGTGGCTAATTCGAACATACTCGCCTCACTTGCCGTTGGTGCTTGATCCACGTGCGTACCAAGCGAAATAGCGGCTCTAAATCACAGGGCTGTGGTGGTTGATATGGGTATTCTAACAATTCGTTGCGTACCTGATTGAAGTTGATTTTTGGGTCTTCTGGTGTGGTTGTGTTTTTTTTGCCCATGTCGATGATGGTCCGTCGAGAAGATACCGTGTTGTTTAGAAAAATCAGCCAAGCGTCTCCTTGTAATCCAGCCACTTGCTCTCGTGGATAATAAGCGAGAGCCACTCGCTTTAATAATTCAGATACGGCAGCCGTGCTACGTTGGCTGTTTGGGTTGTGTTGATGCTTTGATTCACAGTCGGTGAGTGCTTGCAACGCTTGACGCCTTGCTTGTCCGTAGGCATAACGGCGATACGTTACATACATCAGGCTAAGTCCAATGAGCATGATCAGCCCTATCACGAGATACCAGCCTGGTGCTAATGGCCACCAATGGATTGGCGTGGGTAGATGAATATCATGTAAGTGTGCTAATTCAGGCACATTAGGTTGCGCGGCGGCCGGCATGTTATCCACAAGACCTCCGAGGGAACGTTTGTTTCACCAAGACAGGCAGATTAGTCTCTGCCGTCACTTGTATGTATTGAATCTGAAGTCGCTTTAACTGAGCTCGCAGCGAGCTTATGCGTTGTTCACAATAAAATTGGTAACCAAACCGTACGGAGTCTAGTGTGGTATCCACTAATAGTTCGTGTTGGCCATCCGTCATAGCATATTGTTGGGGTGGCGGTGGGGCGAGCTCTAATGGATCACATATGTGATAAGCTAGCACGTCATTATGACTACGCAAGCGACTCAGATGTTGTTCCGTATCTTCGTCGATATGATAAAAATCACTGATGAGCACCAAAATGCTGCCTGGTTTGGCAACGCGACGCATGCGTAATAGGGCATGACTAAATGATCGTGGATCAGATGAGTTAACTGAATTTACTCCATCGTGCTGAGTATATTGGCTCAGACTCGCTAAAAGAGGCAGCACCCCGGTCTGTCGAGAACGGGGGGTGAATTCATGATGCGTCTGTGCTGAAAACAAAAAGCCCCCAACACGGTCACCTTGTTTTGCCGCTGTCCAAGCTAACACAGCCGCAAGGCGTGCCGCAACAACTGATTTAAATGCAATTCGTGTTCCAAAATACATGGATGAGTTGAAGTCGGTTAAAATAACGACAGGGCGTTCGCGTTCTTCTTGATAGACTTTAACGTGAGGTCTGCCGGTGCGCGCTGTTACTCGCCATTCCATATGTCTAATTTCATCGCCCGCTTGGTAATTACGTGCTTCGGCAAAGTCCATTCCGCGACCACGTAATTTCGATTTATGTTGTCCTGGACGCATAGAATATCCTTCTGGAGGATATTTCACGGTTTGAGCGTAGCGCTGCAAAGCAATTAAGTCGGATAATGTTACAAACAGTCCGTCCATTATTGCTCCTATGGTATCGTCACCAGGCGCAGAAGTTCATTAATGAAATCATCTGGACTAACGCCTTCTGCTTCTGCTTCAAAGGTTAATAAAATACGATGTCTAAGCACTTCGTGTGCGATGGTGTGAATGTCTTCTGGAGTGACATAATCACGCCCATTAAGCCAGGCATGTGCCTTGGAACATCGATCAAGAGCTATCGTGGCTCGTGGGCTTGCGCCAAATCGTAACCAACGTGCCAGTGACTCGCTGTAGGGTGCTGGATGACGAGTGGCCACGACTAATTGCACGATATATTGTTCTAATGCCTCGCTGGTATGCACGTTTAACACCTGTTGGCGTGCTTCAAATAGCGTGCGTTGAGTTAATGGAGCAATCTCTGGTTTTGCTGTGGATTTTTTGGCACTCAGAACATTGCCTTCCAGGGCTTCTCGTCGAGCTAGCGCAAGAATATCTCGTTCAACGGTCGCATCGGGATAGGCTATGGTGACATACATTAAAAAACGATCCAGCTGAGCCTCGGGTAATGGGTAGGTTCCTTCTTGCTCAATGGGGTTTTGCGTCGCCATGACTAAAAACAGTTCAGGTAACGGATACGTTTTACTGCCAATAGTGACCTGACGCTCGGCCATTGCCTCCAATAGGGCCGACTGAACCTTAGCTGGAGCTCGATTAATTTCATCGGCTAAAACCATGTTATGAAAAATCGGGCCTGGTAAAAAAACAAACGACCCATCTTCAGGATGATAAACATCCGTTCCAGTCAAATCACCCGGTAATAAATCCGGTGTGAATTGAATTCGGTGAAACGTCCCCTCCACCCCAGCAGACAGTTCTTTCACAGCACGTGTTTTCGCCAGGCCGGGAGCGCCTTCGACTAATAAATGACCATCAGCAAGTAAAGCAATTAATAAGCGTGAGACTAAGCTTGACTGTCCGAGGATACGGGAATTTAGATGGGTATTTAATTGCAAAATATGGTCTTGCACCGTAAGTTTCGCGTTACTCATGAATTTTACCTTACAATTTCAACGTTATCGGCTTGTGGTCCTTTTTTGCCTTGTACAACTATGAACGTTACTGCAACGCCGTCTTGTAATGATTTGAAATCATTGGGATGGGTGGCAGCGGCGTGAAAAAAATACTCATTTTTATCGGATACGATGAATCCGAAGCGTTTTTTTCTATCAAAAAATTTAATACTACCTGATAGTCTGGTATGACTGCTGCGACAGAAAAATTGCTTCAATCGCTGAATGATGCTTTTTATACTCATTAAATAGTTCCTGTAAATGGTGGATGGCTATGCTTACCCGCTAAGATTAACATTATCTATGGCCATACTCAATTAATAGGATGTATACTCGTAATAACCTATCCCGACAACGTAATATTGTATGCGCCATTTATCATTAATTGATCAATTACTAGGTAAAGTAGACACTGCTTTGCGTACGGTATGCATTCCCAAGCAACGCACGAGCAATCGCGCATCTCCTGCCAACAATCTGACCGATGTGTCCCTTGACGCCCCTACTAAGCGACATGTCGCTGGTTTAATGCGTGTGAATCATGCCGGCGAAGTATGTGCGCAAGCATTATACCAAGGCCAAGCAGCAACCGCAAAGCTTGATGAGGTGAAAGCCCAAATGACGGCTGCCGCTGATGAGGAAATTGACCATCTTGCCTGGTGTGAAGAACGGTTATGTGAGCTGGAGAGTCGACCTAGCGTTCTTAATCCATTATGGTATATGGGATCCTTTATGTTGGGTGCCTTAGCGGGGGTGGCTGGTGATCGGTGGAGTCTTGGTTTTGTGGCAGAAACAGAGCGTCAAGTGACATCACATTTACAACAGCATCGTCAGCATGTGCCAGCAGAGGATGTGAAAACCCAGGCAATTCTTGCAAAAATGCAGGACGATGAGTCGCAGCATGCTCAGGCAGCGACAGATGCTGGTGCGGCTGAACTACCTTTTGTTGTTCGTCAATTGATGCGAGGCGCCTCAAAATTATTAACGTTTAGTAGTTACTATATTTAATATTGAGATGAATCATGGGCCAAGACATATTGTTTATCTTATGCGTGATAGGTGCGGCTTATGTATTTGATTTTATCAATGGATTTCATGATGCGGCTAATTCCATTGCGACCATTGTAACCACCGGGGTTTTAACACCACGTCAGGCTGTATTATGGGCCGCCGGTTTTAATTTCATTGCGTTTCTTTTTTTTAATATGACCGTAGCTAAAACAATTGGTAGCGAACTCATTGATACAAATGCCATCAATCCCTCGCTGATTTTTGCCGCATTGCTTGCGGCAATTTCGTGGGGTTTGATCACCTGGTTTTATGGATTACCAACGAGCTCATCTCAGGCACTGATTGGTGGCTTAGTCGGAGCAGCAATGTTTCATGGCGGCTGGATTACTATTAAATGGCTTGGTTTTATTAAAATTGCTGTGGGTATATTTATTGCGCCTATCGTGGGCTTAATAGCCAGCATGATGTTGACCTATGTTTTGACCCATTCGTTTCGAAATAAAAACAAACAATCAGTCAATCGTCTGTTTAAAAGCCTGCAACTTGTCTCTTCCGCTTGCCTAAGTATCACGCATGGTGCGAATGACGCGCAAAAAACCATGGGGATTATCACCACCTTGCTTTTTTCAGTATCCTGGTTAAAAGGGGCTTTTCATGTTCCACTTTGGATCATAATCAGCTGTAGTTTCATGATGAGTTTAGGCACGCTGATGGGAGGATGGCGGATTGTGCATACCATGGGAACTAAAATTACGCACCTGAACACGTTGCGTGGTTGCAGCGCTGAAACAGGAGCCGCACTCGCTATTTTTGCTGCTACGGAATACGGTGTGCCCGTTTCAACCACGCAGACTGTCACAGGAGCTATCGCTGGTGCGGGACTTCTGAATGGCATGAAAAAAACATTCTGGCCCATGTTAAGGCTAATTTTTCTCTCGTGGTTGTTGACTATGCCCGTGACGGCCTTTATGGCAGCTTTAATCATGCGGATCATGGGTTGATATGAGGCGTATACTGGTCAGTTTGATATTGTTGCTTTATTTAGAGCATGGCTTTGCTGGCGAAGACGCGAATAGACTAAGTAGGTTGGGCCTTGGCCCAACAAGTACTCAAGATAGTGACTCAAAAAGTTGGGCCAAAGCCCAACCTACGGATGTTCAATGTCGTCCCTGCAAATCTGGAAAACCCAATATATTTCAATCCACATATCATCGTTTGCATCAGGTTTGGACTGAGGGGACTAACGAGTTATATATTCCCTCATATGCTTGGCACAATCGTTATTTGTATTCAAAAACCCGAGTCAACACATACAATGAAAACCCATGGGGCGGTGGTTTGGGCAAGGGGTTTTATGATGAGGACGGAGATTGGCACGGCCTGTATGCGTTTGCCTTTTTAGACTCTCATAAGAATTTGGAACCTATAGTAGGTTATGCCTTTCTTAAGACACGGCATCTGAATGCTTACACCAATATTGGGGGTGGCTACGCCATTCTTGCCACGATGCGTCCCGATATCAATAACGGTATCCCATTCCCAGGGGCTTTACCTTGGGTTTCATTGAGTTACCGTAGGGTCTCTCTCATGGCAACCTATATTCCGGGTGCGCGAGGGGTGGGTAATGTGTTGTTTTTGATTACAAAAATTGTGTTGTAAGGTGGGTCGGCGACACGGAACCTTGCAGGTATACTGTGCCCGCGCGCAGTATAACTACTCACCGTTTCTTCCAGCACATTACCTAGCCAAGAGTTCCCCTAAAAGACTGCTCAATCGCATGACACACCTTGATCATTAGGAATTTCAATACTGTTATGACCAAAATAACAACACAGCAATATTGGACATATTTAGAGCTGTTTTGAATTTGTATTATTTATTTGAAAAAAAGCTGGAAGCAAACAGAGAGATCTGCTTCCAAATCGA
>JAUYQG010000015.1 GCA_030695645.1 Legionellaceae bacterium
CGGTACCTCTCAAAGACAAAAGATAATACGATGTTATGAAGGCGTTACATTCAAAAACGGGCACACTGCTGAGCCTTATCAATCGTCCATGATCTCAAACAAAAAACAATCCCCATAGCGTAGCTCCGAGCTGCGGTTTAGTCCAATGAGTCTTTTTTACAATGCGAGTCAAGCTCTGTGTGGCTTTGCTGGATTTTATCGTGCTCGCACTGAAAAAAAGACATTATTCATTTTGCATACAAAAATGTTTGGGCAGTTATCAGCATAATAATTTCTTGCTTGAATGCATCCAAAGCTCTACGTCTTTCGTGAGGCTCCGTCATCTCCATATCGGGGAGACATATTACTAACTCATCTTTTTTTAATTTTAGACCTATAACTTGTGTCATAATCGGTTCTCACTTAAATGTTCAACATGCGCAGCAGTTGATGAACGCTTCACTTCAGCATGTGTTATGTAACTATTCGAAGGATAAAGTACGAAGATGTCTGAAATAAATTGTTGTAACTTTCGGTCAAAAGCATCAATGTCAATCTTATTCTCTTTCTTGAATTCTTCAAGTTGATGCGAACTCATTTCAAAACAAAAATTTCCATTCGGATAAAGGGCTTCAAATGCATCATACAAACGAGCATACTTATCGCGTAAATCCTCAAGTTCTTTGTTATTACGACTCAGTGACCAAAACCAAAAACTGCTACTCGACCAATTACTTACAATACCATTGTGTTTTTTAATTATTGTATTAAATACATTACGCTGAAAATCGGAGTAAAATTTATCATCGCTGATCCTGGGTAAATAGCTGTATTTTTCAAGAAATACAAATTTACCTTTCGGCACACCCAAATCCAGGCAACTGAATGCCTTAGCAAACCTATTGGATTTAGGCGTAATGGGTCCACTGGGAGGAAGATCTACTGCTGCCACAGCAGCCACTTCTCGTGACGAGATCTGGAATTCCCGTGGATTAGGCTTCATTTGCAAACCCGCCAGTTCATCCATTAAACTCTCGAAAGCTATGCATGGCGCTCTAAATTTTTCAAATGTCCGAATCACTGGGGTTCGGGTGCTGCCTTCATTTTTATCACCATTGCTAAATGATAAGTGCACATTTGCGGCGCTCTCTATTGCTTCAATTCGTTTTTCACGAGTTGTTTTAGCAAAAAAACAATTGCCGTTTATTGCGTAATTTAATCCCAAAGCAAATAAACCAACCCCTGTTAATGCAATGACAATATTAGCAATAATGACTTTCCAATATTGTCTATGCTTAGACATAATTTCATCTTTTGAATGTAGTTTTTGAAGAAAGTTTTGTTTAAATTCTACTGCCTTTTC
Source organism: Legionellaceae bacterium (assembly GCA_030695645.1). Taxonomy (GTDB): domain Bacteria; phylum Pseudomonadota; class Gammaproteobacteria; order Legionellales; family Legionellaceae; genus JAUYQG01. The sequence continues at coordinate 1,343 of JAUYQG010000015.1, forward strand.
AATCTGTTGTGTTGGAGGTAAATTCATAAAACGATGTAAATCTTGTTTTAAATCAATAGCAAGACACATAACTATTTTTGCCTTTTCAACATCTCGAGTCAGCAAAAAAAGACCGTGAGCAAACATATCATTTACCGCATGAATCAGCGGTCGAATCTCTTCCGATCCTTCCCACATTAGAGTATCCGACATGTTTTCAGTCAACTCCTTCCTGTCTTTCATGTCGGAAAGAATAGGTAAAATTTGAGGAGGGATACGATGCTTTATGACTATTTGACGATTTTCATCGTTTAGTAAATTCAACTGATGCAGCCCCACCAAAAGTTGAGCCACACATTCTGAGTGCCTGCCAGCACGTAAGACGCATTCGAAGTTTTGTGGTGTACAAGCCTCTGCTCTTAATAAAGACCACAGATTACTCGCATTGTTGGCATGTGCTAATATCAAATCAAAACTCTCTTGGGTTAAATACTTTATGTCATTCAACGCATCCAGTAAGCCCCAAATAGGCGGCTTACGATAGTTTTTGAAAATATTTGGTGTTAATATGTTTGCTTCATAGAGCGCAAATAGACCATTAACAAAACTCAGATCGAAGTGGGTAGAGCGATTAGTATTTTTTGCAACGGCCTCAACGAGAACGTTCCTACCTCCAAGGAGTCGCTCTATATCTTTTGAGCGTTCAGTATGATAAACGCCTAACGAAAGATCATATATTTCCTTTTTCCTTGGAAGCTCAACCTCATCGCTATATAAATTTGTTACCCAATAGATTGCATCCCAATTTAAAAGTAATAATCCAACTCTTTTTTCCTCATCTTCATTTAGTTTTTTCTCTGGCGGGACGTCTCCTCCTTGAGCTAAATATCTTCGTTTTTCCCATGATGGATTTATGTCATCTACTTGATATATACAATCCCTAGCAATATCCCTCAATTTGATGTATATATCATGCGATATTTCCTCTCCTATTCTTAATTTATTACCACCTTCAAGCGCTAATAACTTATTAACAAACGTGTATCGGTCATATTGCTCCGGGTGCTCTTGCAAAACATAATGATAAGATTTTATTCGGTCTTGAAATGAAATGTTTCCATACGTTTTTTCATCATACTTAGTTCGTTCGTGTTCATCATTCAATGTTTCATAAGCCTCTGAAATTTGTTTAAATTTCTCCTCATCAGCGGTTGCTCCTCTATCAGGATGGTATATGAGCGCCAAGCGTTTATAGACCTCTTTAATTCGATAGGATTTAGCATACCTATTAAGCCCCAAAATCTCATAATAATCGAACAATCCCCTTTGGGGAGTTGTATCATCTTTCCGTTCTATAGCATCTCTTAACTCAAGACTATTCATTCTTCTTTGCGATGCGCTCATTACAGTGTTAGAAGGCGTATCTAAAATATCATATTCTGTTTGCAAAATAGCACCTCAAGTAATTAGTCTTATCCTTTGACTTCTATAGTTCGTTCAATAATTTACTGCAACCATGATAAAACACCTACATTATTGCCATATTAGGTGTTGCGCTTTCTGTTGTCGCAGTTGATTTTTGTCGTGTTGAAAACATGCCAAAACCAAGCCACGAACTGGGTATACAACCTACATTTGCTCTTAGTAGAGTATTTTCTTCTTCTAATTGTTTAATGCGCTGATAGGGTGTATTTTCTTCATTGAATTTTTCACGTTCAAGTTGAAGTTGGTCTTGTTCTCGCGCCAATGTAGTGCGCTCCTGGACATATCGTTCTTGCTCAACTGCAAATTGCCTTTTGTCTTCCTCTAATCGCAGCTGCATCACGCCCTGATCGCTTGTTGCTCTATACAGCGCCAATTGCTGCTCCTCATATTCTCTTTTCTGCTCCTCGATGACCTGTAACATCGCTGGATATTTTTCCTGTTCCGCTATGAAAGCATTTATAGCTTGTTTGATCTGTGTCTCAGTAATATCTTTAACAGCAGGATGAATACCCCATATCTCTGTATCCCCTAGTTTAAATTTTCTTTCGAAAGCATAGTGATCGACACTTTGCTCCAAAATATACTGCATCTTGCTTTTTGAAAGCACTCCTGTTTTAGATAGTTTTTCTAGAACGAATAACAATTCAAAATCGATTAATTGCAAAAACGGGGCACGAAAAGGAGCTAATGGTTCATTGTTGCTTTTTTTTCCATTCTTTATTGTGGGATGCAATTCCGTTAAAATATCGTAAATTGCATAATAATAATGTTGAAACGTGCGATGCATATTCACAGTGTACCCTTTAAAAAGGGCCTCAAAATCACCGGATTTAGCATCAGCCTCTAGTTCAAGTAAAATATTATTATAAATCTTCTCTTGCAACTGAGTACTCCGTCCTGGTCCTGGTCTATATTTCACTACAAAAGTCTTGAGATCCACCTTAGTGAAATCAGGTCTAGAACCATGGTATGTTTCCTTAAGCGAAGTTCGGAGCCCATTAATACAATTATAAATCAACTGCTCATCTTCTTCGACTTTAATATCAATTTGAATATGGCTTTTAACATCTATTTTTTTTTCCATGTTACTCTCCTGCATTAATATTGGTAATGTTTATTATAAATTATCATTCTATAATTCAAACTGAGGGATCACTTCTGCTTCCTCTTGTTTCGCTACTTTATTATTAAATAAAGAGAATGAGTTGAAACCAGCTATCACCGATTGCATGAAGGATTTAGGTTTTTCCTGGTGAAGGTGTTTCTGATTAAAGATGTTCGTCGATCCCTTTGGAGGCGTTATTGTTTTCATCACGACCTCATCTGGTATTACATTGCAAATGGAATTCGGCTCTATCGCATAATCACCACTCTCCTGTTCCACGATTTGTAATGCATTGTATTTTCCGCTGGCTACATCTGCATGAGTCATGTGACTATCAGCCTGAAAAAGCAATTCAAGATGTTCAATATCTGCAATAAATCGCTGCAACTGTTGGTCAAAAGTATAAATGGCAATCCTATTCTCCTCCTTAAATGTTGCAATTTGAGTGGCACTCATGTCAGAGCAAACATTTCCATCCAGATAAAGCGCTTCAAATGCATCATACAAACAAGCGTACTTATGGCGTAAGTCCTCAAATTTTTTACTCTTATAATTCAATGACCCCAGCCAAAAATCACTACTAGGCCTATTATTTACAATACTATTGTATTTTTTAATCATTGTATTAAATACGTTACGCTGAAAATCTGAGTAAAATTTGTCTTCTCTGATGTTGGGTAAACAGTTGTACTTCTCATGAAATACAAATTTATCTTTCGGCGTCGCCAAACAACGGAGTGCCTTAGCCAACCTATTGGAGTTAGGAATAATTGGTGTAGGCGGTGAAGCTGCTGCAATGGCGGCTTCTTCTGCACGGGCTATTTCTACATCTTGCCCCTCTCTATTAACGACCCGACCTCGATTTTGACGAAGAAGATTTAATTCTGCTTTGGCTATGAGATAATTATTGGAAGTGGTTTTTTGTCGATACTCTCGATGTTCCAAGACACCCTCAAAGAATTGTATTTTACTTTCTTCGATGAAACTTGTTTTATCAACAAAATCAACTACTTTTTGTCTAATACTAACAACTACCCCATCAATTTTTTCTTTAATTTCCTTCATCTCCGGTAACAACGTATCGTCAATATGCACCAAAGGTACATATTCTTTTTGCCGTAAATTAATCTTATGTTTTTTCTCATAACCTTGACGAAAATCTTTGTGATAAAATTCATTCCAAAAAGAATCATATGAGTTCGCTGTCAGTTCTGTCAGTTCCGTTACGGAATCTAATAACTCCATCAAATTTGCTTTAGCACCCCGATTTCCATACATCCAAACATCTCCAAAATTCTCGGATGCCCTGGATGAGCGCAGTAGATTTTGACTCAAAAAATATAATTCCAGTATTAACCGATGTAGCTCTCGTATTTGAAGCAGATACTTTTCTGCTTTTTTTACGCCATCTGGGTTTAGAGCATCTTTTTCTGTCATAAATTGATGACAACCCCATACATCTGAAAAGCTATTTAGCATGGATGTTTTTTCAGAATAGTTAGCATCGCTAGGATGTCTCCCGCTCAAATGCTCTTTGACATGCGTCTTTAGTGATAACATTCGACTAGGCTCAAATTTCGAATAACTTACTCCAGCTACTTTCACTGTTTCATTTAGCCACTTACCCAATCTTGTTTTAAGAATTTTTTTTATTTTAGGATCCGTAGATTCTGGCGATAAAAATTTATCGACCATTAACATATTTCCTGGGACGTTACGAATCAGCAAATACATGACATCAAGAGCGCGAGAGGAAAGGCCTAGCACTAAATCATCAAGCTCAGAGACCAGGGCATTGAAACTTTTTGCTTGTTGCAATTCAAGCAATCTATCATGATAGTTTCTAAAATTAGCGATTAGCCGTGTTAATGTTGCATGAGGATTGTTGCGTGTTTGTTCTGAAGCCTCTCCAGTTAATACCCGTTGTTCTATTGATTTCAGATATTGCAATCGTTTATTATATTCTGCAACTTTTTCAGCAGTTAACGATTGGAGATTTGGAGCACTCTTTAATAACCAATTGGTCATTTCTTGGTAAAACATCACTTCAACACCATCCGGCCGCACTTTATGCCATTTCCCATGGCGGAAGACATCTCCTAGCCTTGATCGATTGCTCATTGAAATAAACAAATTAGCGATATGATTAAGCATCATTGCGCGAGCTTCACTGTCTCTGGTATGTGTTTTTATAAGAGATTCAGATTCGTTTTTTAATGTATCTCCAGTCAATATGAAGTCCAATTCTCCCTTGGGTTTATTCATTTCTCCGCCAGGTTTATCTTTTGTCAAAATCCACTCTGGTGGTATTGGGGCTTTAGGGAAATGGTGTTTATATACTTTAATCAGGTCACGATGGCGAGCTAGATCCTCTTCGCTAAGGGGCGGCACTTTTTGGAGGTTCTCATATGCTACCATGCTCAGAGCAACGATAACTGCAACGGCCCCTAATCCTAGACCAACACCAGTAAGCGCTGGATTATTAGCCATTGCCGAAACTGCATTCTGCGCCATGTTGGGTATACTCTCTGGAATCGCTGAAGCCACCGACTGAGCCGTAGAAAATCCATTTTGAATAGTACTTACTGTATCCCCTAGATTTCTCATTTAAATCTCCTAAAATGGTTGAACAAAATCATGCCTATAAAAATGGCTTGATTACACTCACAAATACTTTCCTTGAGCACATATTATATTTTTTGAACACTGAAGTCACGCTGATTTGGCTTAATACATCGCGGGAAATGTCTTAAAAACAACCAAGAAATATCTTGCAATAAGAATAAAACACCTCGATGTTTATAAAAAAACTTACGGGGAAATGTGCTAAGCGCATGTTTAAATGAGGATTTTATATCAGACCAACAACTCAATAGAGCTGGAATGACTCAAAAGATGCGTCGGTTTCATTAGCGATCAATTATGATTAACGATTAATAATTCATTATACTTCTTGATCGATGCTTGCCGTAACATCTCAAAATCATCTTGGTTGCATTTCAAGAGCTCCACCGACATGTTTTTAATTAATGCATTCATCTGAATGATAAGCTGCTGACAGTGCTGCTCAACAAAAGGGTTGGATGATGTAGACTCCTCACCTAAATGATACATACCAACTAGAAGCAATCGGTTAATGGTGTTTGATAATGACTGATCATCTTGGATTGCCAATGAAGACAATTTATTATGCATAGTCTGTGGTAATGAAATGGTTAGTCTTGGCATCTTACTCTCCTCATCGTTCAATCTCTTTGGCATATTCAGGCGTTTTTTGATGAGATATTTTTTCAAATCTCAGTTCATTAGCCTGTTTCTCAAAGTGTAATTTTTTATCGATAACAAACTGAATAGATAAGTTGGTTTGTTTTTTAAAACGGTCTAATTGTAGGCTTGAAACAATATCAAGAGCGGCTTGTTTTTCATCATTGTTGCGCTGGATGGCTTGACTAAGCAGCTCTTTATCATCCGTTACTAACGTCATACCATGAATGGCACGTGAAATTTGCACGTAAAAATTTTTCATGGTGGCTCCAAAACGATGATAGGATTCCATCAGTCCAATACCATAAGGCGCATCCTTACCTTGTACCTTGTAATTGGTCAAGACGTAGCTATAGTCAAGGTGCTTGAGAGCTGAGTGATTTTTTTCAAGTGCAAGTTCTTGGCCATTTTTGGTCGTAAAAATCAAATGATTGTCTCGAGCGGCTTGCAATATCAATGTCTCACCGTTGCGAATACCTTCAGACGTCACATTACGTGTCCACATTATTTTATCTCCGACTTGTAGCTCCAACTCTTTTTTCTGATAAATCTCCATCGCTCGTTCAAAGGGTGCTGTGTGAGACTTGTAGTTGGGTAATGCTTTCAATGCAAATAGCGTTGTTTTACCTGTGTCATTGACGAGTGGTAACACATTGTCTTGGCGATGCTTTGGTAAAATATGGCCTACAGTGTAATATTCTCCATATTGAATCATCTGTTTTTTAAAAGCTTGGTTAAAGCGCACAACATCACCTTGTTGATAATAAGCAGTGAAGCGTTGTTGCACGGGTTCTATAGGCTTTGCTTTCAAGGTGGTTTGATTATAAGTGGGTCCTTGCAATGACCCATCCTGTTTGAGCCCATTGCGAATAAGTTCTGTGATAGCCGTCCTGTCCTTATGCGTAGGGGCAAATAACAACGTTTCTTCACGTTGTGTTTTGGAAAAGTTTAACCAACGTGACGCAATCCATTGGATACGTGCTTCATGCGTGGGTAATTCCTGAATATCTAGTTTTTCAAGTGCCGCTTTCACATCGCCAAGGGTTGCCGATACCACTGCCTCTTTTAAGTTTTGATTTTTTTGACGGACAATATCATTCATAGTTGCTGTTTCAACACCATAGTCTTGAATTAATCCAAAAATTCGGCCGTTATTGACACTGGGTAATTGCGCTCTATCACCCACTAAAACGAGTCTGGCTTGAGTGCGTTCAATTTGTTTAATCAGCTCATGACCTTGTGGTGAGGAGAGCATTGACGCTTCATCCACAATAAATATTGTTTTATTCAGCGAGCCAGTCTTAGCCTCTTTCAGCTCTTGATAAATCACTGGAAATACACTGGATGTAATACCTGATTTGGTTTGTAATTCATTCGCCGCAGAACTTGCTACAGCAATACCACGAACCTGATACCCTTTATCCATCATCAGTAAGCGTGCTTCTGAAAGCATTGTAGTTTTCGCAACTCCCGCATAGCCTTGAATGGCTAAATATCTATCTTGAGATGTTAATAAGACAAACATGGCATCGCGCTGTGATGCCGTCATTGGGTAAGTCAAAAAAGTAGTACGTTCTTTTTGGAATTGCTCAACGTCTTTTTTGGTGGCAATAGCATGAACCACCCCTTTGTTTTTTTCAATCCGTGCAATCGTTTCTGCTTCTAACGTAAGTAGTCTCGGTGTTGTTAACAGTGGCTGTTCTGTTTCAGGGCACAGGGCTTCATAAAGATGTTGTGTTTTTTTCACATCTTTGATTGCATCCAAAATCACGGATTGCGAAATGGATTTTTCATACACCAAGCTATGTTTTAAGCTTTCAAATTTTAATGCGCGCTCGGTAAAAACAGATGTGCGTTGACTTAGCGTTTCAATAGCGACATGCACGCATGCTTTAGCTGCATCAATTTCAGAAATATTATCTGGATTGGCTCTGCCGAAAAGAGCAAATAATTTCTCTTTAAACATTGCACCAAAACTTTGAGATGGTGTGATTTTATCGCGAGTTTGCATGAAAGCTTGTGTATCAAAATTCAGATTTTTTGCACGCAGCATCCAATCCGCAGTTAGTATTTTAGGGTCCAGCTCCTCCTTGTCAGGGCGTGTTATCAACGTTGCAAGTGTCGCACTTTTGGCACCAGACCAACCTTTATCCTGCATCAAGCGCTCAATGTCTTCACGACGTCTTGAAAATTCAGTTAAAACTGCATCAGGTATCCCATCGATTTCAAATAACCCATCGCCGGTTAATCGCAAATGAAATCCTGCATCCTTCAGGCTATTCGCTAAATGCTGCCGATATAACAACCCGCCATAATGCGCATGATTTTGAATTTGCTCGACCACACCATGCACGCGGGATTTATCACTGGCAAGCGATCGAGCTTTGTCATTTAGAAATGTCATGTTGAGTGCGACACAATGCGTATGAAGCGCTGGATCATTCGCGCGCGAACTGGGTTGCCTGAAGGCTGCAATGAGTAAATTACCCGTTTTTTCATGCGTCATTTGCCCATTTTGGCGTACACGCGCTTCAGCAAATTCTTTTTCAATATGTGATATTGCATGCTTAACTGCATCATCATGAAATTTCATGAGCTCAGGTGCCGCACCAAGTCCCACTAATATGGAGACGCTTTTAGGAGCAGAGAATGTCATGTCAACCCCCGGACGATGTTCGCCTTGTGGGTTTTGTAATTTTTGGCCATTCGGAAGATGGCCTTGCAGTAAACTTAAAAACGTTGACGAATCAATGCTGCCTTCAAGATTTAAATAGGATTTGCAGGAACCAAGCCATTGCGTTGCGGTCGAGTCACTTTGATAATAAGCCACTGCCTTCATGTAATAATCATGAGAGTCTTTGGCTGAATCTAATGGCTTGATGCTTAACATGATGCACTCACTTTAATCCAAATATTCATTGACCCATTCTTTTTGTTGAATGGGGGCTTTTTGCATAAACTGGCTGTGGTCTATTTTTTCTTCATTTTGATGAGGACTGTTCGAAATAGCCGCTATCTCTTGTGGTCTTATGATCAATGCATCTGCAATCACTGTGCGTTGCTGATGTTGCAATGTAAGCTTTGTGACGGGGTACTGGCCTGGCAGCCTGACGAAGCATGATAAATTCGGTAGTTCAGAAACTTCTGGATAAGACACAATCGGACGACTCACACGCTGGTTACTAAGCGAAATACCATCACGCACGCTATTGGCACCATAAGAATAGTTTTCTCGTGACTCATCTAAATCCTCTTCACCGAGCTCTCGAGAAACAAGTCGCGCCATATCGCTACTCGGGCTTCTGAAGAAAAATCGCGTATTGAGTAAATCAAAAATCTCAGCAGCGCCGCTTCGACCGTATACTTTTTCGAGTTGTGAAAAACTTTGCATGCCTAATAAAAAACAACCACCAAATTTACGTACCTCAGCAATGGTTTCACCGAGTAATGGTAATTTGTGTAAGCTGGGTAGTTCGTCACAAAGAAACCAAATTCGACGTTTTGGATCAGGGGTAAGGCTTAACATCGTTAAAGATCCCATGGCTAGCCACATCGACATAAGGGGTTTTAATGATTTATGTTGTTCACCATTGGATGAAATAAACAACCAACCTGATTGATGCTCATTTAAAAGATAATCTCGGATAGAAAATGGCGTGTTTTCTAATCCTAACAATGCTTGTAGCGATTTCAGATAAGTTGCGATGACTGAGCGAATAGAAACAGCTGTTTTCTCAATTTTAGAACTCATCAATGTGGCAGCCGGCGTGCCTGCAAGATAATGTTCGAGCTCTGAAAAATCACTGTTCAAGAGAAGGTGAAGCATTCTTTCCAACGAGCGGTCTTTTTCATGACGCATTTTACTGACCACAGACACAAATACGGTTCGTGCGGCATTTGTCCAAAATGGATCCGATTCACCTTGCATCGGAATAAGGCTTTCCGCCATATTTTCTAAATCGGTATCACGAGGAGCTTCGGCCCATAAATCCCAAGTGGCACAACGTGCATCAAATGGGTTTAAAATCACATCGCGTGTCTTATTAAAATAATGGGGTATAAGCGCGCAACCTTTATCATAAACAATGACACGATCACCTCGTTTGCGTAGCGCATCCAATATTTTCATCATCAACTGACTCTTACCCGTGCCGACTGTGCCATGCACGAGTAAATGCTGCACTTCACTGTCTTTAATAAGTGGGAAGCCATCGATCGCAATATCCGATTGCATGCCATTTTTAATAATTTGACGTTTAACAAGAGACAACTCTGCCAGTTGACTGCCACGCACAAACTGATTTTGGCTTTGAAACTTACCTTTTTTAACAAAATACCAGGAGAGTATTACAGCCATTGCCACCGATGCGCCCAATGCCATCCATGCGCATTGAATCAATCGAGTCAAACACATGGCGGCAATTTTGGGATAATACGGATGAGTTGTTAACGCATGTACCGATTGCTTTAATACACCACCAGCATAAGGAATGTTAAATACTCGCTCCTTACCAACGAGTTTTAACACCGTAGCTGCCTCATAGTCCGCTGTTTGAATGAGAAGATCTTTAGGAATGAAATACCAGCCGCATAACACACAAATTACCACCCAACTGATGCAATGGACATTTAAAAGTGCCTTATTGATTTGAAATAACATCCTCAAATTGTGAAACGCAATTTGACCGCCGCGAGTGAAGTGTTTGTGGTTTGATTCGTGGCTCATGTCGTCTCCCGTTGGCTTTTTTAGACTTCGGCGCGGCTATCATAATGTTTAAATTTTGCCTTACTTAGCTTTGCTAATTAATACATAGATGTCGTACCCACTGCCTTTTTCTCAAAATATTTCTTGATGAAAACAAAAAGTACTCCGGCCCCTAGACGAATGGCCTCCATCTCAATTAGTGACGCCATAATCCCAGCCGTCAATCCAAAAACTACAATCACCATCAAAGCCACAAACGGCCAACCAGCAACCGTTGTTGCAACAAATAACAGTACTGCGAATATAATGTAAGCCGTACGGGCAATGCGCACCATTTGCTTCATTAAGAAATCTCCTGTTTTTAATTTAGGACGCAACTGATCTTGGAAAATAGCAAATTTTCCAGCAAATGCAGGTACCCCTAACGAAAACAAGAAAGAAATTAAAAAAGAGCCGCCCACAAAACAACTGAGTTTAAGGCGAACATCCATATCTGATGGATTCCACTCCAAAGGGATGCACACAAGCCCTATCGTAAGAGTTGTCGAAAGCAAGACCAAAAACCAATTTAACGTCCATCGACGTACCTCGCAGTAATATACATTGGATTCCATGATCTCAACATCAAGCTGCTTCATGGTCTCCATATCCTCTGCAATGGCTTGTTTTAAACTTTTCATATTCATGATTTCTCCTTTTTGTCATCATTGTTTCTAAATGAAGGCACAACCGCCCCACGTTTTGCATTACTCCATCCAATCTCAAGTTGACGTGCCGTATCACTAGCTAAATGATTGACCGATACTTGCAATACATCTTTTTTATGTTGTATGTCATCATGAGATTTGGTCACCTTTTGATTCACGTTAACTTCTATTGCCTGCTTATCACTCATCTTAATACCCAACCCTAAATCCTTTGCTTCGTGAGTGAGCTGATCCTCAGATGAGGCGTACCTAGCATCCAACGATTGCGACTGTATTGTAATGTCATGTGCTGCTTGTTGATAAGTATTATCTACTTGTTCGCCTTGCTGACTATCACCAAATCGCGCAATAATTGATTCTCGCTCTTGTTGCATAAACTCACGACTTAATCCCTGCAAGGTTTGTACGCTATGCCTATCCCCTGGGTGAGAAAACAACTGATCTCGCATATCATTCCCAACACGACTCGCTACAAACGCAGGAAACGCTTGATCCCAATTCTCTGTAATTTGATCACCTTGAGATTTCACATACGATTCCGCTTTACTAATCCGTTCAGATCTTGCAAGTGACGCATCAAAGTTAAGGCTCGCTACTTCAGCATGACGTAAATCAGAACCCATTTGATTTGACAGATTAGCACCTTGAGATTGACTGTCATCGAAGTGATGGTTTTTAACAAAATGCTTCACATGGCTAAAGGCTTTATTGAAATCATGCGCTTCACGTGCCGTGACTCCTGCATCAAACGAATCATGCGCACGATCACCACTGGTTGAGGTTCGATTAGCACTAGTTGAAACCGACCCACCAACGTCAGCCCATCCAACCGTTGCAACACGAATAGCTCCAGTGACCATCGAGGGTACTTTCAATCGTCCATTAATACCGGCACTGGTGAGTGCTATCAGCGCCTCATCAGTTGATACGCCCGTGCGCTTCGCAACATCTGAGGCAATATGGCTCATAGAGGATAAGGCTTCTTGATATTGGCCTGTTTCACTCTCAGATACACCGTGTCCTAAGCGCATATCATGACCTTGGAGACGTGACAATTGAATGGCCTTATGTGCAGCATTCGAGACTGATGATTGAAAACTTTGATGAGCACTGCTACTTGCCTGTTTAGTTGCTTCGTGTGCCTCATTCAAACTACCACTCAAACCATCTGTGCTATGCATCGACAATGCCCCCTTGGTCATGCCTGGCGACACATCAAATACTGTATCTCCACCTGCGGTGTGCGTTTTAATCACACCCGTTACTAGTTGTTCACTGTGCATGCCGTGCATATGTGTCCAATTATTATCATGTTTATTGGCTGAAAAAGAGTTGGCATTCGTATTATAAAACCCTGTCTGCCCGAAGCTAAAGCTCGCACTTGCAGCATCATTTGCAACACTCATGGCTGACCCTTGCAAATGACCCGTCATACTAGTCGCCAAATTGCTAAAGGCATCACTTAAGTTGGATACAAGGCCTTTTGCCAGGAAAGGGATCATCAGCATCAAATAACCCGCCACACCTGATAAGTCTGCATGCAATTCATCGATTTTATCAATATTGACTATAGTGATTCCGCCATATTGAGACGATTGCGCGCTGCCATACATAGTCATTGCGGCATTCAGAATAGCAAATAACACAGGCCAAAATTGCAACGAGATAAAAAACTGTAAATAGCCCCTAAAAATTGCCACCCCATTCGGCAAGGTCGACATCGCAATGATGACAGGAAATATCCCAAACAATAAAACGGTTAAGAGTGTGTGTAGAATCGGCAATGACCACGCTGCTTTTTGCCCCATAATGGCCCACGACCAACGGTGTTGCACTTGTGATTTCGTCACCTGATTACTCACAACCCCTGCCGTGCTATCGGTAAATGCCTGGTAATCTTTAATACCATCACCGATGGCATTAATCATCATGGACTGTAAAAAAATGCCTGCGGATGTGTCAGTCATCTTCTGATAATAGTCAAAACTTGATTTAAGACGCATTTCAAGTAGTTTTTCATAATTGCTTTGACTCGCGTGACTAAAAAGATTAATGCCAAAGAAGGTATACGCTTTTTTAATCTCTGCATTGAGTTTAGTGCGCAAACTATAGTCACCACTTGCGCCGGCGGCTATTTGACACGTCACAGACTCACCATTAACGGATGTCCTTCGTAGCGGTGAAGCTTCTTTACTGATTAAATCCCAAATGTTTTTGCTGGTACTTAAATCACTGACACTGTATTTGTGATTCAGGCGAATATCGCCCACCACACAATTACGCAGGTATTCATTCATTTCCGCTTTAAGTTGGGGATCTAAGATGTGAAAATCACGTGAGGCTTGAATAATTTTCGATCCAAAAAGACTGCCTGTTTTGGTATAGGTCAAATCATCGGGTAACGACAGCAGTGAATCATAACTCTCAGCTAATCCAACACCTACTGTGGTAATCAAACTCGCGGTCACCGCAAACACCACCGGCACATTCGCGACTGTAATCGAGCGTTGTGCTGAAATATCATAAATTTCCACCATTGTTTTAGGCGTGATGACTAATTGCATCACCAACACATACCCCATCACCCACTTGGCATAGATCATCGGATCGCGTTGTTTAATATAGCCCACGGACGCCATGATAATGCCCATGAGCGCTGTTAATTTTAAAAAGCTTGAAAAAAGCGACTGCCCCATCATGGCAGCTACCGCATTCAATAGTTGTTGATACAACTCGCCGAATCCTAATACGTGAATAGTAATCATGCAGCCCCCACTGTATTTAAGCTCGCCGCCAATTGTTTTTCGACTCGTGCTACGTTTTGAATCAAGGCTAGTTTCTCCGTCAATTTACGCCCAACCTGCGGCTCAATGGCAGCAATTTGTGTGTTGGCTTTTTCAATACGACGCCGCAGGTCTCGTAATAAATCATCAGGTAACGTGCTGCCCATGGCGGCCATGGATACCGTTTGTAACAGATGACTTAAATATTGTTGTAACAGGTCGCTCGCTATCAATGTGGAGTAACCTTCAATATCCACCGCCGCATTACCATACTGCGTGCTATTCAGCACCAATAAAAACTTCAACACCGGCAGCGACGTCATCTCCAAAAATCCCGTTTCTGTCGGTGATAATTTCACATCACTTTTAAGTTTTTCATCAATGGAACGAATAAGAGTGCGAATGCGACCACTTAACGCGCGTGTTTCTGGAATCGTGATCGTACTTAAACGCACATTCAAACAGCTTTTTGACTCATCACAGCGCCAAATTTGTGCTTGATTGGAACCGGATGTACCCAATAACGCACGAATAAGCTCTCCGTTATCGGCCATAGAAGGGACTTGAGTGACCTTGCCATTTTTATCAACAATAATCGTACCCGTTAGACTCATCATGAGCTCCGCAAGCTCTGTGTTGTCGCCCACAAACGGGGATGATTGCAAAATCGACCACACTAGGTTTTTGTTGATGACCACTTGTTTTTCACGCGTGGGGTCTTTTGAAGCATTGTCCATCGTTTCACGATAGGCATCGCCTGAGCACGCCATTCGTGCATCCACATAATCATGTGACCAACCGCCTTGTCCCATGCGTCGTTGGTCATTACAAATTTTTTGCTGACTGGCAACGGTCTTCGGCCAAACACCACCCACCAAATTTTGCGCCATTTCACACGAATTGATGCTCGACTGATTGACCTTTTGCACTGTGGCTTGCAGAAAATCACGCACCTGTTTCAATTCAGGTACCGTGGTCGCCAACATCACATCCACTGCATAAGCACCACCATTCGTCATGATTTGCTTGCCTAAGTTTGTGAGCTTTTCACCGCTGATATAACTGAAGCTGCCAGTAAATAAATCGATGCCAGCACAGCCCGCACGGTAGTCGGGCATGTCCAATGTTACCAATTCATATTGGCGAACCGGCGCTCTTGCATACAGCGAGCCGCCTCCAAAGAAACCTGAGGCTTGGGATTCATACGCTTGAACGTTCGTGGTATTGGATGCATAACCCATGTTGTTAAAAAACGTATCCAAGTCGGCACTCACATCGGCCACGGCCTGCATGGACAAACTCACAAGGCCAATCATCAACATGATCCTTTTTTTCATGAATGGCCTCCTTCTTCATAAGCAATAATTTTAGAAACGAGCACCTGCATTCGCGTATTCAATTCATCAGTCGTCATGCTACCTATTGCTACCGGATACAGTGCGCCAGAGGCTGGATTCATCACAAAAAGTGCCGGATATCGAATGCTGTTGCCTCTAAATGCTGTTTCCACGAGGGATGCAGTTGCCGTGGTTGCCGTTGGAAATTCGGGTAAAGGCTTGTCATCCAATGTACGTGCATCCACGGTGACGCCATGGTTATTTGCCCAGTCTTTTAAAATAGGCGCCTGATGATGACAATGCGGACAACTACTTGCGAAGAAAAACAGAAGCACATGATTTTTGAAAAAAGGCGTGCTCGTAGATGTTGTTGCCGTTTGGGAATGCGAGGCAATTTGTTGCGTCAAGACGTCACGACTCGATTTGGCACACACGCTCCCCATTGATAAAAGTAAACAACCCCATACCAACATCGTTCTCATATTGCTTCTCCTTCAAATTGTTTTGCCACTAACATTAAATGAGCCGTCAACACATCTTGTGTCGTTAATCCATAAGCCACTGGTAATGTTTGATGGGTTTTCGGATTCACTAATAGCACGGCTGGAAAATAACGCACATGCAAGTTATCGGCCTGTCCTTTATCGCTCCGAGATGCCGGTAAATCAGGTGATGTTGTTCCATCCACACTGATGGGAATCAATGAAAAATGATGCGTCTTACAAAAATCACGCAAAATTGGGATTTGTTGTTGATCGATGGGGTTCTTTGCTCGATAAAAAAATAACAAACCTGCATTTTTCGCAAGCGCTCTCAACGTCTTTCGCTGTGTAGCATACTCGATAGAATCTTGTAATTTTGTGCCTAAATTTGAGGTGGGATGCGTCACCGAGAAATCATATTCAGGGTATTGCAACAACGCTTGTTGGTTTATGCGCCCGTGAAGTGATGCCTCACGCAACCAATAATCTTGCAGCGCTAGAAAGACCCGCTCATCTTCCAGGCTATGTGTGAAGTGTACTTTATGAAGGGCTTCCATGGTGTAAAAACGTAATACGGCATCTTTGTCTGTGTAACTTAATTGATGAAACGCTAGCCCTGGGTGCTTCTGATGACGTTCAACCTTAGGTACGTTATACCAAAGAAATCCGGCTGGTGTTTCGGCATAAAGGCTTTGCGTCATCAAAATGAGGCTCAAAAACAACACTCGCTTAATCATGCGCGCGCCCCTTATCATGCATGGCATTAACATGCGCCGCATTAGCCGCATCCATTGCGGTATCTTGTGGTACATTCTTTTTACTAACGAGCTCCGCCACCATTGCACTTAAATCAAGTTCTTTAAAATTAATGCGCTCAAGCTCCTCCGGCGTCACCCCGCGACAATCAGGATGCCATACGCTGCCAAATCCAATACCCAACTGCGTATAACGCCCTTGAATTTGCACAATTCCTGCAAGCTTGGTTGGGAATACGCAATACCCATAATGAGTTGCACTAAATCGATGCGGTTTATAATGCCCAAGATAGACTGCGCGCTGCTCAAATTTAGCCTTTTGTAGCTGTTGCAATTGCCATGGGCAATGAATCATCCAATCAAGCGAACCGGAATCTGTACAACAGTCACGAAAACCTAACGGATACTTTTCACATTCTTGATATACGCCTCTAAAGATCGCGGCGACGTGTGAGTTCACTTGGTTGGCGGCTACTTCTTGAGCCGTTCCAGAAACCGCACCTAAACGACCAACCCCTTCATTGATATCATCACTCACATCTGGAGATGTCAGATCACATTTACCATCAGCACAACCCATCGCAGGATTTTGCGCTTCACTATTCTCTATCAAACGATCAGAAGCAGCTATTTCCATTGGATTCGGTGTTATTTTGACTCGATGTTGTTCTTCAGAAATCACAAATCGTGCGGTGTCTTCTTGATTGAGGCGCACGCTTGCTTCTTGTTGTAATAACTTTTCGTTATCACCTGCATTCGGCTGCAGACTCGATTCACGCGGTGTTGGCGTAAAGTTAGAGATCACATCTTGTGGATGAAAGGCCTGCATGGATTGCATCGCTTGTGCACGTGCTGCAATTACATTGTCTGTCGAAGGGTTGGCGTGAGACTTACCATGATGCGTCAATAAGAGAAGCAGTAAAAGAGCCTTCATTGTACACCATCCTTACACTCACCGCGGCGTTTGATTCGCTCCAATCCTTCCGCCAGTGGTAATGTTCCATAAATCACATCAAAACAATCACCTTGTTCCGCCACCAATGCAGGTACTTGATGGATGTTGAAGCGCTCAAATGCGATGGGGTCGATTTGAAGCGATAGATTAGGAATCTGATTAGATAACGTCATGACTTTTTTTGCGGTTTCTGGCATGGAGTTTTGATACAAACCATTTAAGACAGCCGGAATATGTAACCGCTCACACTCTTGCAAGGTTTCGATCATTAAGTTTTCAGGCATAGAAAAACTCACGAAAACATACGTATTCGCCGCCATGGACACAAAGGACATACATATACCAACCAATATCACCAAAGCTTTGTCTAAAATGTGCAATTTCGTTTCCTCCAGACTAGAAATCCATACTGATCGGGTGTATGCGGTTTAATTTTGTTGGTTTCCCAATCAAGCGTCGTGTGCCCTGATGGATAGCAATGCTTGCCATCAGCCACCTGATTCACCATTTCATAGCGATAACGTGATTTTGGCAGCACGGGTAGATGCAGTTCGCGACAAGGAGACGCGCTGCTTGAATCGGTAATCAACGGTGGGTCACGATGCAACTTGTAATTCATCCGCTCAGCTAACAGTAGTGCTGTTTGCACAGGTGACAAGGGTGCATTCACGTGTCCTGTTAATGGATAATGGCTACCTTGTGCGCCTGCACACCAAAACAGGCTATCTATGGGTTGATTGCGTAATGAAGACGATAAACTGTCGGCAGCACAGGCGCTTGCTGCTAATGGATTACCAAACAAGGTGGCTTCTGGATTCAGCACGAAACTCATCTCCGAATCATTCCAGGTTGGATCCAATTCAGTAAGATAGGCGATATCAAAATCACCACCTTGCTGACAACCAGCACTGGTTATCAAATTGAGCCAGGCAATCAGCGGGTATTTGTACCAATGCACATGGAAAAACGCATGGGTTTGGCCAAGACCGACTACATGCCGCCCACCCCGACGACTCTGTGAACCTAAAGGCATGCGATGCCCGCCCAAATTGACGAGACAATAGGGCGTATCCGTCACATCAACCAACGCCATGGGTTCCCAATAACCGATATTCAATCCCACGCGCGATCCTACGGTCATTGGGCAAACACCGATGGGACTTGCAGCATTGTCCGTATCGGGCAAGTGAGAATTCACAACACCTGTTTGTCCAATGGATAACGGAAATAAACACCGCCAGCAAACATCGGTGATTGGATTCACGAAATGTCCCGTGCACTGGGCACCAAAGACCGTACTTGTGATTAAAAATAGAATGCTAGCTAGGATCTGTTTCATGATGAACCGTCCTCACTAATCACAACTTCCATGATACGTAAAGCATTACCTTCACGTGACACAAGTGCGGGCACGCGCCTGATTCTTAATTGATGGCTAATTCTACCTGCTTGATCGAAATAAATGGGATGGTTTAATTCCTGCTCCATCTTGCTCACTTCACCACCGGTTAAAATCACTTTAGCATCGACATGCCGATGTAACATGTGCTTCGCCCAACGCACCTGTGCCACATCATCCGCATCCAATAATAACCAATGGGGTTGATAGGTTGACATGTTCTCCAATGCATTCACGCGTGTGCCTTTTGTCCATAACACCTGGCCATCAGCATCAAAAATATCTTGAGATAACACAATGACAGGCGTATATCGATACGTGTTGTCTTTCGTAGCACGCTTCAATCCAATCGGCGTTGGGCGATTAGCGTGATTGGATACGCGCGATACCCACTGTTCTTCAATGGCTGCCATCTCGCCTGATTTAACAAGTGCCTGTAACCGCGATTCAATCAACTTCATAAAACTCAACTCCACAACAGGAAATGTCTCGCCCACCACACCTAAATTAGCCGCATGAGCAATCTCACATAAAACACAAAACATCAACACGGCTGTGAGCCGTTTCGCACGCATCATCTAAGACTCCGCATATTCATCGCCACTAAACCTAAGATCTTTGGCGTCACATCACGACGACCTGCCAGCACGGCCGATTCGTCCAAAATGATTACATGATGACCATTGGCATAATCATTCAAAGCACTTTTTAATGCTTGACCAAATCGTGTGGTCTTCTCGGTCAGTTCAGCATCCGTTAAGGTCAACTGACTCAACTGACCAACAAAACGTGCCACCACCGCTTGTTTATCCATCGTGACGACTTCAGGTTTTAACGCGTAATGGGTATTCATCATGATCCATACCAATACGAAGATAATACCTGCCCACTGTATGGGTCTTTGACGCATCATGCTTTCTCCTGCAAGACTTGTTGAATCGCATCAGACAGTGCAACGCCTGCTGCCATTTTTGCTTCAATTTCCCCAAATTCTTCACCACTGGATGAAAACAAAAGACGCGTGTACGGATCGGCAAAATAACGATGAAAACTATAGGTATTCCCCGCTTCAATCATCAAATTAGAAAACCCCGCACCCACCACATCCCCAAAGGACTCAATCATTTTTTGTTGAAACGCATTGAAGCGATTAGGATAGGCCGCAACATAATCTTTAAAATTACCCTGACGCATGATGATTTTGATGTCACTACTGGCCGCAATCGCTTGCCCTTGAATGGTCTTTTCCGTATCCAACAGGTATTGGGTAATCACGCCAAATCCGCCGTTGTGTTTACGTGCCGTGCGAAAACCTTGTTCGATAAAATTCGCCGCAATGGGGTTACTGCCTTCCGTTAAAAATCGCCAGGCTTCATCAATGATGCAGCGCTTTTTAAGCCGTCTATCCGTTTGATAAAATTGGCCCTGGATGATGACAATCATCACGAACATCACAATCGTCAATAAATCATGGTTGTTTTGAAACCCACCCATTTCAAATACCACCAGTTTTGACTGATTCACAAAAGGCGTAACGCCATTAAAAAGATGTCCGTACAATCCATCACGTCCATATTTCTTGAGTAAAATGACCAAATCATTGAGTCGGGTATCATCTTGTGATTCATGGATTGCAAGACGCGCGCGCAAAGCGTCCAACACATCATCCATGCAAGCTTTTCTACCCTTTCTTTGCCAGCATTCAGTGGCTGCATCCAGTAAATAAGACTTTTGCACGTCACACACCGGTACGTGCGGACTTGCCATAATGGCTAGCAAATCGCGGATTTGAATGTTATCGGCCACCTCGTCCAGCCGCCCATCACCCGTTTTCAGCTCCGTTTTTCCTTCAAAATCAAACAGCGTGAACGGATTCAATGTAATGTTGGCCACATCAATGTAGGTGCCGCCCACCAACTCACAAAGGTGTTTGTAGGACTGGCCTAAATCAATCACATACGTAATTTCGCCCAGTGCCAACCCACTTAAAATTTGCGCTTGTTGGAACATCGATTTACCCGCGCCCGAGGAGCCGACAGTAAGGAAATTGAAATTGGTAATCGGTAAGCTCTTATTATCAAACGTATCGAGAAAGAAAAGCTGGTGACGATGAGTGGGCAACAACAAACCAGAACGCGCGCCTTTCATGTCGGCCACAATCGGCATCAAGTTTGCAATGTTATAATGCGTCATCGTCTTGATGAGCCCTAATGCTTCAAAATCCTTAAAAAATCCCTCAGTCATGAAAAAAGGCAGGCTTGCCAGATAACGCACCCATTGTGTCGCACGCGATTGTTGTAACTCAAAACCCAACTGACGATAACTGCCAATGGCTTTCGCCACCACTTCGCGCTCTTTATCAGGAGCTGTGAACAACATAAGGTTATAAAACGTCGGCAAGAGACTTAAATTATCGCGACTGCTTTCTTCATGAATAAAATTCCAAGCTTGTCCTTCATCACGCGCACTCGGATTTAAAAAGAGTTGAATCGCGTTGGCATTGACGTTTAAGGATTTCGCACGACTTTTTGCCTTGGCTATCATTTTTTCTTGATTCACCCCTCGAATCGTAAGGCTCACTAAAAATGAACAAGGGATCCCATGCTCAGGCCGCAAAAGGTTGGCGAATAAATCCGGTGTTTGCCAGATGGCTAACTCTTCCGGCCATTTTTCAATGTGACAATTGATGATACGCGTTTTAAATGGATGCCCGTCCGCATCGCTCCCTTCACAATCAACACTCAAATCATGCGCTGAAAATAAACTATTGCCGGATGGAATGGCATGACTTAACGGGGATGACTCATCATGGTGCACTTCAGGCCAGTCCATGCTCTTTAATTGCGGGCAAAGCAACGTTCGCATCAACACTAAAAAGTCATGTCGCTCAAGGCGAGCATGAGCTAGTCCCGCCACATTCAGTTCCGATTCAATGTTACTGCGAAGATTGTTTAAATGAAGCGATGCGTCAGTCCCTTGTCGCATCGAAAAAAATAAATACACGCGATAATCAGACAACTTTGCTGCAATATTACGTCCATTGGGATAACTCTCAACAGCGGCTTTTAAATGATATTGTTCACTCATCTGTGCCAATTGTTGATAGATGCCACCTTGATTAATCATTGGATCAAATCCATGTTCAATAGCAGCACTTACATAATGATGTTTGTGCAGCATCACCGTGCAATCAACACCCACCGGTAGTTTATTTTTAATGAGCTCCGCCATAGATTTTACGAGTGCCTCATCCGCACCTGCGGCAGGCATCACATGCAATCCAAACCCCATGGAGCGTTTATTAATAAATAACAAATCCTCATCCACCGATTCGTACGGCAACAGACTCACGATGGAGGGTAAATCCAGATTGATAGATGCCTGCGCCAAACGTTCTTTTTTAAGCGAACTAGGCATCATATGACCACCTTCACCAAGCCGATGGGTAAATCGATGCAACCATGTCCGTCCGGTATCGACAATATCAGCCCACATGACGGACTCCTTGTGTTGATGCAAACAGTGTGTCATTGGTATGACGAATCCCTTTCTTATCTATCCACGGCGCCATCCAAATGGTCTGAGTCGTATGCTGATCGTAATGTTGGTACGGCCGCCCATGAACAACTACTTGTTTATCTTGACCCGTTTCTGTCATGGCATTTACTTCCTCAATACTGAGACACCGATCACCAGCCGTTGAATTACAACTAAATTGGGTATTAATCGGTGCGCATGCAGTATTCAACACTACCGCACCGATTAGACTTAAATTCAGGAATAAATGTTTCATTGTTCTACTCCATTGGATTGTGCATATGTTTTATCAATACGGCTTAAGACTTCATGAGGAACCGTAAAATCAGGATTACCCTCTGCGTCTGATTCAAGCGGAACCTTTTCTTGTCGATGCTTGCCACGTTCAATGACCGCATCATCAGGTTCTAAATAAAAACCATCTTTAAACACAATCGTCACCAAATTGCCTGAGCCCACTTGAATCACGGGATGATATTGTTCCGCACGTTTTACGTAATAACTGGATAGAACTTCAGCGGCTTTGGATGCTCCACCGTAAGCAGCATAAGGCGCGATGTTGCCAGATGGCACAGTAGTAGCTGCGCCTAAAGCACTGATGCTTTGTACGGATTGTGAATACTGGGCCGCTGAAGCAATACCAGACATGGCGCCACTAATGCCCGCCCATTGCATTACTTTGTTATCACGCATTAATGGCTGACCTTTGATACCAACCTTGCCACCAAAAAACGCCCAACCGGTTACCGCTTTATCGATAATCGGCATGCCTTTTTGCGCACATGATAATTTATCCAAGACCACATAGGCGCGTTCACTGGAGATATCGCCATAAGAGCTAGCGGTAACAAAACAGCCTTGCAAGTGGGAGCGTTGACCATTCGGCAATGTACCTGGTTGCAGGAGTTTGAATAACATCACACCATTGTTTTTTGCCTGCCCATTGACCGACGCATCAGCATCCGCTCCACCTAAGACAACGGCACGCACAAAGGTCCCACTGGGGACATAATGATCTGGATTTAAATGATTATCTGAGGATCGCAGGCGATGTCCGTAATGAAACGAGACGGCGTGCACGCGAGGTTGTGAAAATGTTTGCATCACCGTATTGGAGCTATTTCTTGCTTGATTAACCATCGCTGTTTGCCAAGGAGATGCCGCATCAGTGAGTGATGTGTTTGAAGCATTATCTGCCACTTGAACCGATGTGTTGGTAGGCTTTACAGCGTCACTAACCATCGAAGTAAGACTTGCGGCCGCCGATTCACGTGCTTTTTCACCTTTCTCCATTGCTTCGCGTAATTGCACCATTTGTGCTTTTAAACTTTCCAATTCGGCTTGTTGCGCGGTTAAGGCACTTTCAGCATTTGCTTCACTAAAGCTTGCATCCACCACACCGGTTAAATTGGTTGAATCAACGTCTTTCTTTTGATTCCGCGGCTTATCGTGCGAAATTAGTAAAATGGATGCGCCCGTGATCAACACACATCCCAAAATCACCGCCACTAAAGTACGTCGTTGCGTACGTGCCATGAGTTGATTGATTGAAAAATTAGCCATGAGCATGCTCCAACACACGATACACTAAAGCCGTTTGTTTAGGCGCTAATGTCGTCACAGACAAAGACACTGCTTTAACATCGGTATCAGCAAACCACGCTTCGTTTAAATCCAATGGCAATTTTCCACCGTTATAGATTTCCATCACCTCGCCATTTAATTGCAGTCCTTGATAGGTTATTTTTGGTGTCAGCATCAGCCCTTGTTGTAAACGAATCACACGACCATAGTGATGCTTCTCATCAAATCCGGCGGGCTTATTTTTCCCTATCATGCTCGTCATAAGATGAGCGATGGCATCACCCATCGACGGTTTTACTAACTGATTCGGTGTTACTTTAGCCACTATGGTATGGGCTGTAACAAACGTTTGTGGCACAAATTCGATTGTTTTACCGAGAGATGACTCTGCATTCACTGTCGCTGAAAAATGATGCCCTGATTCCGTGGTTAAAAATAACGTAAACGGCTCGTGACTACTCAATATCACATATAGGCTGCCATCTTCTTCATTTCGAATCGCCATGCGGCCTTCAGGGAAATGGGCTTGGGTAATTTTGTCGCCTTTGACCACCAGCCGATTGTAATTGGAATCACTGAGTGCCACGGTAATGTCCGTGTTGTCCCGAAATGATTGAGTGGTGAGCGCTTGCGCTGATGCTGCTGTTAGCAATAAACATAATGCATGAATTAATTTAGGCATGAGTCTCTTCCTTTACATGAGTAAACTGGGTTACGGTCAATCGACCGAAGCGATAGCGGTATTGCAACGTGTAGGTGAGACGTTCATCACGTAAATCACGAAAGCCTACAGCACGCTTTAATACGCCTGTTATCGTGCAACGTAGCCTGTTGCTGTCCGCACGAATATCTGAAATTTCAAAATGGCTGGATATTTTTTTATTCAGGATGATTTTGGATTCTTTATCGAGCTGTGCTGAAAATTCCGCGAAATGCGCACTATCAACAAAAGCCAACAAGCGCTTATGGTTAGAACGTACCGTTTCAGGGGTGACGTTCAACCTTGAGTAGATAAAGTTCTCACTCATCAGAGATAAATAATGCGTATCCACCATCGCATCACTTTTGACATAACCTGGCTCACTAAAAAAAGGCGTAATTTCCACTCGTTGATGAACACTTGTGTAAAGCGCTAAACTACCCATCAATACGTTCGTGATGAGCAAGCCAAACACGAGCGCCACCATCAAATTAAATCGTGCGGCCAATTGACTGAATCGATGTTGCTGCGCATTAAAATTCATATAATTCTCCTACGCCCGCCATACGCGACGACATGAGGCCGGTAAATGAGATACGATCAATTGCGTGACGCTTCTCGGCATATGCCAGTACAGCAACACCAACAAATATCGTGGTCCGTGACCTCGCTTTAACACTTTTAAAATCCCGTATAAACCGAAACATAAACACCCCACCAAGACCTTATGATTTGATGTCACCAACAACATCAAACCAAGCAAGACGACTAATAGCTCATCAAGGGTCAAACTCACATAACGCCGTGGCTTATCCAGATGACTCACCACGCGGTACAGGGTGGGGTTATTCACGATGCGCCTCTAAAAAACAAAAGTATTAATCAAAAAAGCAGGCAATAGTGCTATCGCAAAAACACCCACAAACACCATCGGGTTTTTGGTTTTCACCGCCATTGCGGCCGACAAGATAATGTCGACTAAAATAAAGACTTTCCAAAACGTACCAGAGCCACCCAGCATGTCTTGTACATCGCCTTGCATCGCGCCTGCTAGCTTATCAGTGGCATAGACTTGACTGGCCAAGAGCGCACAAGACAATCCAATGCCAATTTTTTTGATACCATTCACTAAATTTTTGTTCATTTTCACAGTGTTCTCCTCATCGTGGTTTTATGTTTAACATGGCTTTTATTTTCTCAAGATGCATATGTGCCACCGCCGGATCAGCTTTATGCGGGGTATCTTTTGACTGAAAAAACACATCAGGTTTATGGTATGCCTTACAGCAGTCAATAAAGTGCGGTAGCGTTGGAGGAAAGGAGCAACTTTGCAGGCAAGTTTGCAACGCATATTCAAGGCTCTTGTCTTCAAACCCCATCAGTCCTTCCAACCAGGCTTTTTTGCTATACTCCAAAAATTCATCTGTTTTATAAATGCTGCGCCAAACGTGGCCATACATCGCTGAAAATCGCAGAAACAGCCTGTCAACGCGCTTCTGATGTCTTGCGATGTTCACTGAGTTGGATGACGTTACCGTGGAGTTGGACGCTGTCGTCGGTAATGAGCTTGTAGTCTGGGATATAATCGGCGCCACCCTTACAGCTTTCCCAGAAAAAATCGACGGGTTGTTTTGTAGCACGTGCTTTATGGGTTGCATTTGTTTTCTCCTGTAATTTGTTCGTGTTGATGTCGTCTTCCCAGCCGCGTTGAGCAAGCCAGTTCGCTGGATACCGCCAATGTGGCACCCAAAGTCCAGCTGCCTGTAGTTCCTGGTAGTGGTTGACTTGTGCATTCAATGCGGTCAATAACTTGGAAAATAGCACTTCGTCTGGATTTAATTTTTTAAACTCATTCCAGGCATGCGCTTTGTTTTGGGGTTGTGGGTAACTTTCCCAAAATTTTTCAAAAAATTTGCTTAAATAAACACAATTATCTTCTGAGTTATGAGGTGGGTCGGCCTGAGCTGTTTGACCCATGTCGGCCTGTCTGTGGATATCTTTGTAAGTGCTTGATTTTAAATTCGTATAACCTGCCTGCCTCGTGTCGTCCTCAGGGGTCGGCCTCATGCCGGCCTTGTTTTGAACAGATCTATCCAGCTCAGCCAAAATACATTTTAAAATAAGATTCGTTTCTGATGATTGGATCGCTACAAGTCCCGCTCGCTCTAGTGATTTGACTACACGTTTCATTTGCTGGTGACTAGGGCAGCCGGTTTTTACGCCAGCGATTGGCGCCACATATAATGTTTCTCGGAGTGACTGATAGCTGATTTTACGTTTGATCCCAACGATACAGGTTTGCTTATCCATATAGGGGCGAATCCCCATAAGATAAGCAACACGCTGCATCAATGGCAGCTCCATCAAGGCAGTTAATTCGTGTGTATTTACAAATAAAAAATCCATCATTCACCATTTTTAATTATTTCAAACCGTAATTTTCAATATCATTCAATTTCAATTGATATCAAATAATTACACATAATGATTAACTAATAATCTATTTTAAATGACTGAGTAATGGTGTCAATGGGGTTTTTGAGGGTGATATTGAATGAACCTAAATGAACCTGATTTTAATTTTTTTGTTGGTTAGTCTTGATGTTATCAGTGATGCAACTAGCGGTCGTGCGTGTCGTGTTGTATTATTTTATCGGTGGTAATTCTGCTGCAAGGCTTGCCGCTGTGGCATATAACACGGATAAAACGGTACAGTGCAGGTTTAAAGTAAACATTTCTGCTAACATTACAGGAACAGTTGCATAATAGGATTCCATCCAAAGCCGGGGGGGAAGTGCGATCGTATCAACCATCCGCTTTTTGCTGTCTGAAACCAGGATATACAAATGCGCTTTGAATCATCTCACAATCGTGTTCTGTGACGCCAACTGATCGAGCGGTAGAATACCAAGTTTTCTTTACCTGTTCTTCCAGCTTTTGAATAATTTTATTGGCGACGTCCTTCTCCAGTAAGAAACGAGCGCTCTCAGATAATAGATTATCTGCGTTAGCGTATCGCCCCTGATCTCCACATATCAATGCCAAGTCACGATGCTCAAGGCTTACAGGCATGGCCGGGGTAAGATCATAGGCTGGAGACAGTCTCCACTTTTTGTCTTT
>JAUYQG010000030.1 GCA_030695645.1 Legionellaceae bacterium
CATAAAAAATACATGAGGCTCTTTTCGTAACTCCCCAGGTTGTGGATAAGTTAAGTGTTTTCACTGAACACGAAGCAAGCACGTCATCCTGAGCGCAGTCTTTTTGCGCGAAGGATCTCCTGAATTTTGCACAATCTGAGATCCTTCGCGCAAAAAGACGCGCTCAGGATGACGTACCTGGGGAGTTAACTCTTTTCAGGTCTTTCTGTCCAAAGTCCAATAAATTGAGAAATAGGATTTAATCATGAAATTTAATGCAGAAGATCAACGCTTGGCACATCCACAAGCAACATTAATTCCTCAACCCTTGTGGGACGCGTTATTTAGAAACGAGCTCACTGACACTGAGATGATGTTATTGCAAGCAGATATGACGCAAGATGAAGAACATGTCATTGACGCTCTGCAAGATTTAAGTCCGATTTATATAAATACTTTTTCTACTTTTTCACGAAATCAAAAGCTGTGTGCGGGTGTCTGTATATTGCTCGGCCATCCAGAATATAGTGAGGCACTCATTCAACATGCCGAAAGATTAACTCTCTCTCCTGATGATCTACTTAATATTGCCGTCATGACGCATAGAAACGAGCTGATTTCGTCTATTATTGCAAAATATCCTAACACAAAAAACTGGCTAGGCAGTGCATTTGCTAATGCTTGCAGCATAGGAAATATAGATGCTTTAGAAAAACTCGTTACACATACGCCTAAAGATGTGTATGCCATGATTGAGTATACGAATTACCGAGCATTCGTCAATGCTGCTGAAAACAATCAATTGCCCGTTATGATGTGGCTCATGCCGAAACTAGATCCCGATGAACGTCAAAACATATTAATGAAATCCAATGCTTTTTCAGAGGCTTCTGTCAAAGGGCATCTTTCAGTTATGGAATGGCTTTTAAACCAATTAGACGATGCCACCAATCGCGCCCGAATGATTGAAGGTTATGCTGGCTTCAATCCATTTCAGTATGCTGCTCAAAATGGCCATCTTCACATCATGGAATGGATTATGCAACAGTCCTCGCCGCAGAAGAGGCACGCAATGCTTACAGAAGAACAAAATCCAGCCTTTTATGATGCCGCAAGCCGTGGACATCTTCATATCATGTCGTGGCTTTTTGAACAATTGCATTGGAATGAGGGTGTACAACAAGCACTAGTTAAATCAAATGGATACTATAGTGTATTTACCTGTGCTGCTGCAAACGGTCATTTGCATATTTTAGAGTGGATCATGGCTCGATTATCTCTAAATAAAAACGAGAAAGAGCATTTTAAAGGCGTGTTAAACGATGTTTTTGTCAAAGCGGCTGAGCATGGTCATCTTGATATCATGCAATGGGCTTTGAGAGAGCTGAATGATACCAACGAACAACAAAAATGGATTGATTCATCGGTTCCTTTTATTCAGAGTGCCGCGAATGGGCATATTCCTGTTCTGGAGTGGTATGCGCAGCAAACGCGCAACAAAGAATCTAAGGACAATGAGGAACTTTATTTTTTCAGGGCATTTTTACAAGCCTCGGAAAATGCTCAGCTCTCATCAATGAAGTGGCTCTTGAATGACTTAAATAGCAGCAGTAATAAGCAGGAGTTAATCAGTGATGCGTTTCAACGCGCATGTAGCTACGGACATCTTCCCATTATGCAATGGCTTATTCAGCAACTGGATGAGCAGGCTAACAAATCAACTCTTCTTACTCAAGCCTTTGAATCGGCAGCTTGTGGACCACATCTCCCTGTTATGCAATGGCTCGTGGAGCAAGCAAATTTCGATACGCGATTAAACATGATACGCATGATACGCAAAAATACGGTTTCGGTTTTTCAAATGGCAGCTAGACGAGGTCAGCTATCTACCCTCAAATGGCTTATGGAACAGCTGGATAATTCAACCGAACAACAAAACATGCTTACAGCAGGGCGCTATGAAGCGTTCCGTAACGTGGGTTCGTTAACTGTTCTCAAATGGCTGATGAAACAGGTAAGCGATCCCAACAAGAAACAAATGATACTTAATGTTAGTTGTTACGACGCTTGTTGCTCCGCTGTTAGCGGGGGTTGTCTTGATATCATTGAGTGGTTTATGGGGCAACTGCCTGATAATGGTCAATCCATGCTTCAAATGCGTTTTCATGACGTTCCTACATGGGCTGCTAGAGGTGGTCATTTACATATCATAAAATTTCTTTTGAATAATTTGGATGAACCCGAACGTGGAGCTATGGTTATCGATGCCTACGAAAGAGCCGTCAAAAGAGAAAACAATAAAGCGGAAACGGATTATTTGCTTTCTTTGCCAAGTCTAGTGGCTCACATCGAGAAAAACATTCAAAGATATGAAGGACATACTCAAGAATACGGAGAACGATACATACCTCTTTTTGTAAGCAAACAACTTCAATTTCTTCGCTCACAAAAGAATGGTCTTGAGGCTAAGCATGCTCATGCTGTATTTGATGTGGATGCCAACCAAGCTCGAGTATGTTTTTACATGTTGCGAAATTTAATACGACGAAATTCAGATGATTTACGCGATGATATGCTTTTCTTGTTGAATATTCCTGAAGTCAAATCATTAGTCCATGTGGACGTTACTCCAGGGCGATCTAACGAACTGTTGCGTCTGGCGTTATTAACAGAAAACCGCAGTGCAGCAGACATTTTATTAGCTATCCCTGCGGTTAGAGAGCTGGCTGCAGCGCATAATTATTATCGCGATGAAATGCGTGGACAATTGGATTTGAGAGCATTGGCTCGAGATCGTGAGTCATCCATGGGTGGTTTGTCAAAAATTGAGCAAAAACGCCTTGATAAAGCACTTGAACGTTATCAGCCTGTGATGACCGAACAAGGAATAGAGCCTTTATTTGAAAAGCTACAAAACGATCTTGTTGCTCGTTACGCAAATCATCCACCCGTGGTCACTACGGGTGATGGTAGAACGATTGAGCTGCCATTGCAATGGCAGGATTGGGCAGAGCTTGCCAAAACGCTTTCTGCCGAGACACGTGAGCGCGCTTTGTTGGCCTATTACCAACATAAAGAGCATACGGTATTTCGCTATTTAAGTAGACCAAATCCATGGATGTTTGAGCATGCGGAGTATGTGAATCATGACTCGAATGGCATGTGGTCTACCTTTGATCAATACAAAGCGGAAATTGTCATGTTTTGGCTTGCTGCAGGCGATCAAGGTATTGCACCCATTGATGGATTTACCTTTGAAACCAGAATGGAGCATTTTGTTGATGAATTAGCGCTTTTAGGTCGTGCACACAACTGGGACCAATCGCGAGTTAAAACCAATGTGGAAGGCGTACCTGTATTAGACGATGAAGGCCATGTTATTACAGAGGAATATGATGACTTACTCGGAGACAAACCGAGCTGTTATTCTGGTGTAAAACGTCGTTTATTTCAATCTGTCTTAGGACATCCTTTATTAAAGCTCTTGACCATGGATGCTATAAGACAAGAATTACGTGACTTTGTCCGAGACTATTTTAAACAAGTCATAACGGATAAAAACCGTGATGGCATGCGCGAAGCTTGGAATACCTTGTGTATGGGGACTGCACTAAATGAAGCGCAACAAGAATCTCTTGCTAAACTTAATATTCCGCAGGAAAAACAAACGGATTTTATTAAATATCTCGCTCAAAAATACCCAGGGCAATTTGATGACGATGAGGCACGTGAGTTTAGGTGCTATGTTGAAGACGGTTTCAAACCAACTAAAATTTTTGAATGGCATGCCGTTCGATTTGCCGCTGAAACTAGCCTTGAAAAACTTTTGATGGAGCGATTATCTCCGGCATCTATACTTAAAGCTAAATCGAAATTAAATCAATGTGGGGACGCTGGAAATGCCATTATAAATGAGATTAATTGCTTGCAGCGTGGGAGCAAAAGTAGCTGGAGCGATCTGTGGGCTGGATCTTGGGAAAAATTGGCAGACATCATAGCTGCGCTGAACGCCGTGCCAAGTGAACAATGTGATGCAAGTTTTATACGTATCATATTAGAGGATCAGAATAGCGCTTTATTTCAAGCATTATTTAAACCGCTGTCGGGTAACACTGAACCTGCCGATGCGAAATGTCTGGATGAAATTAAAGCATGCATAACACAATTTGGAAGTGGTGTTCCATTGCGAGTCGGGTAAGAATTCAGGAAATAGGCAACGTCCGTTGACCAGCATCATGTCCTCCATCGGATACCCGTCCCATACGATTTACAACCAATCGTATCGGATTCAGGCCATTTCCATCAATCACGAATGTGCCATTGACAATACTTTGACTCAGATTAGGCCCAAAACGCAAATAATGTTTCGATTGAAAGCCATTCCAAACCACACGACTCGCTGACATAGGCCAAAGCCATTCATAAAGCAACTCTCCTGCTATAGGCTGTTTTTTTGAAGACAACGTTTCAACATACAGTGCCATGCCTGATGACCAATCTTCAGTCCCTACTCGATGAGTTAGCAGCAACCGTTCGCCACGGACAATGGCTTGTAGTTTTGCGTATCGTACGGCATTTTTAATGCCATCTGCGATCACTTGATTTTGATTCTTTTTATAAAACGATGAGGAAAAAGGCGTTGTTAAACAAAAAAACATGCCTACTAAGCTCAAATAAATCAATAATTCAATGAGTGTAATGCCCGATTGTAGGGATCTCGACCGCATACTTAACTCGCCAATAATTGACTGACATGCAACAAGTCAGTATATGCCTTTTTTTTATCACATGTGTGTTGAAGTAAATAGGCAGGATGATACGTTACAAACACCGGTATATCTTGATATTCGTACATACCAGGTTGTAATAGCACGCCATTCGTCTCAAACCATTGTTGAACCAACGAACCCAATGCAACAATCACCCTAGGTTGTATCACACCAATCTGAGTGACTAACTTGGTACATTGCTCAGGATAATTTGTCAAAGTATGGAATGAAACGTCCTGATCCGACAAGCCGATGCTTGTGAACATCTGCTTTAATAGACGGGCTTCCTTTCGATTTTGTGATATCTCATCACCCAATGCGTCACTAATCACCATTAATGTGATCCGTGATTTGACGCAGTCCTTGCGATCAATCCACGTATCAATACCCATGTGCTGCAAGTAATAAAGCCGCAATGAAGGCGAAATTGGGCTGTGGGCACATTGGAGCTCAGACATCATTCAATAACTCTCGAACAACTGAGGCAGGATGAGCCGCGCGTGTAATAGGCCGCCCCATTACGATATAATCACTCCCTGCCTCGATTGCTTGTTGTGGTGTGATAATGCGAGTTTGATCATCCTGGGCAGAACCCGGCAATCGAATACCCGGTGTGACTGTAAGAAAATCCGCACCACAGACCGCTTTGATTAATGGTACCTCGAATGCTGAGCTCACAACACCATCCAATCCTGCCTCGCGTGCCATGACGGCAAGCTTGCTGACGTGTTCATCCAATGATTGTGTAATACCTAATGCTGGAAGGTCGTCTGCTACCATACTCGTTAATACCGTCACTGCAATCAACAGTGGACGTTCCGTGCCATAAGCTGCAACTGCCGAAGCGGCAGATTCCATCATCGCACGACCACCTGACGCATGCACATTCAACATCCATATCCCCAAATCACAAGCCACCACACAAGCTCGTGCAACCGTTGTGGGAATATCATGGAATTTTAAATCAAGAAAAACTCTAAATTGTCTAGCAATCAGTGCACGTACAAAATTGGCACCCAAAAGCGTAAACATTTCACTACCGACTTTCAAAGCACACCAGTTCGGATTAAGTTGATTCACCAAAGACAATGCTTCCGATTGATTATCAAAATCCAGTGCAACAATTAATTTCGATTTCATGAACGTTCTCAGTTTTTTAATCACCTTCCAAACCATGTATTGGCTTGGTTCGCCCCCATTGCTTACAACTAGGACAGTGCCAGTGCAGCAATTTCCCGCTAAATCCACAATGTCCACAGCGATAAATGGGTTTGTTTTCTAAAAATTTACTGGTAATAGCATACAGCATTTGTAATTTATCTCGAACTTTTCCATGCGCTGATTCCAAATGCCAATAGATAAGACGATTTAACCCACGAATGGATGGATGTCGTCCCAAATGACTGGATACAAAGTCTATGGCAAAATCCACACTTTTTTCACGACTTAGATAATCCCCAATCACAAAAATAACCGAAGCACGTGGATGATCGGGTAACGTTTGCTCTAAATAATCAATGCATTCATCCATAGTATCCAATTCTCGATGGCAATGGACTAAGGGTTCAATAATTTCATTTAAAAATTCGGCGTCTTGTTCGGGCACCCGTTTTAACGCCCGTATTGCTTGTTTATAGCGGCCGTTTTGTATCTCTAAAGTGGCTAACATCAAACTGGCACGCACAGACTGGCGATCAATCGCTAAAGCCTGTTTTATCGCCTGTTGGGCCTTATCTTGAATATTCTGTTTTAAAGCATGCCATGCTATTTCACAGTAGTAATGTGCCGCTTGAGAGTGCATGCTGGCGCCAGTCGATACCTCTAGTTTTTTGATAACATCCAGTGCTTTTTCCCATGCTTTCTCTTGCTGGTAAATAGCCAAAAGTCCTCGTAAACTACTGACCTCTCGATCACCGGCAAGTTCAACCACCTCTAAAAAAATGCGCTCAGCTCGATCGAAAACACCAGCGCTCATGTAATCCTGGCCCAGAGCCATTAAAGCTTCTTTACGCTGAAATAAACTTAATTGCGGTCTCGCAATCAGATTTTGATGAATTCGAATCGCACGATCCACTTCACCGCGTCGTCTAAACAAACTACCCAACGCCAGATGAGTTTCAACCGTTTCACTATCGACTTCCAATAATTTAATAAATACGTCAACAGCTTTGTCAGGCTGTTCATTTAATAGATAATTTAAACCCACGACGTACTCACGCGATAGGTGATTCGTAGTATTATGTTCCGTACCTGAATACCCGCGCCTGGCTATCCACCAACCAGACCATGCGGCAGCAGGCAATAAAAGTGGCCATAAATTAATCATCAGCTTCACTAATTCCTAAAAACAGTTGAGTTATATTAGTACCTAAAAAGCCGTATCCTCATTTCTAAGTGGAATTGTTCGTAAATTCTTAATTTCTCGTTCAGTCAGCTTCAACTGATTTTTTATTCTACGATGCTCTACCTTCAAACGCCAGTATCGACATAGAAACAAGATAAAGCCAATGCTGACACCAAGACCGACCATCATGGTCATCAAAACAGAAATCGGCATCTTCAATGTAGTAACATAAAAATTAACTTGCACTGACGTTGCATTCAACGCTGCAAAACTGACGCCGATAAGAATCAATGTCAGGTAAAATATCATCATGACAATACGCATGAAAAACATCCTTATTAGCAAAAAAGCGTAGTAAACTACGCTTTTTTAAGCACATCAAACACGTGGGCACGTCGTTGGCACTCCTTTGCCCACCCTACATCATGTCTCATTCATGTTGATAGGAGCGTAGAGTTGGTTGCAAACTACTGCTCGCTATCTTTATTGGCCATTTTTTCTTTCAACAAGTCACCCAGTGTTGCTGAAACCTCAGATGTTTTTGAGTATTTCTTAATAGCATCTGCTTGATCTTGAGCATCTTTAGCTTTTACTGACAACGATACCGTGCGATTCTTTTTATCAACACTCATGATTTTTGCTTCGATTTCATCGCCCTCTTTAACCAAGGTCGTTGCGTCATCGACTTTATCATCGGATAAATCATTAGCACGAATCGTTCCAATCACATCTTCAGCCAACTCAACCGTTACTGATTTGGCATCAACGGCAGTAACTTTGCCTTTAACTACAGAACCTTTTGTGAATTGCTCGACGAAGCTTGTGAAATTATCACCTTCTAATTGTTTCAAGCCTAATGAAATACGTTCACGTTCCGCATCAATTGCAAGAATCACAGCTTCTAATTCTTGACCTTTCTTGAATTGCTTAACGGCTTCTTCACCAGGAATTGTCCAAGAAATATCAGATAAATGAACCAAGCCATCAATCTCACCATCCAAGCCAATAAAAATACCGAAATCAGTGATGGAACGAATTTTACCGCTGACTTTTTCGCCTTTATTATGAGCTTGTGAGAAATTCTGCCAAGGATTACCAACGCATTGTTTCATACCTAACGATATACGACGTCGATCTTCATCAATTTCCAATACCATGACAGGAACCACATCCCCTAATGACACGACTTTGCTTGGATGAACGTTTTTATTAGTCCAATCCATTTCAGACATGTGCACTAAGCCTTCAACGCCTTCTTCAATTTCAACGAAACAACCGTAGTCAGTGATATTCGTGACCTTACCTTCCATTCGTCTACCGATAGGATAACGTTCAACTAAATCAACCCATGGATCATTGCCCAATTGCTTCATACCCAAGGACACGCGATTGCGTTCGCTATCAAAACTCAATACTTTAACTTTAACGTCTTGACCAACAGTCAATAATTCGCTTGGATGTTTAACACGTTTCCAAGAAATGTCTGTAATATGCAACAGACCATCAATACCACCTAAATCAATGAATGCACCGTAATCAGTAAGATTCTTCACAATACCATTCAATATTTGGCCGTCATGCAATGAATCAAGCAATGCTTGTCTGTCCGCGCTGCTTTCTTCTTCAACCACAGCACGTCGAGAAACAACGATATTATTACGTTTAATATCCATTTTAATGACTTTGAATTCTAACTCTTTGCCTTCCAAGTAAGATGGGTCGCGGACTGGTCTGACATCCACCAAAGAACCTGGTAAGAATGCACGAATAGTACCAATTTCGACTGTAAAACCACCTTTCACTTTACCTGAAATCAATCCAGTCACTGTTTCATTATTTTCATGCGACTTGGATAATTTACGCCACGATTCTTGACGCTTCGCTTTTTCTCTAGACAGAAGCGTTTCGCCGTGACCGTCTTCAACTGAATCAAGAGCGACTTCAACGGTATCACCTAGACTTATTTCTAAATCACCATTTTTATCGTGAAATTCCTCAATTGCGACAATCCCTTCGGATTTTAATCCCGCATTCAGGGTCACATAATCATCATCAATACCGATAACCTTGGCAGAAATAATAGCACCAGGATAAAACTGTGCACCGATAATACTTTTCTCGAATAACTCTTTAAAGCTTTCAGACATGTCAGTAAACTCAATTAGAAAAAAACTTAGAAGCATAAGACAATCTCGTGCTTCCCCCTTTCGTGATCCCGAGAGAGATCCCTTATTACTTAAATTACAACCCTACTTTGCGAACCAATTGTAATATACTTTCCAATACTTGTACAATCGTTAATCCGGTTGTGTCAACCTGAACGGCATCGCTCGCTGGTGTCAATGGTGAATGCGCGCGCGCCATATCTCGTGCGTCACGTTTTGCTAATTCATCTATGACCTGCGCGAGGCTAGCATCATTTCCTTTACTTTTCAACTGTAAATATCGACGCATCGCACGTTCTTCAGCGGTTGCGTACAAATATAGTTTCAAAATGGCCTTCGGAAACACGACCGTACCCATATCACGACCATCGGTAACCAAACCAGGAAGCTCGGCAAAGGCACGTTGTCTTGTCAACAACGCTTCGCGAACGTCAGGAATTTCCGCAATTTTTGAAGCATCTTGTCCAACTTGTTCTGAACGTATGTGTTGACTCACGTCCTCGCCATCAAGAAACACAATAGCATGTCCATCGTCATCCACATCAAACCGTAATCGTAACGATACCGCTAACGTGACTAATTTAGCGATCTCATGGTAATCCAAAGCCTGCTTTGTTGCCGCATAGGCTAATACTCGATAGATGGCTCCGCTATCTAAGAAGTGCCAGCCCAAATGCTTAGCCAGCCGATAACATAAGGTTCCTTTACCCGTGCCACTCGGACCATCTAAGGTAATTACGGGTACATCTTGTGTCTCAATCATGTTGAATGTCTCTAATAGCCATGTTTAATTGGTTTGCTGTTTGCACAAACGTCGGAAATGAGGTTGCAATAGATTCGCAATGGTTAATAGTAATCGGGGCTTGTGCAACAGCTCCAGCAATTGCAAACGCCATAGCGATCCGATGATCGTGATGGCTATCCACCACGCCGCCTCGCAAGGCGCCTCCACGTATATGAACCCCATCGTCTAATGCCTGCGCCTCAATGCCCAACGCATGCAATCCATTGACCATCACACCAATACGATCACTCTCTTTGTAACGCAACTCCTTAGCTCCATGCAATAACGTCTGACCTTTTGCACAGGCTGCGGCAATGAAAATAACGGGAAACTCATCGATGGAAATCGGAACTAACGCGGCAGGAATATCGATACCCTCCAATGTTGCCGATCGCACGTGTATATCCGCCACAGGTTCTTCACCCCACAATCGTTTGTTCGTGATCTCTATGGAGGCTCCCATGCGCAGTAATATTTGAATAATTCCGGTGCGCGCAGGATTCACGCCCACATTGCGAATGACCAATTCAGCATTTGGGATCAACGTTGCCGCTACAATAAAAAAAGCGGCTGACGAGATATCACCAGGTACCCGAATATCTGTCCCCTGACATTCACTCTTGGCATTAATAGTAATGGCATTAT
Organism: Legionellaceae bacterium; assembly: GCA_030695645.1. Lineage (GTDB taxonomy): Bacteria > Pseudomonadota > Gammaproteobacteria > Legionellales > Legionellaceae > JAUYQG01. Next base: position 10,687 of record JAUYQG010000030.1, read on the forward strand.
CTGATTTATGAATCGGATATGAAAATGTCGTTAACATCCGCTCGGTATGGTCCCGTGTCACTCCCGTTTCAATCACGGTCGTTTCGCCCAATGCATACATTCCAGCCAATAATATACATGACTTCACTTGCGCACTGGCTTCCGGCATTTCATAAGCAATCCCTTCTAACCTCTGCGCACCATGTATGGTCAACGGCGGGTGCCCATCATGAGTAATAATTTCCGCTCCCATGTGCATCAAGGGACGTGCGATGCGCTCCATAGGTCGCTTCAGTAAACTATGATCACCGGTTAATTTGGTGGTAAACGATTGGGCAGCTAACACCCCCGATAACAAACGCATCGTGGTCCCCGAGTTACCGCAATCCATGGTCTCTACAGGTTTTCTAAGTCCATGTTTTCCGACACCATGCACAACAACCCGTTTATCTGTCGGACCTTCGATAGACACGCCCATTGCTTGAAATGCCGTTAACGTCCTAAGGCAATCTTCACCATCTAAAAAACCATCAATTGTCGTTGTACCCTTTGCAATGGATCCTAAAATAATAGCTCGATGAGAAATGGATTTATCACCAGGAACTATAATGTCTCCGCGCAAAGACTTCACCGGTTGACTCAGTAACGGCATGTTGGTCATACGGAATGAGCCTCTGAAAAATCATGCATAAAACTGATCAACGCATCAACCCCAGCCATGGGCATGGCATTGTATAAGCTTGCTCGTAAGCCACCTACTTTTTTATGACCTTTTAATGCCAATAAACCGGCTTGATCGGCACGTGTTACAAAAATAGGCTCCAACTCGGGTCGAACCGTCGTAAAACATACATTCATTATCGAGCGTGACTTTTTATCTATCAAACAATTGTAAAAAGGATTAGCATCAATATAATCGTATAACTTAGCAGCTTTTTGCCTATTTAATTGCTCCATTGCCGTCACGCCTCCTTGTGCTTTAATCCACTGAAACATCTGCAAAGCCATGTAACAGTTGAATGTTGGTGGCGTCGCATACAATGAATTGTTGGCAACATGCGTGCGGTAATCTAACATCGTAGGAATAGGATATTCTGTTGGTTTTTCAAGTAAATCCTCTCGAACAATCACAATGGTTAATCCTGCTGGCGCTATATTTTTTTGAGAACCTGCAAAAATCAACCCATAATCCGCTATATTCAATGGCTCACTCAGCAAACTCGATGTCATGTCTGCGACGAGAGGAATATCTCCAAACTGTGGTTGTTCTCCATAACGCACGCCATTGATGGTTTCATTCGACGTATAGTACACATAGCCTGTGTTATCTTGCAGCTCCCAGCTCAGGGGCCCAGGGGCTTGCCTATAACCACCGGATTCCGTACTCGCCACACAATAAGCGCGTTTCAATCGATGACATTCGTCATACGCGAGTTCCGACCAAATACCGGAAATCAGATAACCGGCTTCTTGTTGATGAGACAGCAGATTCATAGGCACCATGGCAAATTGCGTACGCGCCGAACCACCTAAAAATAAAACGTGGTAATTCTTGGGAATAGCAAGCAACTCACGCAACAGGGCTTGCGCTTCCTCCATCATCGCCATAAACTCCGGCGTGCGATGACCAATCTCCAAAACGGACATGCCGAGTCCACGCCAATTTAATAACTCAGCCTGTGTCTCTTGCAACACAGACTCAGGCAACATCGCGGGTCCTGCACCAAAATTATAGGCTCTCGTCTTCACCGGATTCGTCATTTTGAATGTCCTCTTGAATATCGTGATTGAGTTCATCATCCTGGATGTCCTCAATACGTTGCATCCCAACAACATGCTCACCCGATGTCACATTAATTAATCGCACACCCTGTGTATTGCGACCAATAATGGATAACTCACTGACTTTAAAACGCACCAACGTACCCTGATCGGTAATTAACATCGCTTCATCATTATTAGTCACTTGTACGGCACGAACGACTTTACCATTACGTTCACTGACTTGGATTGAAATCACGCCCTGACCTCCACGGCCGGTGATGCGATACTCTTCCACATCCGTGCGTTTGCCGTAACCAAATTCGGTTGCCGTTAATATGGTACCTTCCGATTTTGCCACCACTAACGAAATCACCGATTGATCCTGACTAAGACGAATACCACGCACACCACGCGCCGTTCTGCCCAGTGGTCTGATCAAATTCTCACCAAATCGAATCACTTTACCGGCATCTGAAAACAGCATGATATCCTTCGTACCATCGGTTATATCGACACCGACCAATCGATCATCATCATCCAATGCAATCGCAATAATTCCTGAGCTGCGCGGACGACTGAATGCGGTCAGCGGAACTTTTTTAACCGTACCGTGTTTTGTCGCCATAAAGACAAACGAATCATCTCGGTATTCTCGAACAGGCAACATCGCATTAATCGCTTCATTTTCTGCCAGCGGTAAAATATTAATAATGGGTTTACCACGTGAAATCCGGCTAGCCAAAGGTAATTCATAGGCTTTCAACCAATATAATTTGCCGTGGTTTGAGAAACAAAGCAGCGTATCGTGTGTGCTCGCGATAACCAATCGATCAACAAAATCCTCATCTTTAACGTGTGTCGCCGATTTACCTTTGCCACCGCGCCGTTGTGCTTGATACGCGGAAATAGGTTGATATTTTACATACCCTTGATGAGAAATGGTCACAACCACATCTTCTTCCGTGATCAAGTCCGCTATCGTTAAATCTTCACGTGACGCCATGATTTCGGTTCGTCTCGCATCACCAAACTGTTGTTTGATTTCTTCCAATTCACCGCGAATGACATCCATTAATCGTGAGGGAGATGCCAAAATATCCAAAAGATCCCGAATCACATCCAGTAAGATTTCGAACTCATTTAAAATTTTATCTTGCTCTAATGCGGTCAATCGATGCAATCGTAACTCAAGAATCGCTTGTGCTTGCTCAGGTGACAAACGATACCCATCATCACTTAAACCATAATGACGAGGTAAATCGTCAGGACGACACGCATCACTTCCGGTTTTCTCCAACATCGCTTTAACCAAACCAGGTTGCCATGCGCGTGCCAGTAACCCTTCTTTCGCATCTTGCGGTGTCGTTGATTTTTTAATCAGAGCAATCATGTCATCAATATTGGCCAACGCAATACCCAGACCCTCTAAAACATGCGCACGAACACGAGCTTTTTTCAATTCAAAAATACACCGACGAGTCACTACTTCACGGCGGTGCTTAATAAAGTAATCTAATATTTGCTTTAAATTTAAGGTCCTAGGCTGGCCGTCAACCAACGCCACCATGTTGATTCCGAACACATTTTGCATTTGAGTGTGAGCATACAAATTATTCAGCATCACTTCGGCAACTTCACCGCGTTTCAACTCAACCACAACGCGCATCCCTTGCCTGTCGGATTCATCGCGTAGACCCGAAATGCCTTCCAATTTCTTGTCACGAACCAATTCTGCGATCCGCTCCACCAAACGAGCTTTATTCACCTGGTAAGGTAACTCATTGATGATAATAGCTTGGCGACCCGATTGTTTATCCGTTTCAATGACCGTTCTGGCACGAATAGAAATACGACCTCGCCCGGTACGGTACGCTTCGATAATACCAGCCCGACCATTGATGATGGCTGCTGTAGGAAAATCAGGGCCAGGCACGATAGTCATGAGTTCATCAATCGTCATATCTGGGTTATTCACTAAGGCAAGACACGCGTCCAATAACTCGGTCAAATTATGAGGGGGAATATTGGTTGCCATCCCGACCGCAATCCCCGATGATCCATTCACTAATAGATTAGGTATTCTAGCGGGCATAACCACAGGTGCGAATTCGGTACCATCGTAGTTTGGACTAAAATCAACGGTTTCTTTTTCTAAATCAGCCAACAAAGCATGAGCTAGTTTTGACATTCTGATTTCGGTATACCGCATAGCCGCCGGCGAATCACCGTCTACCGAACCAAAGTTACCTTGCCCATCGACCAACATGTAGCGCATGGAAAAGTTCTGCGCCATGCGAACAATAGTATCGTAAACAGCCGTATCACCGTGCGGATGGTATTTACCGATCACATCACCCACCACACGAGCGGATTTTTTATAGGGTTTATTCCAATCATTGCCTAATTCGTTCATGGCGAACAACACACGCCGATGAACGGGCTTTAATCCGTCTCGCACATCCGGCAGCGCGCGTCCTACAATAACGCTCATGGCATAATCAAGGTACGATTGTTTTAATTCGTCTTCAATATTGACAGGGATAACTTCTCTAGCTGAATAAACCATGGTTAAAACATGTCCTTTTTCAATGATCGAAATGAGTTCCTTAGGATATCATGTTCAGCGAATAGAGGACATATGCTTTCCATTTAACTTAGCAATTCTGGGTGAACGAGGTAGGGTGGGCAAAGGAGCTTGCGACGTGCCCACCGTTGTACCACTGCTGGTGGGCACGTCGCAAGCTCCTTTGCTCACCCTACGAATTCAGTGATATTTTGCGAAAAATAATTTTA